>DAIPMC010000069.1:5465-6936 GCA_036768895.1 Prevotella sp. | reverse complement strand
GAAACCATTATACGCTAATTTTAGAGAAATTATCTTGTTTTTCATCCTAACTGGCTTATAATATCAGAAAAATTATCTAATTTTGTTGATAATAAATGATTTTTGAATTTTACGATAACGAATAGTATGAAAGATTTCTTCAAAAACGTCCTTGCCACTATCGTTGGTATATTTGGTTTTGGACTCGTCCTATTTATCTTCGGACTACTAGGCTTAGTGGGCATCGTCGCTTCTGAAAACTCCTCGAAGAAGATAGCTGATAATTCTGTTTTGGTACTTAACCTCCAAGGCACGATTAAAGAACGGGCAGACGATGATCTTCTTGGCAAGTTGACAGGAGGCGAACTCAGTCAGATCGGACTCAATGACCTGCTATCGTCTATTGCCAAAGCTAAGGATAATTCACATGTCAAGGGTATCTACATTGAAACCAGTGCACTGGTCAATGACTATGGCACCTTACAGGAATTACGCAATGCTCTTTTGGATTTCAAAAAAAGTGGCAAATGGATCATTGCATACGGAGACCTTTATACACAGGGAGCTTATTATATAGCTTCAGTAGCTGACAAGATTTATCTGAATCCGTCAGGGATGATTGACATCCACGGTATCGGTTCACAACCCATGTATTTTAAAGATCTGGCTGCTAAATTCGGCATTCACTATCAGGTTGTTAAGGTAGGAGCTTACAAAAGTGCGACGGAAGCCTATACTTCTGACAGGATGAGCAAGGCAAACCGCATTCAGTTGACTGCTATCATCAACGGGACATGGAATACTGTCGTCAAAGCTATTTCTACCAGCAGACATATCAGCCAGGATTCCATCAATTCTTACGCTGACCATCTTATTCTTCTGGCTGATCCAAAAAGTTATAAGAAAGATAAACTCGTAGATGGTTTCCTCTACGGTGATGAGGTCAAAGGTGTTATAAAGAAGAAATTGGGCATTAGTGATGACAAGACCATTTCACAGGTGAGCCCGGAAGAGATGGACAAAGTGGACCAGGATGACAAAGGAAAAGAGGTCGCTGTCTACTATGCTCAGGGAGAAATCGTTCTCGATAATACAGCCAGCAATTTCGTAAGCCAGGATGCTATTGTATCAACAAAGATTTGTAAGGATCTGGAAAAACTTAAAAATGATGATGATGTAAAAGCGGTAGTTATCCGACTGAGTTCTCCTGGTGGGGATGCGTACGCTTCTGAACAAATCTGGCATGCCGTTACTGAACTCAAAGCCAAGAAACCGGTAGTTGTCTCTATGGGTGATATGGCAGCCAGCGGAGGCTATTACATGAGTTGTAATGCCAACTGGATCGTCGCTCAGCCAACTACCTTGACAGGGAGCATTGGTATCTTTGGTATTATCCGTGATTTCAGTGAACTGACCACCAAGAAACTTGGATTACATTTTGATCAGGTACAAACCAACAAGCATTCCGTTTTCGGTGATACATGGGCTCGTC
>DAIPMC010000069.1:0-5442 GCA_036768895.1 Prevotella sp. | reverse complement strand
AGAAGAACTCCGGCTGGTTGCCGGTAATGTCAATCGTGGATACCAGTTGTTCCGTACCAGAGTGGCTAATGGACGTAAGATGACGATTCCACAGGTAGAACGCATCGCTCAGGGACATGTCTGGCTGGGAATGGACGCTATCAAGATAGGTCTGGTGGATCAATTGGGAGGAACGGATATGGCTGTAGCTAAAGCTGCCCAACTCGCTCACTTGAAAGATTATCATACTAAAGGCTATCCTCAACCTTGTGATTGGACGGATCAGTTCATGAAAGAAATCCAACACAATAATAATCTTGATGAAACCATCAAAGCAACTCTGGGTGATTATTACGAGCCATTCTTGCTACTAAGAGAACTTAATTCTCATCAGGAATTACTTCAGGCAAGGATCAACGGCAATATGAGAATACAATAAGATCTATCTTCAGGGGTTAAGATGATCAGACAGGATATCCTAACTTGTCTGTCAGCCATCACAGATGAGGTTCTTTGAATGACCATCTTCAACTTTCTGAGTCTTTCCTCATACAATAGGAAAAACTCTCAAGGATCTTTTCTTAATTGTAAATTTCAAGAATCATGACGAAAGGTATAAGAACTGAAGGAGATTTCATTAAAATTAATGAGTGGCTGCTACCGTTAAGTTGGCTATATAGTTTAGGTGTACGCTTAAGAAACTGGATGTTTGACGTTGGCATCCTGAAGGCACAAGCCTATGATATTCCGGTCATCTCTGTAGGCAACATTACCGTAGGAGGTTCCGGAAAAACACCTCATGTGGAATATCTCGTCAGTTTGCTTCAAGACGTATTTAAGGTCGCTGTCCTCTCACGGGGATATAAACGTAAAAGCCATGGTTATGTTTTAGCGGATGCCAATACGGAAATGTCCCAAATAGGAGATGAACCTTATCAGATGCATCAGAAATTTCACCATATTTATGTAGCCGTTGACAAGAATCGCCGTGAGGGTATCGAACGATTGCAGTCTGATGACGCCACAAAAGATGTAGATGTCATCCTCTTGGATGATGCTTTCCAACACCGTTTCGTTCAACCAGGCATTAACATTCTCCTCATCGATTATCACAGACTTATCATTTATGACAAACTCTTGCCGGCTGGCCGGCTCAGAGAACCGGAATCCGGAAAGAACCGGGCTGACATCGTCATCATCACAAAATGCCCAAGAGACCTCAAGCCGATGGAATTTCGTGTACTTACCAAGGCTCTGAGTCTTTATCCTTATCAGGAACTCTATTTTACGACTTTGGATTATTGCGATCTCCAACCTTTGTTTTATCATACAACTGTTGACGGCAGCGGCATTTCACCATCCGATAATCCGTATGATACCCGGAAAGGATGCCGGAACGGCCGCCCGTTAAAATCAATTCAAGGACAACATGTACTCCTGATTACGGGCATTGCTTCACCTAAACAGATCTTACAGGATCTTTCTGAGATAGAACCTGCAGATATCACGCCCCTCATCTTCTCTGATCATCATAATTTCAAGTCAACAGACATCGAAAAGATCAATGAAACTTTCAAATCTCTTCTAAGTCCGAAAACCATTATTACTACAGAAAAAGATGCAGCACGATTGCAGAACGTTGACGGGCTCAGCGAGGAGGTTAAGAGAAATCTCTTCGTCATTCCAATCCGTATTCGCTTTATGCTGAATAAAGGAAAGAATTTTAATCAAAAAATGATAAGTTATGTTAGAAAAAATTCAAGAAACAGCATCTTGGTTAAAGGCAAGGATGACAACAAGTCCAAAGATAGCCATCATATTGGGAACAGGACTCGGACGATTAGCTTCCGAGATAACGGACAGTTATGAATTTCCATACACGAATATACCTAACTTTCCCGTCAGCACGGTACAGGGACATGCGGGGAAATTGATTTTCGGCAAACTCGGTGGAAAGGACATTATGGCTATGGATGGCCGTTTCCATTACTATGAAGGATATACGATGCAGGAGGTCACTTTCCCGGAACGTGTCATGCACGAACTAGGCATAGAAACACTCTTCGTCAGCAATGCTTCCGGTGGAATGAATCCCAAATTCAAAGTTGGTGATATTATGATTATTACTGACCATATCAACTTCTTTCCGGAGCATCCGCTGCATGGAGTGAACCTTCCCGGTTACGCACGTTTCCCGGATATGCATGAGGCTTATGACCACAAGTTGGTTGCTCTGGCTGACAAGATCGCCGAAGAAAAGGATATACCTGTACAGCACGGTGTTTATATCGGAGTCCAGGGACCTACCTTCGAAACGCCTCATGAATACCAGATGTATCGTTTCTTAGGAGCTGATGCAGTAGGCATGAGCACAGTACCTGAAGTGATCGTAGCCCGCCACTGTGGCATCAAGGTATTTGGTGTCAGTATCATCACTGACCTCGGAGGCTTTGACATACCTGTACAAGTCAGTCACGAGGAAGTTCAGAAAGCTGCTGATGGTGCTGAACCTCACATGACGGAAATCATGAGAGAAATGATCAAACGCAGTTGATGACTCTCTCCTTATTATATAGAGAAATCATTCTACACGGAAGGATCCGTATTTAAATTTATTCGTTTTTGAATGGAAATATCCGAACTTGGTGAATTTGGTCTGATTGACCATCTCACAAAAGACATTAAAATAAAAAACAAAGAAACAGTTTACGGTGTTGGTGATGACTGCACTGTACTGGACTACCCTGACAAGGAAGTACTCGTCACCAGTGACATGCTGATGGAAGGTATTCACTTTGACTTGACCTATATGGATATGCAGCGTCTCGGCTACAAATCAGCTATGGTCAATATCAGTGATGTCTTTGCCATGAACGGAACGCCGAAACAGATGATCGTCAACATTGCCTTAAGCAAACGTTTCAAGGTGGAAGATCTGGAGGAATTCTACAAGGGCCTCAGAGCTGCTTGTGACAAATGGGACATTGATCTCGTAGGTGGTGATACAACTCCTTCTTATACCGGACTTGCCATCAGCATCACTTGTATCGGTGAGGCTGACAAGTCTGACATCGTCTACCGTAATGGTGCCGGCGAAACTGACTTGATCTGCGTTACAGGAGATCTGGGCGCTGCTTATATGGGGCTCCAACTTCTTGAGCGGGAGAATAATGTCTATTATGGACAAATCAATGACTTAAAGGGAAAAATCCAGGAGGCTGAAAAGAGCGGGGATACCAAGAAGGAACACCAACTCAAGGCTGAACTTTCAGCCATGGACAACTTCCAACCGGACTTCTCCGGCAAGGAATACCTGATCCAGAGACAACTCCAACCGGAGGCTCGCGGTGACATGATTCAGAAATTCCGGGATTCAGGAATCCAACCTACAGCCATGATGGATATCTCTGACGGTCTCAGCAGTGAACTGCATCATATCTGCAAGCAAAGTCATTGTGGTTGCCGGATCTATGAGAAAGAGATTCCTGTCGATTACCAGACGGCTGTAATGGCGGAAGAACTGAACATGAATGTGACGACTTGTGCCCTGAATGGTGGTGAGGACTATGAACTTCTGTTTACTGTCCCAATCGGTGATCATGAGAAAGTAAGTGCTCTGGAAGGGGTCAGACAGATCGGCTATATCACAAAAGAGGAACTGGGACTCAAACTGGTAACGCGTGATAACAACGAATTTGACCTTCCTGCACAGGGATGGAATCCGCTTGAAAAGTAATATCATAAGAGAAATCCATACTGTTAATAAACATTAATAGGTATGATTTTTATCTTCACCTTTTCGTCTGTATGGATTTTTCTTCTTACCTTTGCAACCGCAAAACAGAAAGCAGGGTGCCTTAGCTCAGGTGGTAGAGCATCGGACTGAAAATCCGTGTGTCCTTGGTTCAACTCCAAGAGGTACCACTCCTCCTTTCACGGAGGCGGTTCGTTAATAGCGGCCGCCTCTTTTTCATTTATAATAATCTACTATTATACTAATCCGGGACAACATGAAAAAGTTTTTCACTTTTATTCTATTTTCTCTCGTAACTCTGTCTGCTTTTGCGGATAAGGAGTATCTGAAATATTATCAGAACCTTCCGGTACAGATGCCGGTTGTGGTCTCTCCTGTCATTCCGGCAACCAGAGTATCACTTTCCGATTTCGGTGGTCAGGGAGATGGAGTCACTTCAAATACAAGGGCTTTCCAGTCTGCTGTCCTTTCTCTCTCACAAAGAGGTGGTGGACATCTGGATGTACCCTCCGGGATTTACCTTACCGGTCCGATCGCATTACAAAGCAATATTGATCTTCATTTGGAGAAAAATGCGATTATTGTCTTCTCACCTGATAAGAAAGAATACTTGCAGATAAATGATGGGAACCATACTGTTCCTGAAATCAGCGGTAATAAATTGGAGAATATCTCCATTACGGGAGAAGGGGCTATTGACGGTAATGGCGAATGGTGGAGATATGCCAAAAAGGGTAAAATGAGTGGCGAGGAATGGAAACAACTCCTGGAAAAGGGTGGAACGGTATCGGATGACGGACAAATCTGGTATCCTTTCAACTTGAAACACTTTGACAATATTGCCCCAACTCCTGAAATCCAGGAACACTTACGCAATCGGCTGATCTTGTTGAAGGATTGCCGTAATGTCCTAATTCAAGGTATCACTGTCATGAATTCCCCACAGTTTCATATTGTCCCTCAGAGTTGCAACAATATTATCATAGACGGTGTTACTGTAAAATGCCCTTGGAATGCACAGAACGGTGATGCCATGGATATCGGCAACTGCAAGAACGTGCTTATTGTCAACAATACCATCAATGCCGGTGATGATGGCATCTGTATGAAAGGTGGTTCCGGTGCCGGAGGAGCAGCCAAAGGTCCATGTGAGAATATCAACATACAGGAGAATGTGGTCTTTCATGCCCACGGTGGTTTTGTCATAGGCAGTGATGTCTCAGGTGGCATGAAGAACATCGTAGTCCGCAGCAACCGTTTCATGGGAACGGATACCGGACTGCGTTTCAAAAGTGCCATAGGCCGTGGCGGACCTACAGAGAATATTTACATCGACCATATCTATATGACAGATATCAAAGACCAGGCGATCGTCTTTCAATGTGATTACGAGGATTCTCATGGAGGATCAAGATCCGATGGCGCCAATGAAAGGTACGATTACGCACCAGACTTCAAAGATATTCATATCAGCAATGTAGTTTGCCGTGGAACCAGGATAGGAATCTCTGCCAACGGTGCAAAAGGAATGGTCCACAACATCCATGTCAGCAATTCAACTATCTTCTATACTCAGAAACCTACAGATATCAGTGGAAATTGTGACATTGATCTGCAGAATGTAAAATTCTTCACTTTCGATCACTGATATCGGATAAAGCACTACTTTTAATATAAAAAGTGAACGCATAATTTGGTAGAACAGAAAA
>DAIPMC010000068.1:6412-14517 GCA_036768895.1 Prevotella sp. | reverse complement strand
GAAGAAATAGCCCATAAATGGATTAAAGCAGGTATAGCAGAAGAATAAGGGGAAACAAACAAGGCACTCTTCTAAACTCAAAACCGGTCATGAGAAAATTTACAATCTCATGACCGGTTCTGAGTTTGCCTATCATATAACGGCAGACAGAACTTTAGGATTCCGTTTATTTCAAATATTCAATGAACCATTCTGAAATCTGTCTCAAAAGATGGTTACGAGTATTCCCTCCGAAGATGCTATGATTACGGTTAGTATAGTAGTTTTCCTTAAAATCCTTATCCGCCTGAATCAATGCTTCAGCATACTCAAAAGTATTCTGAGGATGGACATTATCATCAGCCGTACCATGACAGATCAAAAGAGCACCATGTAACTTTCCGGCACGTTCAATCGGATTAGTAGCATAGCCTTTCGGATTCTCCTTGGGTGTCCGCATATAACGTTCCGTATAGATAGTATCATAATATTTCCAGTTGGTTGGAGGAGCAACAGCCACACCAGCCTTGAAAACAGGTCGTCCTTCACTCATACTCATCAACGTATTGAAACCTCCGAAGCTCCAGCCCCAGATACCAATACGGTCTTTGTCTATATATGGCAGACTTCCCAGATAGAGAGCTGTTTCAACCTGATCTTTAGATTCCAGATCACCGATTTTGAGATAAGTACATTTTTCAAAATCAGCTCCTCGTCCACCTGTTCCTCGTCCATCCACACAAGCTACGATAAAGCCATGTTGAGCCAGATACATATCAAAAGCCCCACCTTGGCCCATGCTACCTGCCGACCACGAATTCAGCACTTGTTGATCACCAGGACCTGAATACTGAAACATAATAACAGGATATTTTTTAGCAGGATCAAAGTCTGCTGGTTTAACCATCCAGCCATCCAGTTTCACACCTTCTGAGGTTACAAAGGAGAAAGCATCCTTCTTCACCCACCCATATTCCCTGACTTTTTCCAGGAGAGTTTTGTTATCCTCGAGTACACGAATGACTTTCCCCTTAGAATTCCTTACAGTGTAAACGTATGGATGGTTATAGTCACTCCATACATTAATAAAATAATGATAATCACCAGAAAAACTGGCAGAGTTTATGCCTTTCTGGTCTGTCAGACAATGAACTTTACCATTCGGACACGCCTCATAAATCTGACGGTCATGTGGATCCAAAGCATCTGCTTGATAAAACACATCACCAGTGGACTCATCATAACCATAGAGGGCCGTAACTTCATACTTTCCTTTTTCGACCCGACGAATCAGTTTCCCATTCATATCATAAAGATACAGATGCATAAAGCCATCACGGTCACTTGGCAACAAGATCGTCTGCTTGCCAATAAATATAGCTCCCATGGCCTCCTCTTTCACATACTTAGGGACACTCTCGGTCAGAAGATGACGGCTGACTCCTGTAAACGGATTGATCCGATAAAGAAGAAGGGTATCCTGATGCCGGTTCATAGTATAAGCTATTACCGTATTCTTGTCTGCTGTACATTTGACCCGTGGTATATACCCATCAGAATCAAGCGGCATATCCAACTTTTGAGTAGCCTTTGAGGTCAGATTATAACTCCATAGTGAGACTTTGGCATTCTCTTGTCCAGCCTTTGGATATTTATAAGTATAAGAACCCGGATAATCAGCATATTCCTTTTTTTCCGGTTCCAGTCCCTTAAAGAGTTGAAGCGTATAAGTCTTTACCCTACTCTCATCATATTTGATCCATACCAGAGAAGAACCATCTGCATTCCAGGTCATCGCCGTATTAAAACCGAATTCTTCTTCATTTACCCAATCCGGTATACCATTGATAATACGATTGAATTTTCCGTCAGTAGTGACCTGTTCCTCATGATCACCATCAGTAATGAAGATGTTATTGTCTCGTACAAAGGCAATATGCTGATTATCAGGTGACCAAACCGGAACCTGCTGGGAAACTCCGGCAGAGAGTTTCTTCAACTCCCTACTCTTAATATTATAAATAAAGAATTCTGCTTTATAAGAACGACGGTAAATGCGTTGCCTCTTTGTACAGATGAGTAATTTATTCCCATTCGGGCTTATGATATAACTGTCAAAACCATCGATTTTCTCACCTTTTGTCTTAGAGACATCAAACAAGACAGCTATCTTTTTCCCCGTTCTGAAGGCATATTTGATGATTTGCTTACCATCTTGACTGATACTTGCATACTGATCAGTGCCCTGAATGGAATTAATTCCATTAATCTTTTGAGCTGCAAAAGCGCCAGAAGTTATTGATTTCAGGTCCAACTTATTTGCAGCATTCATACTGGATGCCATAACAACAACCGCTAAAAAAGTCAAAAATTTCCTCATGAAGAACCTATTCATATTAGAAAAATATCATTACCCCCCAAAAAATCCTCACTTCATTTTCGAATAATCTTCCATTTTCAGTAAACCTGAAATCGACAAGTTATGATGTCTTTTCATATAGTGGTTGACTATTCGTACATACGGCGTATCATAGATATTTCTTCCTATTGCTTTGTTGGTAATCCACATCAGTTTAGCCATGTGCATATCACGGTCCCAATTGGAACGCCGGTCATAATTCTTCAGAGGATATAGACTAAGAAGATAAAAGTTAATACAATCCGGTACCACAAATTCACGTGTCATCGTTTGGCGCTGACTGAACGGATAATTCTTCTTATACAAAGGATAATTGACACCAAGATATTTATCCAGCGATACCCCTACTGATTTATCTCCTACCACCACACTTTGTGTAAAGGCTCCTATTTGAGAATAAAAAATCGGTTTAGGAATATTAGGGATCCAATCCTCCAGATTACTAAACGCATTCTTCAATTCTTCATTAAGGTCGTCCATATTGGCATATTCAGTTTCAACATCTGCAATCATAGACTGGAGGGTTGAATCCTGAAAATAAATCAAGAACTTCTGACGCATATTAGGATCATAGATCTCTCCCAACTGCAGCATCTTCTCTATGAGCGTTCTGGTTTCAATAGGGTAATCTGTATTCATCTGCTGAAGAGCAGAGTAATCCCCTGTCGTAAAATATCGGCTTTCCAGACGATCATAGCGCTCTATTTCCAGTTTGGGTTCAGACAAATCATCGTTGAACGGCTTCCACTTCAACTGGCAAGCCGAACAAAGAAATATGACTGATAATATAATATAGAAACCAATCTTCCTCACTTAATTACGAATCCTTAATTATTAGACAAAAGTACTAAAAAATATTATTATAGCCAAACAAAAAGCTAAAAAAATTAAAAATTTTAAGAATTCAAGGCTGATTCACCTAAAATAAAAATCAAATTATCAATTTAAAAGAATTATTATATATCAGAAAAATCGAAAAGACTCATTTTCTGAATTAAATCTGAAGAAAAGAATACTCTCAGAGGTTTTATATCAACCTGTTTTTAAGAATTACCAAACTGTAATATGTTTTTTTTCAGTACTATAGTAATATCAGATTGACTATGACAAGATAGTCAATAAAACAGTTGACGGAATTATGTCAAACAGTAATCACTTGATTTTCACGCCTGTATGGCAGGCTGACCAAAATGGTGTATTATGGTATACCAAAATAGTGCATTATGGGGTAGCGAAATGGTGCATTTCACTATACCAAAATGGTGCATTTTGATCACCGTCAGATTGTTTCCTGAAACAACATCATATTGAAGTAATTGGTTCCAGTCATAGTCAAAATGAGGTTACCGGACAGTGGTAATGAACTAAATTAATTCCGCCAACGGGTTCAATAACACTAAATTGTTCAACCAATGGACTATAAAAAGGGATATCACCCGAAAGTAATATCCCTCACCCCACTATTTTAGAATTAACGACTTTATTTTTATAACACCTTTCTCCAATTAAAAGAATATAAATCTTTTACAAATCTCAACACACACTTATTTCACGACTGTTGATCACAAAAGAAGAATCCGCAGTTTCCTGCGGATGCCTTTTAGACAACTTCGATCTTACGAACGTTCCTCTTTTCTTCTGTCTTAGCCAATTTCGGCAACTCAATTTCAAGTACACCTTCATCCACCTTAGCAGAAATATGTTCTTTATCTACATCTTCAGGAAGAGAATAACTCTGTTCATAGTCCCCGTATGAGAACTCACGGCGCAGATAGTGTTCTTTCTTATTTTCCTCTTTGTCCTCTTTTTTGGATTCAATTTTGATACTCAGATTGCCATCTCTGTCAAGATTAATCAAGCAATGCTCTTTTTTCAAACCAGGAACAGCGATGTCCATGATATAAGCTTTTTCATTCTCCTTGATGTTGACAGCAGGTGCTGTAGTGTTCATCATCGGAACTAAATCCGTATCAAAAAAGTTATCAAAAAAGTTTGACATTAAATCTGAATTATTTCTACGAGCAAGTAACATAATGAATACCTCCGATTATCTTTTAATTGTTATCTAAATGTTTGAATTTCTTCCATCCTGCAGGATTTCAAAACTCCTCGAAACTTTTCGGATCTTTCGGACCTTCAAGCTTCACTTAGGGTATTTGCAACATTCATGCCTATCAGAACATCAGAGACAAAATGTCAGTTTGGTATGACTTTATGACATATCTTATATAAAAAAAGGATTATGTAAGGTACTATTTGTCGGTTTATATACAAAAGACAGATTTTATAGCCTTTAATACCATGTTCCCAAGAAAAATCGGGAAACCTCAAAAATCTGGAGCCCTTAATGATTTGTTATTACCATAATTATAGATAACTTTGCAAATCATCAACAGATCAATAAAATGGAATATGAAGAATTATGGACTATGGAAGATGCCATCACAACAGCCGTAAATGCAACCGGCAAAGAGATTTGGGATTTACAATTTGACCATAAATCAGGAATAATACGATTGGAACTCTGTGAGCACCTTGAAGAGGATGAGCAAGCCATTCTGATTGCCCATCTCACACAAAACGCAGATTATGAAGGCGAAGGAAATCACGGATCAGTATTTAACATTTATCTTCAAGATGCCTGAAACAAAACAGATCTTGAAATTTAAATACAAAATATCAAAACAAAGGATCCTACCATACTGTTGATGGCAGGATCCCTATGTTTTATCTTTATTCGTATGTCAAGTCTTACTTGTCCGTACTTGCATCAGACGATTTACGAGTGGTTTTGCGAACAGTACGTTTACGCTTCGGTTTCTCCTCCTTAGCTGGAGTCTCAGACTTGATTCCAGCAAGTTCAGGATCAATCAGAATACGGCCGCAATATTCACACACAATAACTTTCTTGTGCATTTTGATATCCAACTGATGCTGTGGAGGGATCTTGTTAAAGCAACCTCCGCAAGCATCACGTTGTACGGTTACGATACCTAATCCATTACGCGCGCCCTTGCGGATACGAAGGAAACTGGTCAGCAGACGAGGCTCAATCTTTTTCTCCAGTTCGGCTGCCTTTTCTTTCAACTTTTCCTCTTCAACGCGAGTTTCCTCCATGATTTCATCAAGTTCGTTCTTTTTGTCATCAAGTTCTTTTTTCTTATCATCGAGCATTTGCTGCGTTTTCTCTAATTCGCTGCTTTTCTCCTCAATGGTAACCTGAGCTTCCTTGATTTTCTTATCACAGAGTTGAACTTCCAAAGTCTGGAATTCTATTTCCTTACTCAACGTATCATATTCACGGTTATTTGAAACATCATCAAGTTGCTTCTTATAGCGCTCAACACTCGCCTGAGCATCGGTAATTTCACCTTTCTTCTTAGTAACGGCACTTTGAAACTCATCTACACTTTTCTGGATATTTTCCAGACGAGTATTCAAGCCGACTATTTCATCTTCCAGGTCCTTTACCTCCAAAGGAAGTTCACCCCTAAGTTCACGCTTTTCGTCAACTGCTGACAAGGTTGTCTGTAACTGATATAACGTTTTCAGTTTCTCTTCAACTGTCAAGTCCGTAGGATCTTTCTTTGCCATAATCTTATGATTTAATGATTAGAATTTGCTAATTAAGAAAAATATAATATCGGGTTCGTATTGATTTCCGACAGGCAGCATCTTACGCCCGGGCAATTATCCATAATAATCTGCCGGAATATCTCTTTCGTATACTGCTCACTCTGATAGTGTCCGATCACACATATCTGAATCTGCTGGTCATGCCCAAAAAATTCATGATAATGCATTTCACCTGTAACAAAAGCATCAGCGCCGGCGTGTATGGCATCATCAAGCAGGAAGCTCCCTGCACCACCACAAAGTGCTACTTTCCGTATTTCCTTTCTCAGGAGTTGATTGCACTGTACGCACTCCACGCCGAAACGTTGGCGAAGCATCAGGATAAGATCATCAGCAGCCATCTGCTCTGGAAACTCGCCGATAACACCCTCACCACCATAGCGTTTTTCAGCAACCACACTACCATCATCAGATGTATGGTGGATTTCTACCGTCTGTTGTTTGCCGATAAACTTAATATTCTGCAATCCGAGTTTTTCTGCAATTTTATAGTTGACTCCACCCTGCGCTGCATCCATATTGGTATGCATGGATACAACGGTAATATGATGGTCAAGAGCTTTCCAGACTGTACGCTGAACAGCATCCTCACCAGTGATCCGGCACAATTTATGGAAAATCAGAGGATGATGGCTTACGATAAGATTACATTTCTTTTCTATAGCCTCATCGATAATATCCTCCGTAACGTCCAGACACAATAAAGCCCCTGAGACTTCCACCTCTGTTAATCCAACCTGCAGACCGGCATTATCATAGTCTTCCTGCATAGGCAGAGGCGCGAATTGTTCAAGGGCATCAATCACCTTCTGTATTTTCACGCTAAACCGCTTTCTATATCTTTAACTTGCAAAGATACTGATTTTCATTGAGAATATACAGAGTTAAAGGCGCGTTTAACGATTTTTATCTCTCCAGACACTTCACATTACTTTTTTCATCCCCATTCTTCACTTTTTCCACAGCATAGAAGGAGGACACGAAACTTTTGATTATCTTTGTAAAATATTCACATTTAGTACGACTGAATCATCAAGAAAATGGAACGATACAGACCTTTTTACCTGCCGGCGGAATGGGCTATCCAAAGTGGCATCCAGTTGACATGGCCACATGACGGAACGGACTGGAAACCTTACCTCTCCGAGATAACAGATACATTTGTCCAATTGGCTTATCATATTGCAACAGAAGAAAAAGTACTGATTGTCACCCCTCATATTGAAGAAGTAAAACAATTGCTGAGAGAAAAACTGGGCAGCAAACTATCCGGCAATCTCCTCTTTTATGCCTGTAGCACGAATGATACATGGGCCCGTGACCATGCCTTCCTCACTCTGATTGCCGAAGACAAGAACACAAATAAAAAGGAAGAAGACCTCACCATTGAAGAAGGCCTCACTTCTGACAAGGAAACCTCGCAAACAGTTCATACACCAGGTATCCTCCTCGACTTTCATTTTAATGGCTGGGGAGACAAATTTCCGTCAGATCTTGACAATGGTATTAACCATAACCTTTATATTCAAGGCGCGTTGAACGGGGAGGTAGAAGATCACGAAGACTTTGTACTCGAAGGGGGCAGCATCGAAAGTGATGGAAATGGTACGATTTTCACGACCAGTCACTGCCTGATGGCCCCACACCGGAATCAGCCACTTACTAAAGAAGAAATCACCATAAAACTCCAATCCGTTTTCCATGCCAAGCGCATCATCTGGCTTGACCATGGCCTGCTGACCGGTGATGATACGGACGGGCACATAGACACGATTGTGAGAACAGCTCCATATAACACCTTATTATATATAGGATGCCAGGATAGAAAAGACCCTCAATATGAAGATTTCAAAGCCTTGAAACAACAACTCCAGACTCTGAGGACACTGGATGGCCGTCCCTATCAACTAATGGAACTGCCCATGCCTGATGCCATCTTTGATGAAGGAGAAAGACTTCCTGCCACCTATGCCAATTTCGTCATCACCAATGGCTCTATCCTCTATCCTACATACTCTCAGCCGAAGAAGGATATTCAGGCCGGGGAGATACTCGCCAGGGCTTTCCCCGA
>DAIPMC010000068.1:0-6312 GCA_036768895.1 Prevotella sp. | reverse complement strand
TTAAAGAAACCCAGAACAAAAAGTAAAAGACTATGAATAAAAAAGAAATCAAAATTGGAATTCTCCAACAGCATAATATTGCAGACTGCACAAATAACATCAAACGGTTAGCAGAGGGTATTGACGACCTTGCCAAACGCGGTGCCCAAATTATCGTCCTTCAAGAATTGCATAACAGTCTTTATTTCTGTCAGACAGAGAATGTAAAGAATTTCGACCTTGCCGAACCGATACCAGGTCCTTCAACAGGCTTGTTCGGAGAACTGGCCAAGCAATTTGGAGTGATTATCATCACCTCTCTTTTCGAAAGGCGAACAGCCGGAATCTATCATAATACAGCCGTCGTCATCGAAAAAGACGGGACAATAGCCGGAACATATCGGAAAATGCACATCCCCGATGACCCCGCCTACTATGAGAAATTCTATTTCACACCCGGAGATCTGGGATTTCATCCCATTGATACCTCTTTAGGGCGACTGGGAGTAATGGTCTGCTGGGACCAATGGTATCCGGAAGCAGCCCGTCTCATGGCTCTCGAAGGAGCTGAGATTCTCATCTATCCCACAGCTATCGGCTACGAAAGTACTGACTCAAAAGAAGAACAACAACGGCAGCGTGAAGCATGGACGACCATACAACGAGGACATGCCATCGCCAACGGAATTCCTGTAGTAGCAGTCAATCGCGTAGGCTTTGAGCCTGACCCAAGCGGACAGACGCAAGGCATTCAATTCTGGGGATCAAGTTTTGTTGCCGGTCCACAGGGAGAACTTTTCTATCAAGCCAGTGACAAAGAAGAAGAAAGCATTGTCTTGAACGTAGACTTTGCCCACAGCGAGGAAGTCCGCCGCTGGTGGCCTTTCCTGCGCGACCGCAGAACAGACCAATACGGGGATCTTACAAAACGGTTTATCGATCAGAAATAGGATACCCTCTCATTTTCCAATAATACTTCCTGCTACCACATTGGCAACCATGGCGCGCAATCGGATAACATTGCTTTTATCTACGGGATGCACACCATTGGTAAGCAGGATGATGGCCAGGTCATTATCAGGGTCAACGACGATAGATGTGCCCGTATACCCGGAATGGCAATAGGTATCCTTACTGAGCATATCTCCTTTAGGCGAACAATAGGGAGAGGAGTTATCCCATCCCATTGTCCTGCCAAATGCTTCAAGTCCCTTAGGCACAGTAGTCATCATCTTCACGGTAAGCGGATGCAGGATTCTATGCCCGTTCCAACTCCCCCCATTCAAGAGAGCAGCACAGAGAACAGCCACATCATCGGCTGATGTAAACACCCCGGCATTACCTGAAATTCCACCGTTCATCACACGGGCCAGCGGATCATGTACCTGTCCTAAAAGGACACTTCCATCCGGTTGCTTCTCCGTAGGAGCTATCGGAGTGATCCCTTCCGCCTCACCATTCTTTATCCAACGGGGCTGATCGGTATTCACCCATTTACCCCTACGATTCTGCTTGCAAGGCAAGTAGTCCGTATGGTTCATCCCCAATGGGATAAAAATATTCTGTGCAGCAAAGTCTCGCAAACTCTGATGTGAGATATTCTCAATGACATGCTGTAAGGTGATATAATTCAGACAACTATATTGGAAAACCGTTTCAGGACGGAAATCACGTTTGCAAGTAGATATATATTCCATTAATTTCCCAGGATTGGGTGATCCGTATTTTTCTTTCAGTTCCTGAACAGGAGCATAAGGAGGCAATCCGGAAGTATGAGTAAGCAAATCGACAATGCGGATAGTGACACTATCCTTACCGTTGCGCCAACTCTGGAAACCGGGGATATATTCATTCACCGGATCAGAAGGGCGCAGCAGTCCTCTTTCCATAAGAACCATCACACATACAGCAGTAGACATACTCTTGCTACACGAAGCCATGTCAAAAACCGTATTCGTCGTCATCGGCTGACGGAAAGGATACACCTGCCGGTTACCATAAGCTTTAAGAAAAGCCATTTTTCCATGACGGACAATCGCCAGGACGGCTCCGGGTGCACGGCCTTCCTTGATCGCTCCTTCTATCACAGGGTCTACATACGACAATTGTTTTGCATCCAGCCCGACCTCACCGGGTGCCACCCTTTGTAAAGACTGTGGCAAAGCATCCACACAAATTACAGCAAATAGTGATAATAAAATAAAACGTAAGTGTACCATATTTCATTTCCTCTTTTTAAATTGCTTTTTCATCTTTATCATTTTTCCCTTTTATAAGAAAACACATACCAATGAATGTAAACAAGGCATTGAAGATAAGAATCTCATAACTGAAATGGTAACCATTGAACCACCGTTCCGAATTCATGTCCAGAATAAGGCAGAGACAAGGAGCTGCCAACGCAGCAAAAGGGACAAGTTTATCACGGACAGGTCTCTTGACGATGATGCCAAAAGCAAACATACCCAGGATCGGGCCGTATGTATAACTTGCTAAAATGTAGACGGCATCAATGACACTGGTATTATTCAGGATATTGAAAATGATGATAGTAAGCACCATCAACAAGGCCATACCCAGATGTACCCTGCCCCGAATATGGGAGACCTGCTTCTCACTCTTATCCTTGATTCCGAGAATATCAACCGTAAAAGAAGTAGTCAGTGCCGTCAGGGCGGAACCAGCTGCATTATAGGCAGAAGCTACAAAACCGATGATAAAGAGAACGCCGACAATGACAGGAAGATAACCTCCTGTTGCAATCACTGGGAAAATCTTGTCACCGGTAGCAGTAATACCGTGAGCTGCTGCAAAAATATAAAGCAACACGCCGAGTATCAGGAATGTTGCTATCACGACAAACTGCAACAGTATACTGATTATCATATTTTTCTGAGATTCATGATAGTTACGGCAACTCAAATTGCGCTGCATCATATCCTGGTCAAGTCCGTTCATTGCCACCATCGTAAAAATACCGGCAAAAAACTGTTTGAAGAAATATTCCTTGTCATTGACATCATTAAAGAAAAATATCTTACTGAAAGAACTGTTGGCAACAGACTTTATTATTCCACCGAAAGAGAAGTTCATATCATGGGCTATGAAATAGATGCAAAGTCCTACAGAAACAATCAGACAAAGTGTTTTGAGTGAATCTGTCCAGATAATAGACTTCACACCACCCCGGAAGGTATAGAGCCAGACCAGACCTACTGACAGCACAACATTTACCCAAAAAGGAATACCCAAAGGACCGAAAGCAAGCAACTGCAAGGTAATACAGACGAGGAACAAGCGGACTGCTGCTCCCAACATCTTGGAAACGAAAAAGAACCATGCCCCAGTATGATAGGATGCCATGCCAAAACGATCACTCAGATATTGATAGATGGATGTGAGATGCATCCGATAAAACAGAGGTGTCAACACGAAAGCAATAATCAACTGCCCCACAATGAAGCCCATCACGAGTTGCAAGTAACCGAATCCACTGACAGCTACCATCCCCGGAACAGATACAAATGTGACCCCGGAGATACTTGCGCCAATCATGGCAAAAGCCACCATATACCATTTCGACTGACGATTACCGGTAAAGAAACCGGCATTATCGGCCTTATGTCCTGCAAAATAGGAAATAGTGAAAAGAACGACAATATAAGCTATAACTGTAATAAGAATAATGGAAGGAGACATATCTTTAGATTAAATATTAAACGTATGAGATGGTTTTCTATTTCCGATGTTGAACGAAAACAAATGTGAGATATTGATTTTAAAATAAATATTCGTCAGCGGATAACAAACAGTCTGACCTTCCTCATTTGTCATCATATAACAAGTACTTAGCACGTTGTTTCTTGAATTTTTCCACATCGTTTTTCCAGCATGCCCTGATCTCACCTGCAGTCTTTCCTGATTCTATCATCTTTCGGACATAGCCCACACCGATTAGTTTCTCGAAGAAAGGGGTAAAGAACCTATCTCCTATCTTAAGTCTGTGGTAAGCATCAATAACATAACTCAGATCAAGTCCCTTTTTACATATCTCCGAATCGGACTTATGGCTCAAGTCTACACCATAGCACTTCTGATTGAGCAAAGGAGGATTCTTTGCTCCTATCTTGCTGCGGGGAGTAAAACTAAAGGTACAACCTTTCATAGCCGGATGCCCATAAACTTGAAAAGGGAGATCTGTGCCGCGTCCCAGACTGACGACGGTTCCCTCAAAATAGCACATTGAAGGATAAAGATAGACCGATTTCATATCCGGCAGATTGGGTGATGGTGCAACAGAAAGGCGATATTTTGTCTGATGGGTATAATTCTTGCACGTGATAACCTTAAGCGGACAGATACGTTTATCTTTCAACCAGCCCTCACCATTAATCATCTGTGCCAGTTCTCCCAAAGTCATCCCATAGACAACAGGAATAGGAAGAACACCAACACCCGATCTATACTTCATATCGAGTACCGGGCCATCAACATAAAAACCATTAGGATTGGCTCGATCAAGAATGAGAACCGGTATTTTCAGTCCAGCACAGACGTTCATCAGTTTGCACATACTTATATAATAGGTGTAGAATCGAAGACCTACATCCTGAATATCTACGACCAATATATCAGCATGCCCTTGAAGGTATTCTCCCAAACTTGTACTATCGCCACTGTTATACAGAGAACGGATAGGAACGTCTGTTGCCTCATCCACACTGTTGCCTACGGTCTCTCCCGCATCAGCATTACCACGAAAACCATGTTCCGGAGAAAGGATACAAGTCACCTTGAAATGATTTTCGGTCAGAATATCAAGAATGTGTTTATTCTTGACCATACCTGTGCGGTTGGAGAAAAGAGCTATCCGCCGGTTTCTAAGCATCGGAAAATAAGCAGAAGTCTGTTCATCTCCGTTTATCACCCTATCCTTTTTTGGACATTGTGCTATACATGCAGTCACTGCTAAAAAAAAGAAAAATAAAACAAGGAACCGATTTTTCATTTCTATTCGATTTAGATCTGATACAAAGGTAGTAAAAATTTATAATATAACACGCTTGTGCTTTTCACTTAGTTTTATACTTATTATTCAGAACCAGCCTTAAACAAACCAAACGAATCAAATAGGATATTCTTCATACCTTCAAAATCATTAAAAGCTGAATTCAAGCGGATAATGCAACCGCATTGTACTCTAAGTTTGTTAATTGTTTAAATTTCTCTATAGGGGTCATATAGCCCAATCTTTTCCTGGGTCTGGCGTTCAATATGTTTTGAACGCGCATCACTTGTTCATGTGTTATATCTCCAAAGTCCGTACCTTTAGGGAAGTATTGTCTGATGAGTCCGTTGGTGTTTTCATTGGCACCTCTTTCCCATGAATGGTATGGTTTTGCAAAGTAAATCAAAATATTTAACTTCTCTGCAATTTTTTCGTGAAAACTGAATTCTTTTCCATTATCTGCCGTAATTGTATGTATTAAGTCTTTAACAGGCATCAGAGCGTCAACAGCTGCTTTTGTAAGCGGGCCGGCCTCTTTCCCACTTAAACGGCGTATCCATACAAGCCCTGTAACCCTGTCGTTTATTGTTAATAAGGCACCTTTGTGGTTTCTGCCTATAACTGTATCTATTTCCAAATCACCAAACCTGACCTTTTCATCAACGATTGATGGTCTCTGATCTATATCCACCCGATTCTTGATAAAGCCACGTCCGTTGGTTTTTGAACCTCGTTTGGCATAATGCCTTCCTTTTCTACGTAAGTGTTGGAACAACAACTTGTCACCGGTTCTCTTATCTTTCCATATATACTGATAGATTGTCTCATGTGATACGTATTCCCTTAGGTTTGTCTTAAGGAACCCATTGATTTGTTCCGGGCTGAAATCTGCTTTAAGAAAAATATCCACCATCAGCTGTAATGAAAGATCAAACTTATGAAAGTGAGTACGTCCTTTTATTCGTTTCATGTACTTGCGATGAGCCAAGTCTGCTTTATAGGACTTGTTTCTACCATCAGAGTTGCGACTTATTTCGCGGGATATGGTACTCTTGTTGACTTTTAATTGTCCGGCTATGTCTTTTTGTGACTTGCCACTTTGTAATAAGGCAAAGATTTCGTATCTTTGGCCCTCGGTAAGATGTTTCTTCTTCATAAGCAACTGATTGTTGGGGAACTTGAGGATGCAAAGATAGAAACAACTTCTCCACAGAGCAAAGGAAAGGGAAAGATTTCCTTTCTCTTTTTGCTCTGAATATATATTTTTTCCTATTCTTACCTTTCCTCTTGTTCTAATCAGTTGCATTATTCACTTGAATTTAGGT
>DAIPMC010000067.1:13704-14612 GCA_036768895.1 Prevotella sp. | reverse complement strand
TCTTTCTTCTTTTTTCGCATGGAATCAATTCGGCAGTTATACCTTCCTCATTAACCCAAACAATTCTATACAAACAACACTGAAAACGACAACTACAAATACGGGATATAAAGATATTTCCGGAGCTACCATACTGAAACATCAACGAAAAGGCATCAATGTTGAGGGAGGGATCATCATTGACAAGAATCTGACAAATCATAATACAACCATTCTTCCGACAGGAGTCATCCACTTCCATTAAACATTAGACTCAGAAAAACAACAATATGGGAGAAAACGCATCAGGCAGGCTATCTCACTGGATAGCCTGCCTGAACTTCTACAAGATTCACTATAACGACGCTTTTACAGCATCCTTTCGACCTCTTGCATAATCTTTTTACCAATGGTATCAGCTTCCTCTTTCGATTTAGCTTCACTATAGACACGGATAATGGGCTCCGTATTACTCTTACGCAGATGAACCCAGCAATCCGAGAAATCGAGTTTGACACCATCTATTGTCGTCACCTGGACATCTTTCCGAGAGCTATACTGGTCTTTGACCTTCTCAAGGATAGCGTTGATATCGGTAGTGGGTTTCAAGTCAATCCGGTTCTTTGCCATGAAATAGTTCGGGAAGGTAGCCCGGAGTTCACTGGCCTTACAGCCTTTCTGAGCAAGACTACTCAGGAAAAGAGCGATCCCCACAAGGGCATCACGACCATAGTGACAAGCCGGATAGATGACACCGCCGTTACCTTCTCCACCAATGACAGCTCCTACTTCCTTCATCTTCGTCGTCACATTCACTTCACCAACAGCTGCAGCATAATAAGTACAGCCATGACGTTCCGTAACATCACGCAAAGCACGAGTAGAGCTGAGATTGCTGACCGTAGAGCCTTTGACATGATCCAAGATAT
>DAIPMC010000067.1:0-13694 GCA_036768895.1 Prevotella sp. | reverse complement strand
GGCCACCGTAACCAGTGTATATTCCTCACCATACATCTTTCCGTTCTCCTGGATAAAAGCCAGACGGTCGACATCAGGATCTACCACGACGCCCAGATCATAGCCACCCTTTGCAACTTCTCCCATGATACCGCCTAGATTCTTCTCCAGGGGTTCCGGATTATGAGCAAAATTACCATCAGGTGTACCATTCAGGAAACGTGCCTCCACACCAAGAGACTTCAAGAGTTCGGGAAGGATAATGCCACCGACAGAATTAATAGAATCTACTATTACTTTGAAATGTGCATTCCTGATAGCCTCAACATCGACTAAGTCCAAAGCCAGGACAGCATCAATATGCCGTTTGTCAAATGTAGAATCATCTGTATAACTTCCTAAACGATCTACTTCAGCATACTCGAAATCTTCCTTGTCGGCGATATCCAATACCTCATTTCCATCATCTTTCGTGAGGAATTCTCCATCCTGATTGAGTAATTTGAGAGCATTCCAATGCCGTGGATTATGACTGGCAGGAATGATTATTCCTCCAGCAGCTCCACTCATGCGGACAGCAAGTTCTGTAGTCGGAGTGGTAGCCAGGCCGATATTCAAAACATCATAGCCCATTCCCATCAGAGTACCACACACTACATTCTTGACCATCAACCCAGAGATACGAGCATCACGCCCAACGACTATCTTGTTACTGGATGATTTCTCACTTTTCCGAATGAAAGTAGCATACGCCGAAACGAATTTCACAATATCAAGTGGGTTCAATGTATCGCCCGCATGCCCTCCGATTGTGCCTCGGATTCCTGAAATAGATTTTATTAATGTCATAATATCTTTTCTAAAAAACGGATTTTATCTCCCTCTCATATAAGTAATATCATAAAAACAAGCATATACGCTACCGGATGCATTAGATTGTCCTTGAGCTGAAGGGACAATAAGCCGTACATGAGCAATATTCTCATCACGCCCAAGATTAATGTATGACAATGGAACCAGCCAGCCACTTGGAACAGCTGCACTGTTATAAGCACTATACATGAGACTGGTTTTGCTGTCAAAGGAGGCTGTAAAAGTACCACTATTGTCTGTCACTGACAACTTCTCCGGTTCACCTCCATTTCTCGAAATAGGATATTCATTAGTCAACTGAGCAGAATCCAGAACCAAAGGATCCGTGATTTTAAACTTCGGGAGTTCGTTCAGATTGTACTCCGCAAAGCGGCAGAGAACATCAATAGTCTGTCCCTTCTTAATAGGAGAACCCTCTCCACGATCCAGAATCTGCATATAAACACCCGTAGTATTGAACAGCACCCACTGATTATGCGTCGCATCACAAAGAGTCACTGTATCCTTCCTGAACTGGGCCTCAGAAATAACCTGTATATGATTAGTTACAAGGAACGTATTGATATTATGACGCTCCGTATCTCTCTGATGAGCATAAGTCTGATCACTACTACAAGCTGAGAATGTCAAGACTATTATCAGGAAAGTTAGTATTACAATGACTGATTTATTCATTTTACGATTATTCATTGAACTTCTTTCCGCCGATTATTCAGAGATTACCGAAGCTCATATTACTTAAAAATTGATGTAACTATGCCGGCCTCGACCCATATCAAACTTGTACAGCAGAAATACACAGACTAACTATGCTTTTCCTACAGGCTTTGCCAGCATTATTTCTGCAAAAATACGAAAAAGATTTTATTGTAACAAGCTGCTATAAGCTTTTATGGCTTTTCTTACGACTTTTTCAGCTTCATCTATCGAACAAAAGAGTTTGCCGCCACTTGCATTAGGATGCCCTCCTCCATTAAAGAAATCCTGAGACATCTTATCACAAGGAAAATCATCTACAGAACGAAGACTTATCCAAATTAAATTATCCTGATCAGTATCTTCACGCAAAGAAATAGAAAGTTTCATATTCTTGATCCGTAAAGGTTCATTAACAAGACCTTCTGCATCACCTTTGATATAGTGAAAACTTTTAAGTTCTTTCCGGGTAATGGTATAATAAGAAGCATGCAAGTCTTCAAAAACATTCAATTTCTGATACATAATATATCCCCGAAGGCGGATGGCCCACGAGCTATAGTTATTGAAAACATTACGATAGATCTTATCCTTATTGATATGCTTCGTCAAGAGTTGGCTAATGATAAAATAGATAGCCGGGTCATTACTATTATAAGTAAATCCTCCTGTATCCGTCATCATTCCACAATAAACAGGAGCAGCATAATGCTGCGTCATAAACTCAAAACCACCCAACTGCCATACGATACGAAAGATAAGTTCACAAGTAGAACTGGCATCAAGCCGAGACAAAACAAGAGCACCTTCCAATCCTCCTCCAGGATGATGGTCTATGATCACTTTCCTGGCCTTACAATTTTGCAAGACGGGTGTCATATCATCCACGCGTGTTTCTTCACTGAAATCAAGATAGAACACTAAATCAGCAACAGAGAAAAGTGATTTGGCCTCTTCCGGATGCTTGTCATAGCGCATGATCTTCTCATTGTTTGGTAACCAATGCAAGAAATCGGGATAAGCATCAGGCATTACGACTGTAGGATTCTTCCCCAGATAACGCAAATACTCAGCCCAACCGAGACTGGCTCCTACAGCATCTCCATCAGGTGACTTATGTCCAACAAGGACAATATGTGAAGAAGTTGCTATCCACTCTTTCAGGGTAGCAGCTTCTTGCTCTGTTAAGATATTAATATCCATAAGTTGGATTACATCCCCTCTCGACCCACAAGTCGAAAGAGTAAATTGTTTTGAAAATAATTATTATCTCCTCAGATCAGGTCAGAAGAGTTGATTTGGGTAAACCCCATCATCAATAAGTTTCTGGATCTTAGCTACAACACTAGGGCGATCAGCAGAGTAGGTCACTCCGAACCACTTACTTGTCGTATCCAGAACCTTTACTGTAGCTGTACCGTCGTTAATCAATTTGTTGACCATCAGAGGAATAAAGAACTCAGCTTTGGGATTTTTCTGTGTTTCAGGATCTTTCAGAAACTCCTTGAAATAAGCAGCACTATAGTCGAAATAATCAGGAGTAAATCCCCATACATTCATACTTACAGGCGTATTATCAGAAACAGGAATCCAACTATTCTTTTCATCCTTATAACAAACTTTTCCTTCACGGCGGATAATTTCCGTACGCTCTACAACAGTTGTCAGATCGCCTTTATCATCTGTAGAGCAGATGCCACGAGCCACCGTTCCATTCTCACTCAGCGTATTTCCTACACGGAAGCCGACCATTGCATAACGGTTCTTCGAACCTTCAGGAAGTTCTGAAAGGTATTTGCCAATCACCTTAAAGCAATCCCGATTATAGAAATCATCACAGTTGATCACTGCAAAAGGTTCCTTGATGACATTACAAGCCATCATGACTGCATGATTTGTACCCCAAGGCTTGGTTCGCCCGGCCGGAACAGAAAAACCTTCAGGAAGTGCCTCCAGACTCTGGAAACAAAGTTCTACAGGAATATGTCCCTCATATTTAGAAAGTATCTTTTTACGAAACTGATCTTCAAAATCCTTACGGATAACAAAAACGATTTTTCCAAATCCGGACTGAATGGCATCGTAAATGGAATAATCCATGATGGTCTCACCGTCAGGTCCCATCCCATCAAGTTGTTTCAGGCCTCCGTAACGGCTGCCCATTCCTGCTGCAAGGAGCAATAATGTTGGTTTCATAGCGACTAAAAATAATTATATAAATTTTGACTATGCAAATTTAATAAAAAGAAAGGAGACAAGGATCGCTACTCTATTGTTTTTTCATCCCATTAATAATTTTTGTCTCTTATAAGAAGTCAGGAAAGGGGCCATTCCTGACAGTCCCACTCATACCATAGATCCAAAATATCAGAACATTCAGAACGGATAGCCGACTGCCAAGTGAAAGCTCTGAGCATCCTTAAAGTGTAAAATATTATAAAAACCACTTTTACCGGTATCATAAGGAACATGAAGTCCCACCCCCCAATCCAAACGGATAACAAACATGCCCATGTCATAGCGGAGGCCGACACCAGTGCCTACTGCCAGTTGTTTGAAAAAATTATTAATCTCAAATTTGCCACCTACTTGCCGATCATTATCTTTCAGATTCCACACATTGCCTGCATCAAGAAAAAGTGCTCCATAAAGGTTACCAAAGAATCTCGGACGATACTCTAAATTAGCCAGGAATTTGACATTACCAGTCTGATCAATATAAGAATACCTGGAGTTTAACGGAACGAATTTACCAGGCCCTATACTACGTATATTAAAAGCCCTCACACTATTAGCGCCTCCCACATAGAACTGCTCATAATATGGAATTTCAGTAGCATTGCCATAGGCCCAGGCTACTCCTCCATCAAGATGTCCGACAAGGGAAGAATGACTTGAAAATCTCCAGTATTTCACCAGATCTGTTTCAATCTTCAAGAATTGCGCATACGGGTTCTTAAACATCTCCTTATTCTTATCACTCCATTTCCGACCTGCTACCATATATCCCAATGATAGTATATTTCCGGCTTCACTTATTGCTGTCGACCAAGTAATCGGACTCAAATAAGAAGGTTTGCTTGAATACGTATAAGTAAGACTCATCTTAGGGACCATCTGATCCCGCATCGATATCTTCAGATAA
This sequence comes from Prevotella sp., assembly GCA_036768895.1. Lineage (GTDB taxonomy): Bacteria > Bacteroidota > Bacteroidia > Bacteroidales > Bacteroidaceae > Prevotella. Next base: position 9,001 of record DAIPMC010000067.1, on the reverse strand, counting down.
GGATTATTGCTCAGAAGTGAATCAAACTTAGCCGTCTGGCTATTCATATATTCATAGGAAATGGATATCGGCGTGAAAGAAAAATGAGACTGTACTGTAGGCATCCAATCGTAAGTCAGTTCTCCTGATATGACATGCCTTCTGAAATAACCTGCCCGGTTGAGTATATTGATAGATGTCTTTACCGTTGTTGTAGGCGTCTGTATATAAGATGTACTCGTATGATGATGGCGGCGCTTTCCGATAGAAAGATCATGAAACAAGGTGCCTGGTGTCAAGAGTCGGGGCATAACAAGAGAAATATCTCCTCCATATTCGTATGAGTTGACACTAGAAGTACTACCTTCATTCTTATGTCCTGTTTGCCACTCATACGACCCATGAAGATTCATATTCAGATCTTCTCCCCCACGAAAAGCATTGCGCTTCGTAAAACCCATAACCAGCTCCGGTCCCATACGACCAGTAGTCTTGCCTTTACCATTCGTTTCAATATAGAAATCATAAGGTTTGTCAAAAAGCAAGTCCATATTAAGATCCAAAGTGTCACAATTTACGGAAGTATCACGCGGAGTAAATGTTAAGGAAGAATTGCTGAACAGACCAGTACTCTGGAAATATTTATTAGTCTGATATTCAGCATCAGCATTATAAAGTTGATGGCTACGTAACCTCAAACCTTTTGAAATAAATCCCGTGCGAAGGGGAGTATGTTTTCCATAAAAATGAGTTGTGAAATAACGATGGTTCTTGAAGTTCCAGAGACTATCTCTGAACTGTTTATGAAGGTTGACATTGATATTTCCGATATACCATTGCTTTTTCGTTCTCTCTTCCAGGCTGTCAGACAAGACAAAACGTAATTGCACCTTCCCTCTGTCACGAAGCGTATCAGCAACATAAGAAGCTAAATCACTATGATAATAGTAATATCCACGATTGCGAAAAAGAGTGGAAACACGTTCTCGCTCTGATTCCAGATTTGGGATATTGAAAGGATTTCCCTTCTTGCTGACCGCTTCTGAGATATGATTTCTCAACAAACTGTCAGAAAGGGCAGAAAAGCCAATATATCGTATAGAATCGATGGTCCAAAGATGCCCCATATCAACAGTATAGTCCAATTTAGCTATTTTGGGATTATGCATTGTTTTCACATGATAAGTAACCTTACCATTGAAATAGCCGAATTTCCGCAATTGATTTTCTGCCACCTGAACGCGAAACGGAGGATTCACATTGCTCATTAACTTAGGTACAGATCCAAAAGTTCTGGACAGCCAAAGTCCTACCGCATTGTGACTCTTGGCAAAGGTGTTCCACAACCAAAGTCGTACAGGAAAAGGAGTTCGATAATAACTACTTCCCAATAAAGAACCTGTAGGTGCAGAAGCCAAGATAGACTCTATCTCATTCTGAGTCTCCGCAGCATACTTGCTCTTATCAGTATTCTTATATTCTATTTTATCCAACCCTGCAAAAAGTTGTTCCCCTTCTGGTATAGCCGATGTGGTAGAACAAGCACATAGAAGGATAATCCACAATATCCCTACTGCAAATCCAATGTCTTTTATAGATCTTCTACAACTATATTTTATCCTATTCATTCGTTATGCTTGCTTATAACCATCATTTTACATTTACAGTAGAATCCTTTGTCGATGTTTTTACTCTACTTCTTGTATTCCGTCCAAGAGGTCCAATCATCGATTTATCTGATTTGAAATTAAAGATATCCTTAAAATGCTGGAGTTTTCTTCTCCAGGTAAAACCTACGCCATATTCCCCTATCTGCCCTTCCAGCCAATCGTAATAGTTGTTATTGTAATAAGCTCTCAGGTACTGACTGGCATTCTGGTTCAAACGATATTGGAGTTCAACATTATTAAAGAAAGAATCATTGCGCCGGCTCTGTTCAATATCTGCTCCTGAAGATAACTGCCCACCTACGATAAAACTGAAGCGGTTATTCCATAAACGCTTGGCAAATTTGAAATTATAGTCTGTGTGTAACTCTCCCACAGAATTGGTTGAACTGTTAACAGTCATCCCCAGATTAAGTCCGAGTGAACGAGTGGTATTGCCTGCGATCATGTTGATTTCACTATTCAGGAAAGAACTTAAGGCACTGTTCATCGTGAACTTACTGGTATTTCCATTATTCATATACATCCCCGTAGCCAGCATGGTAACAGCAATTTTGCCACGCTCTTCTATCGACATTGTATTCAACTCATCCTGAATCGTAATATCACTGGGTGCATTAATAATGAATTGCATTCCCATCTTTCGCAAAGTCTGAGAAAGTTGTACTCCACAAACAAAATCCACAGACCGCCCAATGTCCTTACCTTCGCTCACGGAAACCGTAACAGGCTCCGTGGCAGTGATATTCAACTTCGGGTCCATAGGATCACCAGTAAACTGGATAAAACTCCCATTCTGGATGGTAAAAGTCTTCAAAGGAATCACCGGGAGAGAATATTTCATTTCCCCATTATTCAGTGTGTATTTACCTCTCAAGCGTAAACGGTCTATAGGATTATAAGTCATCGTCAAATCGCCACCTCCCTCAAGGTCGATATAATTGGAATGTGTTGCGTTGAGGGAACAAAGGATATGAGCAGCTTCATCCACTTTAATGCCAAGCGTCATATCCAATCCCTGAATTTTAGGACGGTTAATGACCGTTGCAGCGGAGTCCTTAAAATCAGCAAATTTCACCAATTCGTTCAAATCATTATCAGTTGTAAGCTCAGACTCCTTCAAGACATAAGTCATATCCGTAGCCCCCAAGACATTGACCATACCTCTCATCTTCAAATTATCCACCGGACCCTTCATCGATCCAAAAAAGTCCACGAATGCTTTTCCGTAGGATGTAGATCTGGGATTTTCCTTCGCATTGATCAATTCAAAGTTATGGGCACGCATACGGATATCAAGCATCATCTGGTTTATATTAGAGAAATCAAAATTTCCAGCAATGTCAAGTGGGCTGTTATTATAGGCGAACATCTCAAAATTCTCAAAAAGAAGATGACTCCCCACGATTCGTACAGGATCATTGGCAAAACGCATGGAGACGCCGTATGGTTCACTGTAGATATAGGACGAATCCAGGTAGACCTCACCATCCACGATGGGCTTGCTTAACGGACCTTTAACAGTCAGGGTGCCTTCCCCATAACCTTTAAAACCAAAAAGTTGTTCTGGAACAAAACCATTAAGAAGCTGCAACGGCGTCTTTTCCAGTCCCAATTTTGCATCCAGATAGCCTGCTCCCTGAGAATGATAAGAACCATCTATTGTTGCTACCTGCTGCCCATCTTTAAGCAAGATACCATTTACTTTATGAGAGCCATCCTCTTTTGGTATATATACAAATTCGGTGCCGACATCTCCCATCGGACATTTGTCATAGATCATATCTTTGACATCGATATCAGAAGAGACAGACAACTGGTCCTTCGTCTGGATCACATGGAAATCACCATTCATGACTCCCGAGATATCCGGTGTATAAGGAAGTATCTGGAAAAGCCTTTCCAGTTTCAGATGATTCATGCTGAAAGTCAAATCCTGTAAAACATCTTGATTATTATCGTTTGAGGAAAGCATGATTCCAGTCCCATCAGAACTTTTTAATATCATATTGGCCGATATGCGCCTATTATCCCCAAGAAAAACAGAATTATCATCATTAGCTGTAAATTGCTTATAACCTAGAATTGGATGAGTATCAGTCAAGCGAACACGGATACCGTGCGATTCCATTAAAGCAGCCAGCCCAACATCAATCCCCAGCCGGTTCTGCTCATCATAAAGTTTTACTCGTATTTCAGATCCCTGCTCCGTAAGATTTCCACTTGCCAGCGCCTTAAAAGTATATTGAGGATTATCTTTGTTATTTGCAACCTTCACGTTGTATTTAATCACGTCATTCTCAGTATTGACCAGAGCCTGAATCGTATCCAGACAAACCTTATTAAAGACAAGTGAATCCAGATGGATATATCCATTCAATCCTTTGACTGGTGAAGAGGTCAAATCCATCTCTGCATTCTTGAAATGATAACCATAATGTTCCAAGATATGATAGACAAAATTATCATTACCGGATGTCATATAGACATGAACTGACGGGAACCGTTGATATAAGTTTTTCTGGTCAATGTGGCGGGCTTCGAATTGTTTTAAAGTCTCTTCCTTCAAATGTCTCGCCTGACTGAGAAGTTGCTTATACCCCCCTCTTCCATCCATCTTCAGACGGAAATTGCCACAATCAACAAATGCATGGGTAGAATCACGGTGAGAAAGAAGGTCCAAATTAATATTCTCGGGGCGATAGGTCTTTTTGCCATTACTAAAAACAAGATTGCTCACCAATCCCTTTGTCATAATATAGTCTCGCTGGTCTGTGATCAGATTAACCACTCCCTTGAATCCCGCTGTCATCGGTGTATCAGTTATTTTAAGATGATAGAGATCGATTTTACTTAAATCGGCATTCACGAATGCTTCTATCGGTTTTATATCGATTCGGGCACTCAGGTCTACTTTTCCCATCAACAATGGATTATGGCTATCGACAGACGCATGGATTCTTCCTCCAAGAAGTACAGTATGAACGATAATCCTGCTGAAATCATAACCCCCGAAAGTGCATTTCAATACCCGCGCCCTGGCTTTCAAACTCGTGTGTGAAGAATAAATATCTGTACCTTGCCCGGTAGCAATGATATCTCCTGAAAAAGGATGTAACCCCTGATAAGGTATAAAATGTTGCAAAGGTAGATTCCGGGCTATCAAACTGGCATGATACGTCTTCCGACTGACATCAACAGTTCCCTTGGCCCTCAGACTTCCGCCACCTTGAGAAGCCTGAAAATCGCCGCCGATCTGTTTCCCATCAACAGTAAACAAACCCTGGATACCAATCCCATCAGGAATATTGACTTTTTGAGCAATTGAAGGATCTAATAAAGCTTTCAAAAAATGAAGGTGATAAGCATGAGCATTCAAACGAACCCTTGCTCGAAGATGTTTTTGATTTGTCAATGACGCCAGATAACCATTAGCTTGCAAGTGGAATGCCGTCGGAAGAATAATGGTCAGTCCACTAAAAAGAGGATAATTAGGCCATGATTGCCGGAAAGATACAGGCATATTCCCCATAAAACGCATCAAATCCTGTTTACCAAACGAACCGTGAATGGAAGCATCCAAGATTCCAGGATGATAATCGTCAAAGGCATTTAAATCCAGATTGACTCGAGCCTGTAATTCCGATTCCGGAGTCTGCAAATAAAAATCCGGTATCTGCAACTTCAAAGAATCCAAGGCAAGAGAGCCTCTAAAGGAATTGACGACAAGTCCACTTCTCTGCTCTCTGAACTGAGCTTTAAGTATTTGTATATTCAGACTGTCACTGACGTAACGGAAGTGTTGTACATCAAGAGCCATATTGTTCAAGAAGAGATGATTGAAATCCAACCTGTTCCTTCTTGCATAAACCTCAAAAGGACGGTCCATCCGGAGAGACCCTTTCCGCCAATTTAATGACTCTATCGAATACAAACTCCGATAAAGATCGAGATATCCTTCACGAGCAGTCAGATCACCTAATGCCGAGGTCACCCTCATAGAATCTCCTGGTAGATGTAAAGTAAAAAGCGTATGATGGACATGCAAACGATGAATATTGATCTTCCAGAAATTCGTGTTAGGTGTCGTATCCGGAGGCACCGTATCACTCAACGCCACATCAATATTCGCATCCGAAATCTCACAATGATTGACATTAATATGTTTCATGCTCAAATCAATACCATGAGAACAAAGTAAAAGTTTTCCAATATTACCTTGTATACGTGCTTTATGGATAAAATTAGTCGTGTTGACTTTCATTTTATGAAAGCTCAACTCATCTACCATAATACGGCCATGGAAAAGAGGCATTAACTGAACATGGACCGTCGCTCTGTCAATATCTGCTACCGTATCTTTCTGCTGAGGGATGGAATCATTCTGCTGAATCACTTTTACACCATCAACACCCAGATCAAGTGGAAAAGCCAAATTGACACGATGCACAGAGATATCCATACCCGTCTTTCTTGACGAATATGAAGCGACTTGATGTACAATAAAGTTTTGTACAGGAGGGAAATATAGCAAAACTGCAAGAAGAACGAATAGCAGAGCTACCCCCAAAATCGTTATAACTATTCCCTTCAGAACTTTTTTCATAAGCAGTAGTAAGACCTGAAGAAGATCTATGATAAATAATCAATCAGGTTTATTATTGCAAAGTAACGCATTTTTCGGAAAAATGTGTTACTTTTTTCTGAAAAATGAGAAATAATTACATAATAAAATTTCTTGTCTATAAGATTTCACAAGAACCAATTAAGGATTCCCCTTGTTTTTCCTTACTGACAAGCCCTAAAGAAGAAGTCAGCTTCTCCCTTTTCCTTAAAAAATATTTATAAATTTTATACGGATAAATTCAGAACAGAATCCATCTTCTATCTTTTCGGAGCAATCGCTTGCCATAAGGGGCTCTCAGGAACAGGGGCAATAACGGATACCTCTTTCTGTGATACAGGATGAATAAATTCTATCTGATGTGCCAAAAGGTCTATTCCTCCACCAGGATTACTTCTTTTCGCACCATATTTCAGATCACCTTTAATCGGACACCCAATATGGGCTAACTGGCAACGAATCTGATGATGACGTCCAGTCATCAAAATCACTTCGAGAAGACAATAGCGGTCAGAATGCCCAATAACCTTATAACGCAATACAGCTTTCTTCGAATTTGGCACCTCATGGTCATAAACATAACTCTTGTTCTGCTTCTCATTTCTGACAATCCAGTTGGTAAGGGTCTGTTCAGATATCTCCGGTTCCTTTTGAGTTATCGCCCAGTAAGTCTTATGAATCTCTCCTTCGCTGAACATCCTGTTCAGACGAGACAATGCCTTAGATGTCTTGGCGAATACCACTAATCCTGATACAGGTCGATCAAGACGGTGTACAACACCTAAGAAAACATTTCCATTTTTCTTATACTTATCCTTTAGATAAGTTTTCACGACCTCAGAAAGAGGAGTATCACCAGTTTTATCACCTTGTACTATTTCTCCACTCTCCTTAGAGACTATAATAATGTGATTATCTTCGTAAACAGGTATCAAGATCTAATAACTTTAAAAAATATAGGGCTCAACACCCGTATCAATATATGATTAATCCAATAAAATAAATCGGTCATCAGAAATAAAGGCAAAAAGCCAAGATCTGATAACCGATAAAATGACCTATTACATATTCATGCCACCATCAACTTGAATAACCTGTCCTGAAATATAACTGGAAAGGTCAGAAGCCAGGTAAAGAGCAGTATTAGCAATGTCTTCAGTCGTACCAGCACGGCGGAGAGGGATTTTGTTCACCCATTCCTGACGAATCTTATCTGGTAAAGCCTGAGTCATAGCAGTATCAATAAATCCAGGTGCGATAGAATTTGCACGAATACCCTTTGGTCCCATCTCCTGACCGATACTCTTAGCAAGCGCAATCAGCCCAGCTTTTGATGCTGCATAGTTACACTGTCCGGCATGTCCATGGACACCAACTACAGAGGCCATGTTGATGATAGAACCTTTACGCTGATGCATCATAACAGGTAAACAGGCATGGATAAAGTTGAAAGCACTTTTTAAATTAACAGCAATCACAGCATCCCACTGAGCTTCTGTCATTCTAAGCATCAATCCATCTTTTGTAATACCAGCATTGTTTACAAGAATATCAATACTTCCGAAATCTGCCAGAACTTGCTTAATTGTTTCTTCAGTCTGAGCAAAATCAGCTGCATTGCTGGCGTATCCTTTTGCTTTTACTCCAAGCGCCTCTATATCACGCTCTGTTCCCTTGCCACCATGCTCCTCGTCTATAGCAAGATCTGTAAATGCAATATTTGCACCTTCCTTAGCAAACTTCAATGCGATAGCTTTTCCTATACCGCGTGCAGCCCCTGTAACCAAGGCTGTTCTACCTGTTAATAATCCCATTTTTATTTTTATTGATTAATATGTTAATAAATTCAGTATGGTTAAATCTATAAAATGAATCATTTGCTCTATAGAAATCATTCACTTTCTAGAATTTCTATTCAATTGAATAATTTAAACTTTTTAAGGGTCTATTCCTTTCTCTTTCCTAAAGCACCATAAACAAACTTTGCCACTATAGGTTTACTGGATTCTTCTGTCAGACCGTGTCCTAAGCGGCCATAAATAAAAGGAACTTCCAAGCCTTTAATACAATAATGAGTAATATCAGCTACTAGGTCTACATTTTCAATATCAAATTCCCCCTCTGCCTTGCCATCAGCATATACCTTTCTAAAAATCTCTATTTCATCTTCATCGAAGTTCTTTCTGACTTTTTCCACCATCCAGATATTCCGAAAAAATTCAGCACGCAAATTTCCATTCCTCATCACTGTCTCTTTGATCATACTCAAATGAGTGTAAATCAACTCGATAATCTTATCCTGAGGAAGAATCTTCTCGGAAGCCACTTCATCAAGTTTATCAGATAAACGTTCCAATTCTGATTCTATCACGGCATAGTAGACATCCTCCTTACTTTTAAAATAAGTATAAAGCGTTCGACGCCCCTTTTCAGAAGCCACAGCAATATCATTCATCGTTGTATTGTTGAGACCGTTTTTAGCAAACAATTGCCGAGCAACATCTACTAATTTTTGCCTAGTTTTGGATATGGACATCTATATTCCTCCGAAATTTAAAATTGCACATTCATTCTACATGTGCAAATGTACCCTTTTTATTTGGAAAAAACAAATTAAAGGAATGAAAAACGATTCATTTTAGGAAAAATTAGAAATACAGTAATTACTATATAAACTCTTTCTACAAAAAAATCAACTTATATAGAGTTAACCTTAAAAAAAATCAGAAAC
>DAIPMC010000066.1:10256-14845 GCA_036768895.1 Prevotella sp. | reverse complement strand
AAAATGAGTAAACTGACAAAAAATCAAAAATCAGTAGCTGATAAGGTTGAAGCAGGGAAGGTATATACTTTGAAAGAGGCAAGTGAATTGGTTAAGGACATTACTACAACCAAATTTGATGCGTCTCTGGATATGGATGTACGCTTGGGCGTTGACCCACGTAAGGCTAATCAGATGGTTCGTGGTGTTGTATCACTACCGAATGGAACTGGTAAGAAAATACGTGTGCTTGCACTCTGCACTCCTGATCAGGAAGATGCTGCTAAATCAGCTGGTGCTGACTTTGTAGGTCTGGATGAATACATTAACAAGATTAAAGGTGGATGGCTGGATGTTGATGTCATTATTACTATGCCTTCTTGTATGGGAAAAGTAGGACCATTAGGTCGTTTCCTTGGTCCTCGTGGCTTGATGCCTAACCCAAAGAGCGGTACGGTTACTATGGATGTAGCCAAAGCTGTTAAAGAAGTAAAGCAGGGTAAGATTGATTTCAAGGTTGATAAGGCTGGTATCATTCATACTTCTATTGGTAAGGTGAGTATGACAGCTGACCAGATCTGTGGTAATGCTCAGGCATTCCTCGCTACGGTCATCAAGTTAAAGCCTGCTGCCTCTAAAGGTACGTATATCAAGAGTATCTATCTTTCAAGCACAATGAGTAAGGGTATCAATATTGATCCTAAATCAGTTGAATAACTCTAAAGCATTTGTAAAATGAAGAAAGAACAAAAAGATACTATTATTAAAGCACTTGGTGAGAAACTTGCAGAGTATCCTCATTTCTATTTAGTCGATGTGACGGGTTTGAATGCAGAGGCTACAAGTAATCTTCGTCGTAAGTGCTTTGCCAAGGAAGTTAAAATGGTTGTAGTGAAGAACACTCTTCTTCACCGTGCTATGGAAGCTTCTGAGTTGGATTATAGTCCTTTATATGATAGTTTGAAAGGTACCACAGCAGTAATGTTGACTAATTCTGCTAATGCTCCTGGTAAACTCTTGAAAGAATATAAGGATGATGAAAAGCCTTCACTTCGTGCTGCGTATGCAGAAGAAAGCTTCTATATTGGAGCTGATAAGCTGGATGAGTTGGCTTCTCTGAAGACCAAGAACGAGTTGATTGCCGAGGTTGTAGCATTGTTGCAGTCTCCAGTCAAGAACGTTGTATCTGCACTCCAATCAGGCGAAAACACAATTCAAGGTGTGCTTAAGACATTAGGCGATCGTCCTGAAAAATAAAATAATGTCATTAATAAAAGTATAAACAAAATTAAAATTTAAATAAAATGGCAGACGTAAAAGCTATTGCAGAAGAGTTAGTAAATCTTACTGTTAAAGATGTTAATGAGTTGGCAAAGGTCCTGAAGGACGATTATGGAATTGAGCCTGCTGCAGCCGCTGTTGCTGTAGCTGCAGGACCAGCTGCCGGTGCAGCTCCTGCTGCAGAAAAGACTAGTTTTGATGTTGTTCTGACTGATGTTGGTTCTGCTAAACTGAAGGTCGTTAAGGCAGTTAAGGAAGCTTGTGGATTAGGTTTGAAGGAAGCTAAGGATCTTGTTGATGGTGTTCCTTGCAAACTGAAAGAAGGCATGGCTAAAGATGAGGCCGAAAATCTGAAAAAGACGATTGAAGCTGAAGGTGCCAAAGTTGAACTCAAGTAAATTGAGTCTTGGAATTTGAAAATCAGGTTTTCCCTGCTTTTCTCTTCTCGAAAAAAAAATGGGGTTAGGATTTACTAAGTAGGTGAGTCCTAACCTCTTTGTGTCTTTTATAGATATTATTCAATGATCATTTAAGATCGTAAGAATAAAAACCTTGAGACATTGATCTTTATTTGATTATTCTAATTTACTGGAAGTCGCAAAATTGTGCAGGTGATGAGAATATGATAATGATGATTGACTAAAGATTGAATTAGATAACACTGTTTTATTTCTTCTGATGACAAAAACCGTAGATAACAGAATTAATTTTGCTAAGGTTCAGAATCCATATCCGCTATCGGATTTTTTGGATGTGCAGTTGAAGTCTTTCAAAGACTTCTTGCAGCTGGATACTCCGCCTGAGGAACGTAAGAATGACGGCTTGTATAAGGTTTTCCAAGAGAATTTCCCTATCACCGATACTCGAAATAACTTCGTTCTTGAGTTCTTGGATTACTATATTGATCCACCTCGCTATTCCATTGAGGAATGTCTTGAACGTGGATTGACCTATAGTGTACCTTTAAAGGCTAAGTTGAAACTATACTGTACAGATCCTGACCACGAGGACTTTGGTACATTCATACAGGATGTCTTTTTGGGAACAATACCTTACATGACTCCAAATGGAACCTTTGTTATTAATGGTGCAGAACGCGTAGTTGTGGCTCAGTTGCACCGTTCTCCTGGCGTCTTCTTTAGTCAGGGTGTTCATGCTAACGGAACGGTTCTTTATTCTGCTCGTATTATTCCTTTTAAGGGTAGTTGGATTGAATTTGCTACAGACATTAATAATGTAATGTATGCTTATATCGATCGTAAAAAGAAGTTGCCTGTTACAACTCTGCTTCGTGCCATCGGTTACGAAATGGATAAGGATATCCTTCAGATTTTTGACCTTGCTGAGGAGGTTAAGGTAAATAAAAAGAATATGAAGGCTTCTATTGGTCGGAAATTGGCTGCTCGTGTACTGAAAAGCTGGAATGAGGACTTTGTTGATGAGGATACTGGCGAAGTTGTTTCTATCGAGCGTAATGAAGTTATCATGGAGCGTGAAACGGAATTAACCGAAGATAATATTCAGGAGATTCTTGATTCTGGTACTTCTACGATTTTATTGCATAAAGATGAAGAAGCAGCTAATAAATTTGCAATTATCTTTAATACACTGGCAAAAGATCCTTGTAATTCTGAAAAGGAAGCCGTGAACTATATCTATCGTCAGTTGCGTAATGCAGATCCTGCAGATGATGCCAGTGCTCGAGAGGTGTTTCAGAACCTGTTCTTTTCTGATAAGCGTTATGATCTTGGAGAGGTTGGGCGTTATCGAATCAATAAGAAGTTAGGTCTGAATATTGATATGAATACAAGGGTTCTCACTAAGGAAGATATTATAGAGATTATTAAATATCTGATTCAGCTGATCAACTCTAATGCTACTGTTGATGACATTGATCACCTTTCCAATCGTCGAGTTCGCACTGTCGGAGAGCAATTGGCAAATCAGTTCTCTATCGGTTTGGCCAGAATGAGCCGGACAATTCGGGAACGTATGAATGTCCGCGATAATGAGGTGTTTACTCCTACTGACCTGATTAATGCAAAGACGATTTCCAGTGTTATCAACTCTTTCTTCGGAACAAATCCGCTGAGTCAGTTTATGGATCAGACCAATCCGTTGGCAGAAGTTACTCATAAACGTCGTTTGTCTGCTTTGGGTCCTGGAGGTTTGTCTCGTGATCGTGCAGGATTCGAAGTTCGTGATGTACACTATACTCATTATGGCCGCTTGTGCCCTATTGAGTCTCCTGAAGGACCAAACATCGGTCTGATTTCTTCACTTTGTGTGTATGCAACGATCAATGACCTTGGATTTATTGAGACTCCGTATCGCCATGTAAAAAATGGTAAAGTAGATATGGATAACAGCCATGTCGAATTTCTTACAGCTGAAGAAGAAGAGGGTAAATTGATCGCTCAGGGCAATGCATCTCTTAATGGAGATGGTACATTCTCGAATAAGACCGTTCACACGCGCCAGGCAGCAGATTTTCCTGTTGTATCTCCTGAAGAAGTCAATCTTATGGATGTCTCTCCACAGCAGATAGCTTCTGTATCTGCCGGTTTGATACCTTTCTTGGAACATGATGACGGACACCGAGCTCTGATGGGATGTAATATGATGCGTCAGGCAGTGCCGCTACTTCATAATGAGGCTCCTATTGTCGGTACGGGACTGGAAAAGAAAGTTTGCGAAGATAGTCGTACACAGATTGCCGCTGAGGGTGATGGTGTCGTAGAATATGTAGATGCTACACTCATCCGTATTTTGTATGATAGAACGGAAGAAGATGAATTTGTCAGTTTTGAACCGGCATTAAAAGAGTATCGTATTCCGAAGTTTCGTCGTACTAATCAGAATATGACCATTGACCTTCTGCCAATTTGCAATAAAGGACAACGTGTCAAGAAAGGTGATATTCTGACTGAAGGATATGCAACTGATCATGGTGAACTGGCTCTGGGACGTAACCTTTTGGTGGCCTATGTGCCTTGGAAAGGTTATAATTATGAGGATGCCGTAGTTATTTCTGAACGTATGGTTCGTGAGGATATTCTCACTTCTGTTCATGTAGATGAATATTCTCTTGATGTACGTGAGACGAAACGTGGAGTTGAGGAATTTACCAGTGACATTCCTAATGTCAGCGAAGAAGCAACTAAGGATCTTGATGATAATGGTGTTATTCGAGTTGGAGCTCGTGTCGAACCAGGGGATATCCTAATTGGGAAGATTTCTCCTAAGGGTGAGAGTGATCCTTCACCAGAGGAAAAACTTCTGCGTGCCATTTTTGGAGATAAAGCCGGTGATGTGAAAGATTCTTCACT
>DAIPMC010000066.1:0-10229 GCA_036768895.1 Prevotella sp. | reverse complement strand
GAATCAGAATCAATAACACAAGACTTTAAAAGGTCATTGATAAGAAATTGTTCTCCCGTGCTGTTAAGACCCGTGATTCTAAGAAACAAGATAAAGTTACTCTTGCTAAAATAGATGAGGAGTTTGAACAGAAAGACAAGGACTTGAAAGATATTCTGGTTGATAAGCTGCTGACTTTGACAAATGGTAAGACTTCTCAAGGTGTTAAGGATTATACCGATGCTGAGATTATTACCAGAGGCAGTAAGTTTACAACAGCTGCATTGGCTAATATAGAATATGATGGTATTCAGAGTAATGACTGGACGGAAGATGATCATACGAACAAGTTGATTCAGAGGCTCATCATGAACTATCTGCGGAAATTCAAACAACTTGATGCGGAGATGAAACGTCGTAAGTTTGCTATCACAATTGGTGATGAACTTCCTGCCGGTGTGTTGCAGATGGCTAAGGTCTATGTGGCTAAAAAACGTAAGATTCAGGTTGGTGATAAACTTGCTGGACGACATGGTAATAAAGGTATTGTCTCCAAGATCGTACGGACAGAAGATATGCCATTCCTTGCTGACGGTCGTCCTGTAGATTTGGTATTGAACCCAATGGGTGTGCCATCTCGTATGAATCTTGGACAGATCTTTGAGGCCATTCTCGGTGCTGCAGGAAAAGAATTGGGCGTGAAATTCGCTACCCCTATATTTGATGGTGCGAAGTTGGATGATCTTTCTGAGTGGACTGATAAAGCTGGACTGCCACGTCTGTGTTCAACTTTTATTTATGACGGTGAGACAGGTGAACGGTTTGATCAGCCTGCTACCATCGGTATAACCTACTTCTTAAAGTTAGGGCATATGGTAGAGGATAAGATGCATGCCCGTTCTATAGGTCCGTATAGCTTGATTACTCAACAGCCACTTGGTGGTAAAGCACAGTTTGGAGGTCAGCGTTTTGGTGAAATGGAAGTATGGGCGCTAGAAGGTTTTGGCGCTGCTCACACACTTCAGGAAATGTTGACTATCAAGAGTGATGATGTAATAGGTCGTAGTAAAGCATACGAAGCAATTGTCAAGGGTGATCCGATGCCGACACCGGGTATCCCTGAATCTCTGAATGTGTTGATTCATGAACTCCGTGGTCTTGGACTGAGTATCAAACTTGAATAGTACAATCCCTTAACAGAAAGTAAATATGGCTTTTAAAAAAGATACAAAGGTAAAGAATAATTTCTCGAAAATTACGATTAGTCTCGCCTCTCCGGAGGAGATACTTGAAAATTCTTATGGTGAGGTAACTAAACCGGAAACCATAAATTATCGTACCTATAAGCCGGAGCGTGATGGACTGTTCTGTGAGCGTATTTTTGGTCCTACAAAGGATTATGAATGCGCCTGTGGGAAGTATAAGCGTATACGTTATAAGGGTATTGTCTGTGATCGCTGCGGCGTGGAGGTAACAGAGAAAAAGGTACGTCGTGAGCGTTGTGGACATATCGAACTGGTTGTCCCTGTCGCTCATATCTGGTATTTTCGTTCACTTCCTAATAAGATAGGTTATCTTCTTGGGCTGCCTACGAAGAAACTGGAAGCTGTTGTTTATTATGAGAAGTATATTGTTATTCAGCCAGGTACTTTGGCTGGCAAGAAGGATGCTGATGATATTGAAATCAACGGCTCTCATAAGATGGATTTGCTTACAGAAGATGAATACATTGATATTATAGATAATCAGATCGATCAAAATAATGATCATCTTGAGGACTCTGATCCAAACAAATTTATCGCTAAGATGGGAGCAGAGGCAATCTATGACCTCTTGCATATTATAGATCTTGATGCTCTTTCCTATCAATTACGTGATCAGGCTAATAATGATTCCAGTCAACAACGGAGGACAGAAGCCTTGAAACGCTTGCAGGTTGTTGAATCTTTCCGTTCTAGTAAAGGTGTTAACAAACCTGAGTGGATGATCATGAAGATTATTCCTGTCATTCCACCTGATCTCAGACCATTGGTACCATTAGATGGTGGTCGCTTTGCTACATCCGACTTAAATGATCTTTATCGACGTGTTATCATTCGTAATAACCGTCTGAAAAGGCTTGTCGAAATCAAGGCTCCAGAGGTGATCTTGAGAAATGAGAAGCGTATGCTTCAAGAGGCTGTTGAGAGTTTGTTTGACAACTCTCGTAAAAGTTCTGCGGTAAAGAGTGAAAGTAATCGTCCGCTGAAGTCTCTTTCAGACTCTCTGAAAGGTAAACAAGGACGTTTCCGTCAGAACTTGCTTGGTAAGCGTGTTGACTATTCTGCTCGTTCTGTAATCGTTGTCGGTCCTGAATTGAAAATGGGAGAGTGTGGTTTGCCAAAGTTAATGGCAGCTGAACTCTATAAGCCGTTTATTATTCGTAAGTTGATTGAACGGGGAATTGTGAAGACCGTGAAGAGCGCTAAAAGGATCGTAGATCGTCGTGAACCGGTGATCTGGGATATTCTGGAAAGTGTAATGAAAGGCCATCCAGTATTGTTGAACCGCGCTCCTACGTTGCACCGTCTGAGTATTGAGGCTTTCCAGCCGATTTTGATTGAAGGTGAAGCTATCCAGTTACATCCATTGGCATGTACACCGTTTAATGCAGATTTTGATGGTGATCAGATGGCAGTCCATCTCCCTCTTAGTAATGAGGCAGTATTGGAATCTCAAATTCTGATGCTTCAAAGCCATAATATCTTGAATCCTGCCAATGGTGCTCCAACTACTGTTCCGACGCAGGATATGGTACTTGGTTTGTATTATATTACCAAGTATCGTCCGGGTGCTTTGGGTGAAGGGTTGACATTCTATGGTCCTGAGGAGGCTATCATTGCAAGTCATGACCATAAGTGCGATCTGCATGCGAAGGTGAAAGTAGTGGTAAAGGATCTGGTAGATGGTAAAATACAAAAAACCATGCGAGAAACGTCTGTAGGGCGTGTGATCGTTAATCAGATTATTCCTGATGAAGTGGGTTACTTTAACGATGTTATTTCAAAGAAATCCCTTCGTGGTATTATTGCCAACGTTATCCATTCTGTAGGTATGGCTCGTGCATGTACCTTCCTGGACGGTATCAAGAGCCTGGGTTATCACATGTCTTATGTGGCTGGTTTATCCTTTAATCTTGACGATATTATAGTACCATCTGAGAAGGCTGAGATAGTGAAGAAGGGCCAGGACGAAGTGGATAATATTACGATGAACTATGATACGGGTTTAATCACTGATAAGGAACGTTATAATCAGGTTATTGATGCTTGGACTCATGTGAATAGCAATCTGAAGAGGTCTGTGATGAAGCATATGACCGAAGCTGATCAGGGATTTAATGCCGTATTTATGATGTTGGATTCCGGTGCTCGTGGTTCTGCAGACCAGATTGCTCAGTTGGCAGGTATGCGTGGACTGATGGCTAAACCTCAGAAAGCTGGAGCAGGTGGAAATCAAATTATTGAAAATCCTATTCTGTCTAACTTCAAGGAAGGTATGTCAGTACAAGAGTATTTCATTGCTTCTCATGGTGCTCGTAAGGGTTTGGCTGATACTGCTATGAAGACGGCTGATGCCGGATATCTTACTCGCCGTCTGGTAGATGTTTCCCATGATGTTATCATTACAGAAGAAGACTGTGGTACACTTCGTGGACTGGTTTGTACAGCTTTAAAAGATGGTGATGAAATAGTATCTTCTCTGTATGAGCGTATCTTGGGACGTGTGTCTGTTCACGATGTTGTTAATCCTACAACAGGTAAAACAATTGTAGCCGCAGGTGATGAAATTACTGAGGAAAAGGCTCAGGCCATTGAGGATAGTCCTATTGAAAGCGTTGAAATTCGTTCAGTTTTGACTTGCGAGAGCAAACATGGTGTTTGTGCAAAATGCTATGGTCGCAATTTGGCCACTGGCCGTATGGTACAGTTAGGTGAAGCTGTTGGCGTAATTGCTGCACAGGCAATCGGCGAGCCAGGAACACAGTTGACGTTAAGAACTTTCCATGCTGGTGGTGTCGCAGGTAATGCGGCTGCTAATGCTAGTATTAGAGCCAAAAATGATAGTAAACTGGAGTTTGAAGAACTTCGTACAGTTCCCTTTATAGAAGAAGGCGAAGATGGTAAGGACGTGAAATGCTTGATGGTTGTAAGCCGTCTTGCGGAAGTTCAGTTTATTGATCCGAATACCAATATTTCACTTTCTACTCTTAATGTTCCTTATGGTTCATCTTTATACTTTAAGGATGGTGATGTGGTGAAGAAAGGTGACAAGATTGCCAAGTGGGATCCATTCAATGCTGTCATAGTCAGTGAATATGCAGGTACGCTGAAGTTTCATGATGTTATCGAAGGTATTACTTATCGTGGCGAAACCGATGAAACGACGGGAATGACTGATCGTATCATTACTGATTCGAAGGATAAGAGTAAAGTTCCAACCATGGATGTAGTCGGTGCTAACGGAAAGATATTGGCTACTTATAATTTCCCTGTGGGGGGACATATTGCCGTAGAGGATGGTCAGACTATTTCTACTGGTACTACACTTGTCAAGATACCTCGTGCCGTAGGTGGAGCTGGTGATATCACTGGTGGTCTGCCTCGTGTTACAGAACTTTTTGAAGCCCGTAACCCGTCAAATCCTGCTGTTGTGAGTGAGATTGATGGTGAAGTCACCATGGGTAAGGTCAAACGTGGCAACCGTGAGATCATAGTTACCTCTAAGAGTGGCGAACAGAAGAAATATATGGTTAGCTTGAGTAAACAAATTCTGGTTCAGGAACATGATGCTGTGCGCGCTGGTACGCCGCTTTCTGATGGTCAGATTACTCCAAGTGATATTTTGGCTGTCATGGGACCAACGGCTGTTCAGGAATATATCGTGAACGAAGTACAGAATGTTTATCGTTTGCAGGGTGTGAAAATTAATGATAAGCACTTTGAAATTATTGTCCGTCAGATGATGCGAAAAGTTCGTATTGATGATCCGGGTGACACGATTTTCTTGGAACAGGAGCTTATTGACAAACTTGATTTTGCTGATGAGAATGACCGTATCTGGGGTAAGAAAGTTGTAACTGATGCTGGTGATTCAGAGAATTTTAAACCTGGACAGATTATTACAGCTCGTAAATTGCGTGATGAAAATTCAATTCTTAAGCGAAAAGATCTGAATATTGTTCAAGTCCGCGATGCAGTCGCAGCTACATCTACACAGATTCTGCAGGGTATTACTCGTGCAGCCTTGGGTACGAAGAGCTTTATGAGTGCAGCCTCTTTCCAGGAGACCACAAAGGTGCTTAATGAAGCAGCAATCCGCGGTAAAACAGATAATCTCGAAGGCATGAAGGAAAATGTGATTTGTGGACATTTGATTCCTGCTGGTACTGGATTGCGTCAATGGAATAAATTGGTTGTCGGATCTAAGGAAGAATATGAAAGAATGGAAGCAAACAAGAAGAATGTTCTTGATTTTACTGACCAGGACGTCGTTTCAAAATAATAAATGAGAAAAGGCCGTGAATAAATGTCACGGTCTTTTTTCTTTATGTTTGATCTGATGGAAATCTTTAATGATTTTATAGATGATCAGACATTTAGCTGGTTTGAGTATAGTCATCCCTTTTATAGCTCAGTTGCTCTTTTGGCAATGACCTTATTTTTAGGGTAGAAAAACGCGGTTTCAGTTTGTAATATATATCAATTTCAGGCGTATTTCTAAATACTGAAATTGGAATGTTACAAAATAGATGGATTAATTAATTAATAAATAAATAAACCTTTAACTCATTAATATTATGGCAGATAATAATAATCAAGGTCAAAACGGACAGTTACCAATTGAACTTCGTCCGGAAATTGCACAAGGCGAATATGCAAATTTTGCTATTATTACTCATTCTAGCAGTGATTTCGTACTAGACTTCGCTCGTATAATGCCGGGTGTTCCTAAAGCACAGATCAGGAGCCGTGTTATTCTTGCTCCTGAACATGCCAAACGCCTTTTACAAGCTCTTCAGGAGAATATCCTTAATTATGAACGTCAATTTGGTAAAATTGAAATTCCTAATCAAGCTCCTCGTACGATAGCTCCTTTCGGTTCAGGAAGGGGAGAAGCTTGAAGATCTTGAAAATAACTTATCCCGCAGCTGATAGTGGTCTACGGGATTTTTTGTTAATTGTGTGATGAATATTCCTTTTTTACGATTTTTTAGATTTCGCTTTTATCTGGCCACATTTTATAGTTTATATGAGTGTTGTCCGAATTGTTAGTTGGTAATGATTCTGTTTGATAATAAATTTTGAAGATCTTAACTAGTGTTGATATTTCTAAAATATAAAATAAGTTAATATAACACATATATCTATAATTAGATAATGCAAATACTTGTGTAAAACTCAAGAAATTAGGTATTATCAAAGATTATTCGTACCTTTGCAGCCCGAAATGGCTTCATGTGGGCAAACTTTAGTTATGCCCCATAACAAACTGATAATAAATAAAATAATATATAAATAAAAATTAATTATGCCTACTATTTCACAGTTAGTAAGAAAAGGCAGAAAGGTGACAGTAGATAAGAGTAAGTCACCGGCTTTGGACAATTGCCCTCAGCGCCGCGGTGTTTGTGTTCGTGTCTACACAACTACTCCAAAGAAGCCTAATTCTGCAATGCGTAAAGTCGCCCGTGTGCGCCTGACCAACCAAAAAGAGGTCAACTCTTATATCCCTGGAGAAGGTCATAACCTGCAGGAACATAGTATTGTTCTCGTAAGAGGAGGACGTGTGAAGGATCTTCCGGGTGTACGTTACCATATCGTTCGCGGTACACTTGATACGGCTGGTGTGGCTAATCGTACTCAACGCCGCTCAAAGTATGGAGCTAAACGTCCGAAGGCTAAGAAGTAAGCTGAATAGACGTAACGGTTTAATTGCCAAAGGTTTGAAGCCGTAGGTGGCAGATGGCCTGAGGCACTACCAAGAAAAAACTATTATCATTCGTTTTGCTGGAGAAAAACTATATAGGTTGAGTAAATGTTCAAGCGTGAATGTTGAAGAGCTGAATAAGAGTGCAACCTCCGCAGAATAATATTTTAATTAAACAATGAGAAAAGCAAAACCAAAGAAGAGAGTCATCCTCCCGGATCCTGTCTTCAATGACCAGAAGGTCTCAAAATTCGTAAACCATTTGATGTTTGATGGTAAGAAGAACGTATCTTATGCGATCTTCTACAAAGCACTTGACACAGTTAAGGAGAAAGCTCCTAAAACTGAAGAGAAATCTGCTTTGGAAATCTGGAAACAGGCTTTGGACAACGTCACTCCTCAGGTAGAGGTGACGAGTCGCCGCGTAGGTGGTGCTACATTCCAGGTACCAACTGAAATCCGTCCTGATCGTAAGGAAAGTATCGCAATGAAAAATCTTATTATTTTCGCTCGTAAGCGTAGCGGTAAGTCTATGGCAGAAAAACTTGCAGCGGAAATACTTGATGCTTACAATAGCCAGGGTGGAGCATACAAGCGTAAGGAAGATATTCATCGTATGGCTGAAGCTAACCGTGCCTTTGCACATTTTAGATTCTAATTCACTTTAAATAGGTAAAAAGAAAAATGGCAAACCGTGATTTACATTTGACGCGAAATATTGGCATCATGGCTCATATTGATGCTGGTAAAACCACTACGTCAGAGCGTATCCTTTATTATACGGGTAAGACTCATAAAATCGGAGAGGTTCATGATGGCGAAGCTGTGATGGACTGGATGGCTGAAGAGCAGGAGAGGGGTATTACGATTACCTCTGCTGCAACTACCTGTAACTGGACCTGGAAAGGTAATGATTATAAAATCAATTTGATTGATACTCCGGGACATGTTGACTTCACTGCTGAGGTTGAACGCTCCTTACGTGTGCTTGATGGTACGATTGCTACCTATTCTGCTGCTGATGGTGTTCAGCCTCAATCTGAAACAGTGTGGCGCCAGGCTGATAAATATAATGTCCCTAGAATTGGTTATGTCAATAAGATGGACCGCTCTGGAGCTGACTTTTTTGAGACCGTTAAGCAGATGAAGACAATTCTTGGAGCTAATCCAATTGTTCTTCAGATTCCTATTGGTGCAGAGGAAAACTTCTTAGGAGTAGTTGACTTGATTAAGATGAAAGCCATTCTGTGGCATGACGAAACTTTAGGAGCTGAATATGATGTAGAAGATATTCCTGCTGATTTAGTCGATCAGGCCAATGAATACCGGGATAAATTGCTTGAAGCAGCTTCTAACTATGATGATGCTTTGATGGAGCTTTATCTTGATGGTAAAGATGTACCTGAAGAGATGCTTATTGCAGCAATCCGTAAGGGTACTGTCAAATTGGAATGCTGTCCGGTATGCTTGGGATCTTCTTATAAGAATAAGGGAGTTCAACCATTACTGGATTATGTATGTATGTTCTTGCCTTCTCCATTGGATACCCTTAATATTAAAGGCGTTAATCCTGATAGTGGTGAATCTGAAGATCGTAAACCTTCTGATGATGAACCTCTCTCAGCTCTGGCATTTAAGATTGCTACTGATCCTTTTATGGGGCGTTTGGTATTCTTCCGGGTATATTCAGGTAAGGTTGCTGCTGGTTCTTATGTGTTCAATCCCCGTTCTGGAAAGCGTGAACGAATCAGTCGTCTGTTCCAGATGAATTCTAAGCAGGAGATACCAATGGAGTCTATCGATGCCGGTGATATTGGTGCCGGTGTTGGTTTTAAGGATATCCATACTGGCGATACGCTATGTGATGAAAACCATCCAATCGTTCTGGAATCTATGACATTCCCTGATCCTGTGATTTCTGTTGCTGTTGAACCTAAATCTCAGGCTGATGTCGCTAAGATGGATAATGGACTCGCTAAGTTGGCTGAAGAAGATCCTACCTTTACCGTACATACTGATGAACAGAGTGGACAGACTATTATCTCTGGTATGGGTGAGTTGCATTTGGATATTATTATAGAACGTCTGCGCCGTGAGTTTAAGGTTGAATGCACAGAAGGAAAACCTCAGGTAAATTACAAAGAGGCTATTACAAGAGAGGTGCAGGATCGTCAGACTTATAAGAAGCAAACTGGTGGTCGTGGTAAGTTCGCTTGTATTGAGGTTACTATTGGTCCGAAGGATCAAGACTATACTGAAGGCGATTTGCAGTTTGTTAATCAGGTTAAAGGTGGTAATGTGCCTAAGGAATTTATCCCTTCTGTACAGAAGGGATTCCAGGATTGCCTTGGAAATGGTATACTAGGTGGTTTCCCAATGACTGGCTTGAAGGTTACCTTGACTGATGGTAGTTTCCACCCAGTAGACTCTGACCAAATTTCATTCGAGTTGGTAGCTCATCAGGCATTTCGTGAGATGTGCCCAAAGGCTGGTCCTGTCTTGATGGAACCGATTATGAAGGTTGAGGTTGTTACTCCTGAAGAGAACATGGGTGACGTCATTGGAGACTTGAACAAGCGCCGTGGTATGGTCCAGGGAATGGATGAGACCCGTAGTGGCGCACGTATCGTTAAAGCTATGGTTCCTCTTGCTGAAATGTTTGGCTATGTGACCGCTTTACGTACGATTACTTCTGGCCGCGCTACATCATCTATGGAGTATGATCATCATGCTCCTGTATCAAAAGGTATCGCCAAGGCGGTTCTTGATGAGATCAAGGGTCATTCGGAACTTTTGTAAATAATTGATGGGATGGAGACTGCTACTTAGCGAATGACTCTTAAGAGCAAGTCTTCTCCCCTTTCTTTAATATTTAACAAATATAAAAATGAGTCAGAAAATCAGAATTAAGCTGAAATCTTATGACCATCAATTGGTTGATAAGTCAGCAGAAAAAATCGTGAAGGCCGTTAAAGCTACAGGTGCTATTGTCAGTGGACCTATTCCATTGCCAACCCACAAACGTATTTATACGGTTAACCGTTCTACATTCGTCAATAAAAAATCTCGTGAGCAGTTCCAACTGTCAGATTTCAAACGTCTTATTGATATTTATAGTTCAACAGCTAAGACGGTTGATGCTTTGATGAAACTTGAGTTGCCCAGTGGAGTGGAAGTGGAAATTAAGGTTTAATCGGTTGAAACTAACAAGAGAATTTATTGATTTAAAGTTTTATTGAAATGCCAGGATTAATTGGAAGAAAAATCGGAATGACATCCGT
>DAIPMC010000065.1:0-15021 GCA_036768895.1 Prevotella sp. | reverse complement strand
TTTGATAATATGTTTTGACTTTTCTTCTTATTTTGGGGTATATCATCGAATTAGCTATTGTCTGATTGAATTTAAAATCAAAGAGTTAAATATTGTTTAATGGCGAAATTGTTTTTTCAAGAAATTTGTATAATAGTACTAAAGTAATTATATTTGCAAATATTTCCAAAGGAAATTATTAACAATAGAATGGATAAGATTTATGAAACATGTAATTATTGGTGGAGTAGCGGGTGGTGCTACAGCTGCAGCCCGCATCAGAAGGGCTGATGAAACGGCAGAAATCATCCTTATCGAAAAAGGAAAATATATTTCTTACGCCAATTGTGGCTTACCTTATTATATCGGAGGAGTTATTTCCAACCGGAATAGATTATTCGTACAAACTCCAGAAACGTTTTCAAGAAGATTTAATATTGATGTGCGAGTAGAAAATGAGGTCACTGCGATTGTTCCTGAGAAGAAAACCGTAGTCGTGCAACGAGCTGATGGAACAAAATATGAGGAAACTTATGACCGTCTGCTGTTGTCTCCAGGCTCCAAGCCTGTTCGTCCGCCATTTCCGGGTATCGACTTGCCGGGGATTTTTACCTTACGCAATGTGGAAGACACAGACGCTATCAAGACATATATGGATCAGAATGTTGTCCGGCATGCGATTGTTGTAGGTGGTGGATTTATAGGTCTTGAGATGGCTGAGAATCTGAAGTCTGCTGGAATCTCAGTTTCTATAGTTGAGATGGCGTATCAGGTTATGGCACCGGTAGATTTTTCTATGGCTTCTTTTGTTCATCAGGAATTGATGGCACATGGAGTAGGTCTTTATTTGGGTAAAGGGGTTGAACATTTTGAAAAGGAAGGGAATCAAATTAATGTATTTCTTTCTTCAGGTGAATGCATTAAAACGGATCTTGTTTTATTATCCATTGGTGTACGTCCTGCCACAAAACTGGCTGCTGATGCTGGAATAAAAATAGGAGAGAGGGGAATTCATGTTGATTCTTATCTCGAAACTTCCATTGAAGATATATATGCAGTAGGGGATGCCATAGAGTTTACCAATCCCATTACAGGAAAACCTTGGCTCAATTATCTGGCTGGACCAGCTAATCGTCAGGCTCGGATCGTAGCTGATAATATGGTATTTGGTAATAAGGAAACTTATGAAGGTGCTATTGGAACCGCTGTTGCCAAGATCTTTGACTTGACGGTCGCTTCTACAGGACTTCCTGCTAAAAGGCTTAAACAGGACGGGGTTCTTTATCAGTCTAGTACGACATCAAGTTCATCACATGCTGGTTATTATCCCGGAGCGTTCCCATTGATTACAAAATTGGTTTTCGATCCGAAGTCGGGACATTTGTACGGAGCACAGTGCGTCGGACATGATGGTGTGGACAAGCGGATTGACCAACTTTCTCTGATCATTAAACATGATGGGACCATATATGATCTGATCAAACTCGAACAGGCTTATGCTCCTCCGTATTCTTCGGCGAAAGACCCACTGGCGATTGCCGGTTATACAGCCGCGAATATTATTAGTGGAGCTATGCCTGTAGTCTACTGGCGTGAAGTCAGGGATATGGATAAGAAACAGGCTTGTCTGATTGATGTCAGGACTCAAGAAGAATATCAACTGGGAACAATCGACGGAGCTGTCAATATTCCTCTTGATGATCTGAGGGGACGAATAAATGAAATTCCTAAGGATCGGCCTGTGATGTTGTTCTGTGCCGTAGGATTGCGTGGTTATCTTGCTCTTCGTATCTTGGTCGGAAGGGGCTATAAGAATGTCCGGAATCTGTCAGGCGGCTACCAACTCTATTGTGCGGCTACTCAGGAAATTCGAAATGAATCGCCTCAAATCGGAAAATGTGAGGAGCAACCTGAATCTTTAAAAGATCAGATACAAGTGCTGAAAGTTGATGCCTGTGGACTTCAGTGTCCTGGACCCATCTTGAAATTAAAAGAGACTATGGATGGTTTACCTGTCGGAAGGCAGATAGAAGTCATCGCTACAGATCCCGGATTTCCTCGTGATGCTCGGGCATGGTGCCAGAGTACAGGTAATGCGCTGGTTTCTTCAAGTGATGAAAAAGGCTACCACAAGGTCGTCATAGAGAAAGGTGCTTCGCAGGATTCCGTTGCTTCTGTTCCAGGTGGAAATAATAAGTCATTTATTCTGTTTAGTGATGATCTTGACCGTGCCATTGCTACCTTTGTCTTGGCTAACGGAGCGGCTGCCACGGGAAAGAAAGTGTCTATCTTCTTTACTTTCTGGGGACTTAATGTCATCAAGAAGGAGCATAAACCTGAAGTTAAGAAAGATTTCTTCGGCAGGATGTTCTCCTGGATGATGCCTTCCAGTAGTAAAAAACTGCGATTGTCACAGATGAGTATGATGGGAATGGGCGGAAAGGTGATGCGTCACCTGATGCGGAAAAAGAATATAGGTTCTTTGGAAGAACTTCGACAACAAGCTATGGATCAAGGCGTGGAGTTTATCGCTTGCCAGATGACTATGGATATGATGGGTATTCATAAGGAAGAACTCCTGGATGGGGTTACTATCGGTGGAGTTGCAACATATATGGAACGTGCTGAGCAGTCAAATGTCAATTTATTCATTTGATATGCTCTCAACTCTTGTGGAGTTTGCAATATCGTAAAATTTATGATATTAAGGTATTGTAGATTCCATTTCTTTATGTTATCTTTGTATCAGTGATTTAGAAATCTTTTATGGTTGAAGAAGTATCGATAATCTGTAGATGAAAAGTAGTTGTGTAATTTTAAAAATTAAAGACTATGAATAAGACGTATGTGATTTATGGATCCTCAACTGGAATATGCGAGGATATTGCTTCAAGAATCAGTAAGAAACTTGGTTTGTCTGATAATGATGTGATTAATGTGGCTCAGTTGAATGCTGGACAGGTTAATGAAGCTGTAAATCTGATACTTGGAACTTCTACATGGGGAGCCGGAGACTTTCAGGATGACTGGTATGATGGCCTTAAGATTCTTCAGGCATGCAATCTGAAAGGAAAAACCGTCGCATTGTTCGGTTGTGGTGATTCTGAGAGTTACGGTGATACTTTCTGTGGTGGGATGTCGGAACTTTATAAGGGACTTCAGAACAGTGGCATAAGGTTTATTGGGGCTGTTCCTGCCGATGGCTATCATTATGATGATTCTGAATCTGTAATTGATGATAAATTTGTCGGTCTGGCTCTGGATGAGGTTAATGAAAGTGATAAGACTGATGAACGTATTGATGATTGGATCAAATTGATAAAACCGGATTTGTAAGTATTTCCAGAATTAAAAATAGATCTATAATGCTACCTCTTTGAATCGGTTGATAAAAATCAGACTATGTGTTCAATGTTGTCATAGTATTGGTAATCTCATTACCGCTGAGGTGTAATCACATTACCGCTAAGGTGTAAGTACATTACCGCTAAGGTGTAAGTACATTACGGCATAAGTTGTTGAATATTAGGTCAATGAAGATATAATATGCTTTTGATATAAGCAACAATTACAGGATTTAAAAAGGGGAATTATGAAAAGAATTGGATATATAGTCCTTGCCGTTTTTTCAATTATAGTGAGTTCGTGTGACAATAATGAAGATGACCAGATTCAAACATCAGCTTCTAATAATGAGGTGTATGAACTTGATGAAGTGAATTTTTATAGTAATAAGGATGATTTTACGGATACTCTTAAATGCCAGATGGATACAACTATTATCTATAACTATTCAGAAAGTAACTCAAAAGATGTACTGTTTTCTCCTAATTTCAATGATACCTTGTCCCTTACAATTACTGAAGGAAAAGAATATCTTAGTGATCTTAAACTTCAAGGAGAAATAAAATATCCATCGTCTTATGACAATCAACAGTTTTATTTTAATACAGATGGAAAATTGAAGATGCCAATAGGTACACAGGATTCTGTTTTCTGTTCGCCAGAAAAATATACTTTATCTACTATATTACATCCCAGATCATATCTGGTTCACACAGGTACGTATTTTCAGATTATAAACCATTATTCGTTTCAGGCTGTTTTTTTTTGGAAAAAATACCCATAAGCTAATTTATATTAAAGGAAAATATCGTTATTCCCGTTCAACTTTTCAGTCTTTTAACGGATCTAAAAGTTCAGAAACAACTGTAAGTCCAATCGAATAGGGGTGACCGGTTATGATTCTTTGGAAGAATGACTTCAATGTATATTATGCAAGTATTAAATAATGTTACTTTTTTGAACAAAAATCATTTCTCCAAGATTAATATTAAAAGTTCTTTGTATCTTTGGAAATACGTAAAGATGAACAAAGTATTATGCATTTTATTAAATAAATTGTCAAATTTATGAAAATTCAAAAGATTCATGCAAGAGAAATCCTCGATTCAAGAGGTAATCCTACCGTAGAGGTAGAACTTACATTGGAAAATGGTGTAATGGGACGTGCCAGTGTACCATCAGGTGCTTCAACTGGTGAAAACGAGGCTTTGGAACTTAGAGATGGGGACAAGAGCCGTTTTGGAGGAAAAGGTGTACAGAAGGCCGTCAATAATGTCAACAAAACCATAGCTCCTGCATTGATAGGAGATGATGTCCTCAATCAGCGTGCACTGGATATGAAGATGCTGGCATTAGATGGTACACCGACAAAAAGCAAGTTAGGTGCTAATGCTATTCTCGGTGTAAGTCTGGCTGCTGCTCATACGGCTGCCAAAGCCTTGAACATTCCTCTATATCGTTATATCGGTGGTTGCAATACTTATGTAATGCCAGTACCGATGATGAACATTATAAATGGTGGTGCTCATTCCGATGCTCCTATTGCTTTTCAGGAGTTTATGATCCGTCCTGTTGGCGCTCCTTCTGAGAAAGAGGCCATTCGCATGGGATCAGAGACTTTCCATGCCTTACAGAAATTATTGAAGAAACGTGGATTGTCTACTGCTGTAGGTGATGAAGGCGGTTTCGCACCAGCCCTAAACGGTATTGAGGATGCCTTACAGTGTATCGTAGATGCTATTAAGGATGCTGGGTACAAACCGGGAAAAGACATTACGATTGCTATTGACTGTGCGGCCAGTGAATTTTCTGTTAAGGAGAATGGTAAATACTATTATAACTATAAGCAACTTTCTAATGGCATGCCAAAAGATCCTAAAGGCAAAAAACTCTCTGATGAAGAACAGATCGAATATGTTGATCAGTTGATTTCTAAATATCCTATTGATTCTGTAGAAGATGGATTGGATGAAAACGACTGGGAAGGCTGGACTAAAATGACAAAGGCTCTTGGTCAGAAGGTACAGTTGGTTGGTGATGATTTGTTCGTTACTAATACAAAATTCTTAGAGAAAGGTATTAAACAAGGGGCAGCTAATGCAATCCTGATCAAGGTAAACCAGATTGGTACTCTGACAGAGACTTTGGAAGCTATTGAGATGGCTCACCGTCACAATTATAATACGGTTACATCACATCGTTCTGGTGAAACGGAAGACACTACAATCGCTGATATTGCTGTAGCAACTAACTCTGGACAGATCAAGACCGGAAGTATGAGTCGTACGGACCGTATGGCTAAATATAACCAGTTGATCCGCATTGAAGAGGAATTGGGCTCTCAGGCTGTTTACGGTTATTGCAAACTGAAATAATGAAGCGGTATTGTTTCCTGAAGAGAAACAGTATCTGAGTAGAATTAGATCATATTCGAACCGGGGTAACCGTGATGGTTACTCCGGCTTTTTATTTGGCTGGGAACAGACAGATTTCTCTTCTGAACGGATTGTTATGAGTTAGGATGGAATTACCGGCTATAATGTATTTGATCGTACTAAATAGGAATAAGTATGTGTAGGAATTTGCCTATCTGCCTGTTCTTGCTCCATGTTTGAAGCGCCTTGATGTTCGAGTGTACAGGACCTGGATAAGATGTCTGAATGCTGCTTTTGGACTCCAAAATAACATTCTGGGACCAGCCCATCTCATGATTTTACGGATTTCCCTCCGCTGCTCTGGTGCATAGCAGTGGTGTGGACAATCCTTACAAGGTGGTTTTTCTTTTCCCCAACTGCAATGATCCAACCGCT
This sequence comes from Prevotella sp., assembly GCA_036768895.1. Taxonomy (GTDB): domain Bacteria; phylum Bacteroidota; class Bacteroidia; order Bacteroidales; family Bacteroidaceae; genus Prevotella. The sequence continues at coordinate 8,887 of DAIPMC010000065.1, read as the reverse complement.
GATTTGCATAATGGATAAGTTCCTGATATTTCTCAGGTAACTCTTCGGTTTTTAATTGATGTTTACAATAAAGTCGAATCATTGACTCAACTGTTTTTTTATCTAGATCTTTTTGAGAAGTCATACGGAACCTGTTTTGATTTGTTTTTTTATAGTTATGAGGTTTTAATATTTTTCTGTTATGAAAGGTATCAGAATAGAGGATCCTTTAATATATGTGTCGATAGGGATATACGGAAATGTCTATTTATCATAATACGTATTATATTTAAATAGTGGGCAGAGCTATATGTGGTCGCTACTAATAATAAGCGCACCTCCAGAATCACTTCTGAAACTACGCTTATTTTAATTTTGTAAAGAGCATGGTTTTGCATGCTCGCCTGTGTCATCCTTTTGAACAATCTTTTAGCCTTTTCTAATATCTGACGTCTTTGTAATCTTAAACTTAATAATCGAAATATAAATTAAAAGACTAATCTAAACATTTACTAACTAAAAACTTTTACTAATTGCAAATATAAAATATTTTCCAAAAACTGAATCCCTGCAAATTCTGATAAAACTACTTTAGATTTAGTTTCTTGACTTACATCAATATCATATATTCAATTCCGGATAACATTCTTCTACTTCTTTCCAGATAAATTTCCATGTAGTTAATAGTTGTTAAATTAGTGGTAATTCTACTTTTATGTCCGTTAGGTCTGCAATCTTTTTTGTAATTTTGTTGCCGATTTGCCGTGTGGGCTTAGATAAGTTCTGTCAGAAAAGGCGGACGCCTGGCGGTAGAAAACCGTTTTATTAAAAATAAATGTACGCAATTGTAGAAATTAACGGTCAGCAGTTTAGGGCTGAAGAAGGGAAAAATCTCTTTGTGCATCACATTAAGGATGCAGAAACCGGTAAGACTGTTGAGTTTGACAAGGTGTTGCTCGTTGATAAAGATGGAGCAATAACTGTCGGCGCGCCCACTGTTGAGGGGGCAAAAGTAGTAGTTGAGGTGGTCAACCCTATTGTCAAAGGTGACAAGGTGCTGGTATTTAAAATGCACCGTCGTAAAGACGAACGCAAACACATGGGACACCGCACTCACTTCACAGAACTTAAAGTAAAACAAGTAATCGCTTAAAATCGGAGGAATTCATTATGGCACATAAAAAAGGTGTAGGTAGTTCTAAGAACGGCCGTGAGTCGGCTTCGAAGAGGTTAGGCGTTAAAATCTGGGGTGGTCAAAAAATTACGGCTGGTAACATTATTGTTCGTCAGCGTGGTAATAAGCATTTTGCAGGTGACAATGTTGCTCAAGGTAAAGACGATACGCTTTATGCTTTGAGTGATGGAGTTGTATACTTCCACAAAGGCAGAAGAGATAAGAGTACCGTTTCTGTTTTGTCTCCTGAAGATTATGCTAAGAAGACTCAGGCGGACGCCTAAATAAAAACAAAACTTATTCCAAACAAACAATAAAAGCCTGCTCATATACGAGCAGGCTTTTTGCGTTATTTAATTCAGGTTTACAATTTCTAGAGAAAGATTTTCACATTTCAATTTTATTTCGTATTTTTGCTTCTTGTAAAAAGTCTTTCTGAAAGGAATTAATTTATAAAATATATAGATATATCTTATGCTTACACTTAAACAGATTAGTGAAGAAACAGAGCATGTGATCAAGGGACTTGAGAAAAAGCACTTTGAGGGCGCACGTGAATCTATTGAGAAGGTACTTGAATTTGATAAAATACGCCGTGAAGCTCAACAGAAAGTTGATGCAAATAAGCAGCGCCAGAACCAACTCTCCAAGGAGATTGGCGGACTTATGAAATCCGGAAAGAAAGATGAAGCTGAAAAGGTCAAGACAGAGGTTGCTGATCTTAAAGCTGATTCAAAGGCTCTTCAGGATGTGATGGATAAGTCACAGAAAGACATGACAGATTTGCTGCTTTCCATTCCGAATATTCCTAACGATGATGTGCCTGAAGGTAAAGATTTCCATGATAATGTGGTTGTCAAAAATGGAGGTAAAATCCCTGACCTGCCTGCTGATGCACTTTGTCACTGGGATATTTGCAAGAAGTTTAATTTGGTTGACTTTGATCTGGGTGTGAAAATATCAGGAGCCGGATTCCCTATTTATATTGGAAAAATGGCCCGTTTTCAGCGTGCTCTCGAAGCATTCTTTCTGAACGAAGCCCGGAAAGATGGCTATTTGGAAATACAGCCACCGTATGTGGTGAATGAAGATTCGGGTTATGGTACAGGTCAATTGCCTGATAAGGAGAATCAGATGTACCATTGTACTCTGGATGATCTCTATCTTATCCCTACTGCTGAGGTTCCGGTTACAAACATCTTCAGGGATGTCATTCTTGACGAGAAGAAGTTGCCGGTTAAGTTATGTGCTTATTCTGCTTGTTTCCGCCGAGAGGCTGGTTCATACGGAAAAGATGTCCGTGGTTTGAACCGCCTACATCAGTTTGATAAGGTAGAACTGGTACGTATAGATACTCCGGAGCATAGTTATGACTCTTTGAAAGAGATGTTAAAACATGTTGAAGGTCTTTGCCAGAAATTGGAGTTGCCTTATCACATCTTACGTCTCTGTGGCGGTGATATGAGTTTCACTTCTTCCATTTGTTATGATTTCGAGGTTTGGAGTGCTGCTCAAAAACGCTGGCTGGAAGTATCTTCTGTATCTAATTTTGAAACTTATCAGGCTAATCGCTTAAGATGTCGTTATCGTCGTGCAACTGACAAGAAGATCGAACTTTGTCATACATTGAATGGTTCTGCTCTGGCATTACCTCGAATTGTTGCTGCTATTCTGGAAAATAACCAGACTCCTGAGGGGGTTCGTGTTCCGAAGGCACTTGTCCCCTATTGTGGTTTCGAGATGCTTGATGATAAGAATTTTAATGATTGATATCAAAAAAGAGGAGATTCGTTCTCCTCTTTTTTGATTATACCGTAGAAAAACTAAAATTTCATTCAAGGTCAGTTGGATATCTTCTTTATTCATAAGGAGAAAACTGATTTTTGTTGAAAGTAACTTGCTAACTTATTGGTATCAAAAAATAATTTAAGTCGTTGGGGCATCAGCGAATCATATTTTTCTTTAGTAATACCTGTTTTAGAGACATTGCAAACGTTTTATATCCATAGAAAATAAAATCTAAATGTATGTATAAGATTATCACGAAAAAACAATTTTCCGATAAAGTTTTTTGTATGGAAGTGGAAGCTCCATTGATAGCCAGGAGCTGTAAACCTGGTAACTTTATTATTGTCAGAGTGGATAAGGTCAGTGAACGTGTACCTTATACGATTGCCAAGGCTGATTCTGAAAAGGGAACGCTAACCCTTGTTATTCAAGAGGTTGGTCTCTCCTCTACTAAATTATGCCGTCTGTCTGTAGGTGATAGTGTCAACGATATTGTAGGCCCTTTAGGTAACCCGTCGGATATAGAACACTATGGCACAGTGGTTTGTGCAGGAGGCGGTATTGGTATTGCGGCCATCCTCCCTATTCTTACGGCTTTGAAAAAAGCTGGAAACAGAGTGGTTTCTGTTTTGGCTGGCCGTACGAAAAACCTTGTAATTATGGTGGATGAAGTCAGAAAATATTCTGACGACGTAATCATCATGACTGATGATGGATCCTGTGGTCAGAAAGGTGTAGTTACTGTTGGAGTCGAACAGGTACTTAAGCGTGAGCAGGTTGATAAGGTAATCGCTATCGGACCTCCTGTAATGATGAAGTTTACTTCTTTATTAGGTAAAAAATACGGCGTTTCTAATTCTGTTTCTTTGAATACCATTATGGTTGATGGTACTGGGATGTGCGGTGCTTGCCGGTTGACTATAGGTGGAAAGACAAAATTTGTATGTATTGATGGTCCGGAATTTGACGGTGACTTGGTGGATTGGGATGAAATGTTCAAGCGTATGGGAACGTTTAAGAACGTTGAACATGAGAAAATGGAGAATTACCAGAGACATCTGAATACTGTGGCCGTTGATGCTGATGGAAAAAAAGAAAGAGCACTTATTACGATGGATGTGAAGCCTACTGATGATCCTATCAGTATTCTTGTAGATCGTAATGCACAGTGGAGAAAGGACTTACGCGCTTCCATGAAACCGAAAGAACGGAATGCTATACCTCGTGTTAACATGCCTGAACTTGATCCGGCTTACAGGGCTACTACCCGATTGGAAGAGGTGAATCAGGGACTTACGAAAGAAATGGCACTAATGGAAGCAAAGCGGTGTCTGGATTGTGCCAAACCTACTTGTGTGGAGGGCTGCCCGGTGAGCATTAATATTCCTTCTTTTGTCAAAAATATAGAACGAGGTCAATTTCTTGCTGCAGCTAAAGTCTTGAAGGACACGTCTGCCCTACCGGCTGTTTGTGGTCGTGTCTGTCCACAGGAAAAGCAGTGTGAAAGCAAGTGTATCCATTTGAAGATGGGACAAAAAGCTGTCGCAATCGGCAATCTGGAACGTTTCGCTGCCGATTATGAGCGGGAAAGTGGAGAATCTTCTCTTCCAGCTCTTGCTCCCGGTAATGGTATTAAGGTTGCAGTGGTCGGTTCGGGACCGGCTGGCTTGAGTTTTGCCGGCGATATGGTCAAGAAAGGCTATGAGGTCTATGTCTTCGAAGCTCTTCATGAAATCGGAGGAGTGCTGAAATATGGTATTCCTGAATTCCGGTTGCCTAACCGTATCGTAGATGTGGAGGTAGATAACCTTCGTAAGATGGGTGTACACTTTCATACAGATTGTATTATTGGCAAAACCATTAAGGTTGAGGAACTTGAAGGTAAAGGTTTTAAAGGCATTTTCGTTGGTTCCGGTGCCGGATTACCAAGATTTATGAATATTCCCGGAGAGAATCTTATCAATGTGATGAGCTCTAATGAATATCTTACTCGTGTTAACCTGATGGATGCTGCTAATCCTCTGACCGATACACCTATAAATATCGGTAAAAAAGTAGTTGTCGTAGGAGGAGGTAATACTGCCATGGATTCTTGCCGTACGGCTAAGCGGCTTGGTGCTGACGTAACATTGGTTTACCGTCGGAGCGAAGCAGAGATGCCGGCTCGTCGGGAAGAAGTCAAACATGCAAAGGAAGAGGGAATACATTTCCTGACTTTGCATAATCCAAAAGAATACCTGACAGATGATCAGGATCGGGTAAGAGCAGCAGTTCTTGATATCATGCAACTTGGTGAACCTGATGAGAGTGGCCGTCGGAGTCCTCATGTAACTGGAAAAACGATGACCTTGGAATGTGATCAGGTTATTGTTGCAATCGGAGTATCCCCTAACCCACTTGTACCAAAATCTATCAAAGGTCTTGAACTCGGAAGAAAGAATACTATCGTGGTCAATGATCAAATGCAGTCCAGCCGACCTGACATTTTTGCCGGAGGAGATATTGTGCGTGGTGGCGCTACGGTAATCCTGGCTATGGGTGACGGTAGGCGTGCAGCTGCAAGTATGGACATGAAACTTCAGAACAAGAACATATAAAGGTCTTATAAATTAATTCTTGTCAGGAGGAAGACTCAAAATCATCAAGATATTGGGTCTTCCTTTTTTATTGGAAGGAAGGAGGTAGGATTCCACAATAATACTTAAATTCCTTGCTCCTTTCCAGTTCTTTTTGTATTTTTGTGATTTACAATTATATGCAACCATGGGTTGTAGAAATAAAAACGATTTAAAATACAGAAAATATGACACAATATTTTGCAGAATCAGAATTGATTATTAATTCGGACGGAAGTATATTCCACCTTCATCTTAAACCGGAACAGTTGGCTGATAAAGTTATTTTGGTTGGTGATCCAGGGCGAGTCAAACTTGTATCCTCTCATTTTCAATCTGTAGAAAGTGAAGTCGAGAACCGTGAATTTCATTCTGTTACAGGGGAATATAATGGTAAACGAATTACAGTAACAAGTACGGGTATCGGATGCGATAATATTGATATTGTATTAAATGAACTGGATGCCTTGGCAAATATAGATTTCAAAACCCGTAAGGTCAAGGATCATCTGCGCTCATTGACGATCGTCCGTGTCGGAACATGCGGAGGGTTGCAGCCTAATACTCCAACCGGTACTTTTATAGCAAGCGTCAAGAGTATTGGCTTTGATGGATTGCTTAATTTCTATGCCGGAAGAAACCAAATGAGTGATCTTGATTTTGAACGTGAATTCAAACAACAGGTAAAATGGAATGACAGTATGGGTAATCCCTATGTCGCTACCAGTGATTCTGAACTTCTTGATCGGATTGCTCAAAAGGATATGGTGAGGGGTGCAACGATTGCCTGTGGTGGATTCTTCGGTCCTCAGGGGCGTGAACTTCGTCTTCCTCTTGCGGACCCTAACTTGAATGAAAAAATAGAGAAATTTGAATATCAAGGACTTAAGATAACTAATTTTGAGATGGAAAGCTCGGCTGTTGAAGGGCTGTCCATGTTGATGGGCCATAAGGCATTGACTTGCTGTATGGTTATCGCCAATCGTTTGGCGCATAAGGCAAATGCAGGTTATAAGAATTCCATTGATGGATTGATAAAATTAGTTTTGGATAGGATTTAAATGGATAATACTACAATTTGTGCCCTTGCTACTCCGGCGGGAGGAGCTATCGGAGTTGTTCGGGTTAGCGGACCAAATGCAATTTCTATAACTGATCAAATATTTCGTCCTGCCGGTGTCAAGTCTTTGGCTGAGGGAAAGGCTAATACTGTTCATTATGGTGAGATCATTGACGGAGATGATCAAATCATAGATGATGTATTGGTGTGTGTGTTTCGTTCACCGCATAGTTATACAGGTGAAGACTCTACAGAAATTTCCTGTCATGGTAGCCGTTATGTCCTCAGTCAGGTCCTCAAGCGTTTGATTGATTGTGGTTGTCGTCAGGCTGGTCCGGGTGAATATACACGGCGGGCTTACCTAAATGGGAAAATGGATCTTAGTCAGGCTGAGGCTGTGGCTGATTTGGTCGCTGCAACGAACCGGGCTTCTCATCAATTGGCTATTAGTCAACTTAAAGGTCATTTTAGCAGCGAGTTAGGTGAATTACGTGAACAATTACTTAAAATGACTTCTCTCCTCGAATTGGAACTTGATTTCAGTGATCATGAGGAATTGGAATTTGCTGACCGGAGCCAATTGAAAGCACTCGCTCAGAAAATTGATGATAAGATCACCCTACTTGCCCATTCCTTTGAAACGGGTAATGCACTAAAGCATGGTATACCTGTAGCAATCATCGGTAAGACCAATGTCGGTAAGAGTACCCTACTCAATCAACTCCTTCATGAGGATAAGGCTATCGTCAGTGATATTGATGGGACTACCCGTGATGTCATTGAGGATACTACTGAGATCCATGGATTGACTTTCCGGTTTATTGATACGGCCGGACTCCGTAAAACGGATGATGAAATAGAAAAATTAGGTATTGAACGGACGTATAAGAAAATCAGTGAGGCCGCCATCATTTTGTGGATGGTTGACCAGCAACCTTCTACTCAGGAAGTAGAAGATATCCAGTCCAAGACCTTTGGCAAATCTTTGATTATCGTACGTAACAAAATAGACAAAGACAATAGTCTGTTAAAGATACCTTCTACGATACCGGTGATTTCTTTGAGTGCTAAACAGGGTACTCATATTTCTGAACTACAGGAGAAATTGTATGTAACTGCTGATATTCCTGAGATTAACGAAAATTCGGTTATTGTAACCAGTGCGCGGCACTATGACGCTTTAATGGCCGGTAAAGAAAGCATAGAGCGGGTCTTGCAGGGATTGAAGGATAATCTGAGTGGTGATCTTCTTTCTGAAGATCTTCGTATATGTCTGGATCAACTCGGTGAGATTACCGGAGGTCAAATCACTCCTAATGAGGTGTTAAATAATATCTTCAAACATTTTTGCATCGGCAAATAATTGCCCATTAATATCGATTACTATCCATTACTAAAATAGTGTAAAGTGTTTGATTTATAACACTTTACACTATTTTACCTTATCTTTTTGCCCTATTTCTTGTACCCTATTTGTACCGTTGATTTTTTCTTGACATTAAAAATTGCTCTCAAAAACGTCATTCAAGGGAACTATGAGACGCTATGAGATTACATGAGTAGATATTAAAATATCTATCAAAAATCGCGATAAATTTGATATTCGAAATTCAGCAAATGGCCGAAATCATTAACGTTTTTGAAAATTTTTGTGACCTTAATAGCCGCAAATTTATTATTTTGATTTTCTAAAATGACAATCTGCCCCTCATTTATTGTTCTACATCTTGAACTAAAATCGAATTTTGTTATAGAATCACGACTTGGAAAATCCTTAAATGAAGGATTATAACCTATTCTCCTTACTTTATCTCTATAACAATATATACAGCCCATCCCTGCAGTGCTCCAGTGTGTTGTAAAAGCGTATTCACCATTTCCTATAAGAAAATCTCCATCGTTCTTACTATAATCAAACGACACCTTACCACTTAGAGCAGGATCTTGAAAGTTGACTGTTCCAAGACTTAATCCTAAGCTAATTTTACTTGAAAGTTCTTTAGTCTTAAAAGGATTATTCCCCAAAGCAGGTTTCAACTTAATGTCCTCATTATATATTCGTGCAAGTAATGTCCTATAATTATCGAAATATTTACCATCATCATTAAAGTCAATATATAATGTTGCCCCCAAAAATGTTGGAATCTTATCTATTTTATTATTTCTCTTAATTGGTATAATATAATTAGCAGAACTTTTTGTCATTAAATCAGCTGTGATAATTTTCTTTTCGTACCCAACCCCACTTTTATTAGCATTTGCTTTTTCTGT
>DAIPMC010000064.1:12431-15283 GCA_036768895.1 Prevotella sp. | reverse complement strand
ATTTCCTTGGCTTTCTGCAGAGCTTCTTCCGGAATATTCCTGGCAGGTTGCCAACTCTCACAGTAATCACCACCTTTTTGAATATCTTCGATAGGCGGGCAGAAGAGAGTAGGACCATTTTTCTGAGTAATGGTAAGGAGAACAAATTCGAGTTGAAAGTCTATGAATTCTTCGATGATAACTTCCGGAATGTCACCACGTCCTTCTTCCATGGCATCTTTATAAGCCACTTCCAGTTCTTGTTCGTTGTTCACGTAACTCTGGCCGTGTCCTGATGATGACATCAAGGGTTTGACAACGCATGGGAAACCAATCTTTTCAGCGCCGGATTTGAATTCTTCGTATGTCTTGGCATAGACATATTTTGCGGTCCTGATACCCAGTTCATTGGCAGCAAGATCTCGAATAGCACGGCGGTTCATGGTATAGTTGACTGCACGTGCAGATGGGACGACCTGAATACCTTGTTTTTCGAAATCGAACAGACACTCGGTCCGGATAGCTTCGATCTCTGGAACAATGATATCCGGGTGATGTTTCTTGACGGCTGCACGTAAAGCCTTTCCATCAAGCATACTGAATACATCGTGTTCGTCGGCTACTTGCATGGCTGGAGCATTGTCATATCTATCGCAGGCAATCACATAGAGCCCAGCTCTTTTGGCGGCAATGGTAAACTCTTTTCCAAGTTCGCCTGAACCTAGAAGCATTATTCTTTTCATTTATCAATATTATTATAGGTGTTACTTCTTTTGCTGTCCGGTTATTAAAGGTTTTATAACTTGCTGCCATTCCGGTGTAATAGCAAGTTTGCGAAGATTCTTCTCAATGATATTCATCATTGTTTCCGTATCTGTCCCATGCTTGTAGGCAAGGTCGTCCAAAGGGTGGATCTCGGTTCCGAAGAGACTATAGTATTCACGGAAGATTACCTCATCCTGTACGGTAAGCAGATGCAGCAGGTGCTTTATGTAATGCTCCTGTTGTTCTGAAAAATGATCAGGAACCTGGCCTAATTGGATAAGAGTATCCTGTAATTCCTTAGAGAACTTGTCCATGTCTGCCTTTTCCGTACATGATATCATAGTATTTCTGATAGTTGCCGGAAGTGACTTCTTCAATCCATTTCTGGTTGTTCAGATTCCATTCTATCGTTTTCTTGATGCCTTCAGCAAACTTGGTCTCTGGATACCAACCGAGTTCTTCCTTCGCTTTCATAGGGTCAATGGCATAACGCTGGTCGTGACCGAGGCGATCTGCAACATGTTCAATCAGATTATCATTAATCCAGTCCACATTATCTATGCCGTGGACTTCTTTCGCTGAATCGTGAAGAATATGGCGTAAATCTGGATTCTTGGTCATAGAATCATGGATAGTCCTGATGATTAGTCTGACAATATCGATATTTTTCATCTCATTATGTCCACCGATGTTGTAGACTTGACCGTCACGTCCCTGGCGAACGACCATGTCTATAGCTTTGCAGTGGTCATCTACATATAACCAGTCACGGACATTCTGCCCCTCTCCATAAACAGGAAGTTTCTTACCTTCCAGAACATTGTTGATCATCAACGGAATTAATTTCTCCGGAAACTGGTAAGGACCATAATTATTAGAGCACCGAGTAATGGTACACGGTAGATGAAATGTGTCATGGTAAGCTCTGACAACGAAATCGGCGCTGGCCTTACTGGCTGAATAGGGACTGTGTGGACCGAGAGGAGTCTTCTCCGTAAAATAGCCTGTAGATCCTAATGAACCGTATACTTCATCAGTAGAAACCTGATGGAACCGCTTCCCCGTTTTCCAGATAGGGTATCCCTGGTTGTCCTTGCCTGTAACCCATGCCTTCTTGGCTGCATCCATGAGATTCTGGCAACCCAGGATGTTGACAGTAAGAAAAAGTTGCGGATCTTCTATGGAACGATCTACATGACTCTCTGCTGCAAAGTTGATGACATAGTCGATATCATTCTCGGCAAATAATTTATCTGCCAAAGTTTTATCGCAGATATCACCTTTGACAAAGAAGCAACGTTTATTGTCGATGTCATCCTTGATTGTACCCAGATTCCCAGCATAGGTAAGTGCGTCAAGAATGATGATTTTAATTTCATCATTCTCATATTTCTTAAGCAGGTATTTGATAAAATTGGAACCGATGAAACCTGCAGCACCGGTAACTAAATAAGTCTTCATATTATTATCTTTTGGCTTTGTAATTTGTGATTTCCGGTTTCGCGTTATAATTTGGTTTTGTTTTCTCCTAAAGTAATCACTTCGCAGTCCGTGAATTTTTTATGGTCGATAGTAAGCCTGACCATTGTTCTCTCCTTTTGCCAACCCATAATGCCCGCCGCTCCGGGATTGATATGCAGGAGTTGAAGAGTTTTGTCATATTTGATTTTCAGAATATGAGAATGTCCATCTATAAAAAGTTGAGGAGGATTGGCATAAATCATTCCCCTTATACTCCGGTCGTAATTCCCTGGATATCCACCGATATGCTTGATGAGAACGTCTACGTCTTCACATTTAAAACGTAGGATTTCCGGGTATCTTTCCCGGAGTTTGTTGTCGTCACAATTCCCATAAACAGCGCGGAATATAGGATGCATGGCCTCAAATCTATCAGCTAACTCGATAGAACCGATATCTCCGGCATGCCAGATCTCATCGCAATCACCGAAGTATTTTTCGTAGCGGTCATCCCAGTAAGAGTGGGTATCACTGATAATACCAATTTTTTTCATTTTAACCTTTTTGAATTACTCTTCCATCTTGCATTTAAATCTTTGTTTGATGAACTCAGCGATATAGTCAGCTGTATCTTTTATACCAAGAAT
>DAIPMC010000064.1:0-12390 GCA_036768895.1 Prevotella sp. | reverse complement strand
AGGAAGCCCTTTCGTGTTCTTGTTCTTTGATATATTTGCGGGCAGCTTCAGCATTGATGTTCATTCGTTTACAGACTCTTTCCACACGTGTTTCCGGGAAAGCTGTAATAAAGATGTTTACGATGTTTTTCTGGTTCCGTAGCAAGTAATCTGCTGTTCTGCCTACAAATACACAATTCCCCTTTTCTGCTGCCTTTCGAATGACATCACTTTGAAACTGGTATATCTGTTCTTGCAGATTTGTGCCTTCGTATGTGTTGCTTCCACTGATGAAAGCCATCTGAAAATGTAGCAGACTCCCAAAGAAGCCTTTATGTTCATCATTCTTTTCAAGAAACTTTTCACACAATCCACTCTCTTTGGCAGCTAAGTTGAGAATTTCCTTATCATAGAAAGAACAGTGAAATTGCTCAGAAAGAATCTTGGCGATAGTTCTTCCTCCGCTTCCGATTTGTCTGCCGACAGTTATAATAATTTTGTCATCTTTCATACTCAATTCTCATTATATTGTTTTTGTTCATGGATATTTGTAGAATCTTTCTGGATTGATTTCTTAGTTCTGGATATACTTAATGCCGTATTTCTGTGTTTCCTGACATAAAACAAAAGGACACAAGCAGCTGTGATGGCTGCAGTAAGATCTGCCGATGGAAGAGAAAACCAGACACCATTGAGACCAAAATAGGTGGGTAGTAAGATCAGTAGGGGCAATAGGAATAGAAGTTGTCGTGATAGCGACAGGAAAATACTGATTTTTACTTTTCCTATACATTGGAAGAAATTAGTGGTTACTATCTGAAATCCGATGATAGGGAACATAGTCTGGTTGATTCGGATGGCTTTTACGGACATCCTGATGAGTGTTGGATCTGTGGTGAACATTCTGGCACAGTAATGTGGTAGAAATTCCCCGATCAACCATCCTGTGAACATGACAGCCGTAGCTCCATAAATAGAATATCTCAGGACCCGGAACAATCTGTCATGGAGTTGTGCTCCGTAATTATATGCAGCTATAGGTTGCATGCCCATATTGATTCCGAAAACGATCATGATGAAGACGGTGGCTATACCATTTGCTATTCCGTATGAACCTACTGCAAAATCCCCTCCGTAATGTTCAAGTTGCTTGTTCATGAAGATAACAATAATACAGGTGCAGACGTTCATTAGAAATGGTGATATACCGATACTGAGAATTAAGTTGACCAATTGTTTTTTTAATCTGTAGATTCCCCTTTTAAAGTGTAAAAGCTCTTTCTTGTTGCTAAGGAGTTTCATCTGCCATATAAGGGCAAGAGACATTGATATCAATGTGGCAAAAGCTGCACCTCTGATGCCAAAATGGAGCCACCAGATAAATACCATGTCCAGAAAGATATTCATAATCACTGTAAAGACAGTAGCAAACATTGCCTGTTTGGGTTTACTTGCTGAACGGAGTACAGCGTTCATACCATAGTACATCTGGAAGACGACATTGCCAACCAGAATGACTTGCATGAAACTGCGGGCGTATGGGAGGGTAGCATTACTGGCTCCGAAGAATCTTAAACTCGGATTCAGAAATATCAGGCATACCATACCAACGGTGATTCCGATGATCAGATTAAGCACTACCGTATTTCCTAACAGATTTTCAGCAGTATCATAATCCTTTTGACCAAGTTTCATGGAAATGGAAGTTGAAGCTCCTACTCCGATTGCAGCACCGAAGGCCCCTGCAAGGTTCATGAAAGGAAAGGTAATAGCAAGACCGGAAATGGCCAATGGACCAACTACCTGACCTATAAATATCCGGTCAATAATGTTATAAAGTGAAGAAGCCACCATGGCTATGATTCCTGGCATAGCATATTGCCATAGTAACTTTCCGATAGGTTGTGTACCTAATTTTAGAGTGGCTTTCTTGTTGTCGTAGGTTCCTTCCATTTACGTTTTAGCTGTTGGTGGTTGCCAGATCACTTGCAAAGATAGTGATTTTCTTTTATAATGACTGATAACCTTTGTTTTTTATATTTATAATCAATATTTGACAGATTTCGCTTGATAGCTTAGACTGTTATCAGAGGTCTGACGAGGCCTGTTTGCAGATTATCCCTCATGGTTTGTTTCCTTGGAGGTGATTTTCCCTTTTTGTCTTTTATATTTTCTGATAAAATATGCCAGCATGCAGGCTGAAACTACCGTTGAGGAGAAATCTGCTCCCGGTAGAGAATACCATACTCCATCAAATCCGAAGATTGTAGGAAGTATAGCTAGTAGAGGCAGAAGAAAAAGCATTTGCCGCGTCATAGAGAGAAATATACTGACCTTTACTTTGCCGATACATTGAAAGAAGTTGACGGTTACAAATTGAAGCCCCAGTATGGGGAACATGGTCATGTTGATTTTGATAGCCTTAATGGAAAGGGCGAGCAAATGCTGGTCGGAGGTAAATATCCGGGCACAATAGTAAGGGAAAAATTCTCCGAGTATCCAGCCACAGGTCATAGCTCCGGTAGCCACAAAGATGGCTAACTTCAGAACCCTGAAAACCCGGTCAGGTCGTCTGGCTCCATAGTTATATCCGGCAATGGGTTGCATCCCTTGGTTGATGCCCATTACAATCATACCGAATATGGTAGCAATACCATTGGCAATACCGTATGAGCCCACTGCAAGGTCGCCACCATATCTGACAAGTTGATTGTTCATGATAATTACGACAATGCACATGAATACATTCATCAAGAAGGGAGATATCCCGATTGATAGAATCATCTTTACCAGTTTCGAATTGAGTTTGTAGATTCCTTTCTTGAGGTGTAAGAGCTCATCTTTGTTGGTAAATGCTTTCATTTGCCAACAGAGTGCAATGGCCTGGGATATCAGCGTAGCGAATGCAGCCCCTCGTATGCCGAAATGCAACCACCAGATGAATACCATGTCGAGGAAAACATTCATGACTACCGTGAAGATTACGGATTTCATAGCCATCTTCGGCTTGCTGGCTGCTCGTAATACTGCATTCATTCCGAGATACATGTGCGAGAAAACGTTTCCCGCAAGAATGATCTGCATAAAACTTCGGGCGTATGGAATAGTTGCATCACTGGCGCCAAAGAATCTTAATATAGGATCCAGAAACACTAAGCAGATAGCACCTACAGAGAGTCCGATAATAAGATTGAGAGAAATGGTGTTTCCGAATATTCGTTCTGCCGTCTTGTAGTCTTTTTGACCGAGTTTGAGTGAGATAGCGTTTGATGAACCGACTCCGATACCGGCCCCGAAAGCTCCGGTCAGGTTCATAAACGGGAAAGTGATAGCTAAACCGGATATAGCCAATGGACCAACTATCTGACCTATAAAAATCCGGTCTATAATATTGTAGAGTGATGAGGCTACCATCGCGATGATTCCTGGCGTAGCATATTGAATGAGAAGTTTTCCTATAGGTTGTGTTCCAAGTTCAAGTGTAGCTTTTTTGTTATCCATACATCTTTATTATAATGAGTACAAAGGTACAGAAATTTTGTGACAATGGCTCGTATTAAGGTCAAACTCTGGAATAATCGTACCACTTTTTGAGGAATGAGAGAAAGGCTTTGCTTCTTAATGGTCAGATCATAGATAACCGATAAAAGCATTTCATTGCCATGAATAATATTGTCAAAAGAGGACTCGTGCTTTCTTCTTTTCTGGTTTATCAACATTAAAAAAAGTTTATCTTTTGGTGTTTTAGAGGATTTATACTACTTTTGTAACCCACACAAGAACTATTCTAAGAATCATGAAGAAATATTTATTTTTGTTCTTCCTGTCGTTTTTTGTCCAGATGTTTTCCATGGCGGGCCCATTAGGGTTGACCAAGGTTGGTTATCCTGGAGGTAAAACATATCTTTACCGTCTTTATATGACAGATAAGCGTCATTCGATTTATACGATTAGTCATCCTGAAAAATTTCTTTCAAAACGTTCTCTCGAACGTCGCATACGTCAACATCTGGCAGTTGACAGCACGGATCTTCCTGTTTCTTCAGATTATCTGGCTGCTCTTCAGGGATGTGGAATGGAGATTGTAGGGAAGAGTAAATGGAATAATACCGTATTGATCAGGGTTCATTCCCGGAGAGATTTGAAGGCACTGGCCCATCTTCCTTTTATACGGGAAGAAAAGAAGGTCTTTACTTCACCTGATTCTCTTACCGAATGTGTCCGATCGGGATACTGGAAAGAATTTAATAGTTGGGAAGCGGATACGAATGATGAATATGGAGCCACACAGACTCAGGTGGAAAATCTGAATGGTATCCGACTTCATCATGCTGGTTTCCGCGGTAATGGAGAATTGATAGGGGTAATTGACGGCGGGGATATGAATGTGGATAGGATTCCCGCTTTTAATAAGGTCCATATTGTGGGAATGGCTGATTTTGTGGTTCCGAAATCCAAGAATCTGTTTAAAGAAATTGAGCATGGTACTATGGTTCTTTCTGTGATGGCTGTAAACATTCCTAACTATTATGTCGGAACGGCTCCTGAAGCATCTTATCTGCTGCTTCGTAGTGAAGATGCGCAGACAGAGAGTCAGGCTGAGGAGGATTATTGGGCAGAAGCTGCGGAATATGCGGATTCTGTAGGGGTGGATGTGATTAATAGTTCCTTAGGTTATCATAATTTTGATGATTCAACCCAGAATTACAGTTATTCTGATCAGAATGGAGAGACTGCTTTGATTTCCCGTACGGCTTCTTTGCTTGCTGGAAAAGGAATCGTTCTTGTAAATAGTGCCGGGAATGATGGTATGGGAACCTGGAAGAAAATCAGTTTCCCTGCTGATGCTCGTAATATCCTTACGGTGGGTGCAATAAGTTCGAATGGGGTCAATGCACCTTTCAGTTCTGTCGGGCCTACTGCTGATGGTAGGATAAAACCTGATGTTATGGCTCTTGGAAGTCCTACTGAAGTAGTGACGGGGCATGGAGTGATTCTCAATGATATGGGTACTTCTTTTGCATCTCCTTTGATTGCTGGTATGGTAGCTTGCCTCTGGCAGGCTCTACCGGATAAAACAGCTTTTCAGATTATTCATTTAGTGAAAGAAAGTGCTGACCGTTATACTCATCCTGATAATATCTTTGGCTATGGTGTGCCGAATTTTTGGAAGGCCTATCAACTTGGAAAAGAATGATAACTGTAGGTGTGAAGATGGATGTGGCAGGAGATAATAATGGGTTGGAGAAATAAATATCTATATGGCTTTCGTAACGGAGAAGAAATAGAAAATGAAGCAGAAAGCGTTGACATTATATGAGTTGAACTGTATGGTTCGTGATCTTATTGATTTGGATATGCCTGACTCTTATTGGGTGCAGGCAGAACTGTCTCAGATCAGAGAAGTGAACCATAACTGTTATATGGAGCTTATTCAGAAGGAGAATTCTTCCAATACGCCTGTTGCAAGGGCTTCGGCAAAATGTTGGCGTTCTACATGGTTGCTTCTCAAACCCGCTTTTGAGAGAATTACCAGGCAGACTTTGCACTCTGGGATGCAAGTGCTTTTGCAGGTTCATGCACAGTTTCATGAGAACTATGGATTCTCCTGGATTGTAGATGATATTGATCCTGATTATACACTGGGTGATATGGCCAGAAAACGCTTGGAAATCATTCATCAGCTACAGGAGGAGGGCGTGTTGAATCTTCAGAAGGAATTACCGTTTTCACTTTTTGCCCAACGTATTGCCGTTATATCCAGTGGTGGAGCCGCTGGATATGGGGATTTCTGTCATCAATTAGCCGAGAATAATTTTGGCTTTCAGTTTACTACAGAACTTTTTCAAACTACTATGCAAGGGGAAGGCATTGAGAAAAGCGTTGTCAATGCCTTGAATGCTATTTTTGCTCGTCAGAATGACTTTGATGTTGTGGTCATTATCCGTGGAGGAGGTTCAACCAGTGATCTTTCCGGTTTTGATACACTTGAGTTGGCTGAGAATGTGGCTAATTTCCCCTTACCTATTATAACAGGGATAGGACATGATCGCGATGAAAGTGTCTTGGATATAGTTTCCCATATCAGGGTGAAGACGCCGACGGCTGCTGCAGATTTCCTGATTGATAATTTACAAAATACTTATAGTCGAATAGAAGATGCAAGGGAAAAGATTGTTCATGTAGTGCAACATCAATTGCAGATGGAAAAGTTGCGACTTAATCGATTGGCTGGTCAGATTCCGTCTCTGTTTTCTGTTGTCAGAGCTAGACAGGAAAATAAAGTGGAAAACCTGCACTTACGCCTTCTTTCTGCCTCGAAGCAATTGATCGCTGATGAGGGCCATAGGCTTGAGATCTGGTTACAGCGAATACCGGAAATCACTTTGTATAAGGTGGAAAGGGAACAGCATCGGCTCCAGCTCCTTGATCAGAGGATCAGGTCGGTTGATCCTCAACGACTTTTACAACGGGGATATAGTATTACTCTTTATCATGGAAAAAGTGTCCGTGATGCGACAGTGCTGAAAAGGGGTGATGAGATCGAAACCAAATTATCCAAAGGTGTTGTTAAATCTATCATAGAATGACTTAGAATCAGGAATAGAAGAAATGGATGTTTTTTCATTTCTGTCTGAATCTATAATTATAAAATTGTTATTATGGCGAAGAAAGAAACAACAGTAAAATACGAAGAGGCGGTACATCAGTTGGAGGAGATCGTCAATAAAATGGAAAATGATGAATTAGATATCGATTCTTTGACTGTACAACTGGAAAAGGCTAAAAAACTTATCAAGTTGTGTAAAGAAAAATTGACGAAGACTGATAATGAGATTCATCAGATATTGGATAAAGATTAATCAGGATTGATTATCTTTTCTGAGAACTATAATTAGTTGAGATGCTTTATTCTCAATGAAAAATAGATAAAGATTTGCTTTTCAAGAAAGAAGGGGGAAGAGCTACTTTGACTGATTCTGAACAGGTTACCAGTAATTGTGGACTTTTTACAAGTTATATCTTGAAGGAATATATATCTAATTCTCTTTTGAAAAGTTGTAAATTATCAATTATTTTCGTACTTTTGCAATAGATTACAACATAGAACGTTTAAATCAGTGTGATTATGAAAGATTTAGATTGGGCTAATTTGTCGTTTGGTTATCTTCCAACCGACTACAATGTCCGTTGCTATTATCGCAACGGGAAATGGGGTGAGATAGAAGTTTGCTCTGATGAATACATCAAGCTGCACATGGCTGCTACTTGCCTGCACTATGGCCAGGAAGCTTTTGAGGGATTGAAAGCTTATCGTTGTCCGGACGGTAAAGTACGTGTCTTCCGTGTGAAGGATAATGCAGCCCGTCTGCAGAGTACTTGTGATGGAATCGTCATGCCAAAGGTTCCTACGGAGATGTTCGCAGAAATGGTCAAGAAGGTTGTTCGCTTGAATCAGGAATATATTCCACCTTATGAGAGTGGTGCGACTTTATATATTCGTCCATTGCTGATAGGTATCAGTTCTCAGGTAGGGGTTCATCCTTCTAAGGATTATCTCTTCTTGATTTTTGTTACTCCAGTAGGTCCTTATTTCAAGGGTGGCTTTGTCAGTAATAAATATGCTATCGTTCGCGATTATGACCGTGCTGCTCCTCTAGGTACAGGTATTTATAAAGTAGGTGGCAACTATGCTGCTTCTCTCCGCGCGCACATGTTTGCTGCGAATAAGGGTTATGGCAGTGAGTTTTACCTTGATTCCAAGGAGAAAAAATATGTGGATGAATGTGGAGCTGCCAATTTCTTTGGCATCAAGAACAATACTTATATTACTCCGAAGAGTACTTCTATTCTTCCTTCTATCACCAACAAGAGTCTGATTCAGATTGCAGAAGATTTAGGACTGAAGGTTGAGCGTCGCCCTGTTCCTGTTGAGGAATTGGGTACTTTCGATGAGGCTGGTGCTTGTGGAACTGCTGCCGTCATCTCTCCTATATCTGAACTCGATGATTTGGATACTGGTAAAACATATAAGTTTGGTGACAAACCGGGACCTTGGTCTACTAAACTGTATAATACACTCCGTGGTATTCAGTATGGTACAATCCCGGATAAACATCAATGGACTTCTATCGTGATTGACTGATCGAAGTGATAATAGCTTGATATATCAGATAGTGCCTGTCAGATTTTTTTGGCAGGCATTTTTTTGTGGAACTCAGTTTAAATTCCTATCTTTGCAAACACAGAAACAGTACGATGGGGAAAGGAAAATTAGCAAAATTTGCGGAGATGGAGACCTTTAAAAATGTCTTCCAATATCCTTATTCAGTTGTCGAGAATGTGCCTTTTGAGATGAAAGGACATTGGCGTGAGACCTGCTTTCACAATTTGCAGCCTATTGTCCTGGAATTAGGTTGCGGAAAAGGGGAATATACGGTAGAATTAGCCCGGCTTTATCCTAAAGTTAATTTTATTGGTGTAGATATTAAGGGCGCCCGGATGTGGACGGGTGCTCGGAAAGCCCTTGAAGAAGGATTGGACAATGTCGCTTTCTTAAGAACTAATATAGAGATTATCAATCGGTTCTTTTCCCAGGATGAGGTACAGGAGATCTGGTTGACTTTCAGTGATCCTCAGATGAAGAATGCTCGAAAAAGACTGACAAGTACGTTTTTCCTGAATCGGTATCGGGATTTCCTGATAGATGGTGGGCTCATCCATCTGAAGACAGACTCTCATTTTCTATTTACTTATACACAGGAACTGGTAAAGGTAAATCATCTGGCATTGCTTTTTTCTACTCAGGATCTTTATCATGAGAAAGGACTTGATGAAGATACAAGGCATATTCTTGACATTCAGACGTATTACGAGAGGATGTGGATAGAACGTGGCATACCTATAAAATATATGAAATTCCGATTATCTCGTGAAGGATTGCTCCACGAACCTGATGTGGAAATTCCACTGGATGATTATCGGAGTTACAGGCGGGATAAACGCAGTGGTTTGGAATTTAGTAAGTGAGATGAGAATACTGAGACCGTAATATTTTGAGGGGGATCAATAAGTTACAGGAAACACATAGAATATCCTGTCTTTGTCATCATCGTACATCCATTGATCAAAGATGACATTTGATGATAAGGCTTTTAGTGTAAGTGTATGCTCGCCTGAGGGGAGATAAACAGAAACCGTTGTGATGGTCTGTCCTCGAAGTTTATCTGCTAACGTAGGCTGTGTAGTAACGTGTTTTATGACCTGACCATCTATATTTATGGAATAGGAATAACTTGCTTCAGGAATCGTAGCAATCCTGACAACTCCTGAATCATCGGAGACATTCTCATTCATGAAGTTATAGGTCAGTTCTCCGTTTTGGGGAATATTTACAGCTTCATTGCTATGCCCTAACAAAGGTATATTTGTAGTACCATACGTCGTGTTTGTATAAGAATTGGCATTCAATGCAACTACATGGTCCAGTTCGCTGGCTAAAGGCTGTAAGTCTTCATCGCGTTCTGTACTATACTGTTGAATCTGCTTATCCGTGAGTTTCCCTGGCAGTTCGGGCGCTTTGATGATTGGCAGATCTGGATACTCATTACTTAATTTTTGTATCTGCTGAAAAGCTTTCATACTATTAGCTGCTGCTTCTAAAGCTTCTGTATCATTATAAAATAATCCTGGGCGGGCTATATTTCTGGCTTCTTGTGCCTCTAAATGCATTTTTGTAGTATAGGCAGAGGCAAGGACCGGATACTTAATACTTGTGAAATATGCTTTCTTGTTTTCTGGAGATACCAGATAGTCTTCATGTTCAAGGCGTTTTGCCAAACTCTCCCAGGTAGCAATATACCGATCCAGTTCATTTCCGAATTCTCCTGAGTTGAAATCTGCTTTAGCCTGGAATTCCGGTTTGCAGATTCCTGAGAGGCGGTAGTATTCTGTCATTAATGGAAAGAGTTTAGAACCTAAAATACTTCCAAACTGTTGAGACAACCATTGCTGATAATCTTCTGTCAGATGACTTTCATCAGTATAAATAGGATTCCAAGCCAAATTGAAGAAAAGGTTGATATTATAGTCCGTAGCGTGAGGGATGTGGATAGCTGCAATCCATACTTTTTTGTTTTTGCTTTGTTTGAGGTTTTCCAGAATATATCCGGGTTGCCTTTTCGTAATGTTCAAAGGATGATCATAATCCTGTACATAGGCAAGTGGAAGAACAGTAATATCCTTCAGATTCTTTTCGCTTTCAACAGAAATGCCATACTTGGCTGCCAGATAATGGAATGATTTGTTACCGGGAAAATGTTTATCGTTTTCATTATTGGTTACGATTATATCACCTTTTAGACGAAGAAGCAGTTTGAGAGTGTTTTCATAATCCTTGTTATCCGGTATGGGAAAGTTTTGGTTAACGATCAATATACCACGTCGTGTGATTCCCGGCGTTTGTATGGTTTGAAATCCTGATTTTAAAATCAGGTATTTTTGTTTTACAGGGGGAATTCCGGTGATATCTTTCCATGGTGATATTCCGGCCATTTGTGATAACTCAAGGATTCCATAAGCGGTTCCTATACCATCACTTCCTACAATAATTATCTTTTTGTCACGGTTTCCAATATAAAAACTTTCCTTACAAGCAATAAATTTTTTGATAGGAATTAGTTCTGAACCTAATTTCTTGAATTCTTTTTTGGAAGCTTTGTCTAGTTGATAAATCTCAATTTTTGCATCTTTTTCCTGTTCCGCCTTATAACCTGTGACAGCTTTCATATCTTGGCTGAATAGTTCCACTGCAGTTTGAACTACCGGTGAGACTTTCTTCTGGATATTGTAACTTACAGCTTGGCTGCCGTTAAACCAAACCACATCTTGTGCTTTCATGGAAGTACTGGACAGGGTAAAGATGAGGAGTATGGAAAGAATATATTTTATTTTCATTAATGATTCTCAAATGCCTTTTTCTTATGTATTACAAAGGTAGGTAAATTTAGATAGTTTCTGAAATTTTTTAGTTTTTATTTGTATTTTACACCTTTTATTGATAAATTTGCATGATGAGAAGAGTTGAATTTATTGGGTTCTGAAGAGATATAAATCATCTGTTTTTTCCTGTTTTTTCATCCAGCTCAATAATTTGTCATATTAGAAAAATACTTCTTATATGTTCAAAAGATTATTCAAACAAAAGAAATTTAATAGTATGAATTTATATCCTAAATTAATCAAAGATGCTTTGGCAACGGTAATCTATCCGGGTACAAAGAAAAACCTTGTCGATAGTAATATGGTGGCTGATAATATCCGTATCAATGAGTTAATGGTATCTTTTTCACTTATTTTTCCCAGAGAAACAGACCCTTTCCTTAAATCAACAGTGAAGGCTGCTGAGGCAGCAATTCATTATTCCATCTCTCCTGATGTTCAGGTCACGATTACAACACAATTCCTGTCTAAAAAAGCTCCTGAACCTGGAAAGTTCTTGCCTGATGTAAAGAATGTCATTGCTGTAAGTTCCGGTAAGGGTGGGGTAGGAAAGTCTACCGTAGCAGTAAATCTGGCTATTGCATTATCTAAATTAGGTTATAAAGTCGGAATACTTGATTGTGATATTTTCGGTCCTTCAATACCTAAGATGTTAGGTATAGAAGATGCCCGTCCATACGGTATTAAGAAAGATGGCCGCGATTTGATAGAACCAATAGACAAGTATGGTATTAAGATTCTTTCCATCGGTTTTTTTGTCAATCCCGATGCTGCTACATTATGGCGTGGAATGATGGCATCCAATGCACTTACCCAATTGATTCGGGATTCAGACTGGGGCGATCTTGATTATTTCATTCTTGATACACCTCCTGGGACAAGTGATATTCATTTGACCCTTCTCCAGTCTCTTGCTATTACAGGAGCTATTATTGTCAGTACACCTCAGAAGGTAGCTCTTGCAGATGCACGAAAGGGTATTGATATGTATCGCAATGACAAGGTTAATGTTCCGATTCTAGGTCTGGTTGAGAATATGGCTTGGTTTACCCCTGTAGAACTTCCACAAAACAAGTATTATCTTTTTGGCAAAGAGGGATGTAAGAATCTGGCTAAAGAGATGGGGGTACCTTTGCTGGCTCAGATTCCTATTGTACAGAGTATCTGTGACAGTGGAGATGCTGGAAAACCGTCAGTATTGGATGTGGATTCAATTACCGGCCGTGCCTTTATCACTTTTGCTCAGGCTGTCGTAACGGTTACAAACCGTCGTAATGAAACTTTGAAACCTACTAAGGTAGTTCCAGTTAAGAAAAAGTAATATTATAGATTCTTTTGAGAATTTTCTATTATATCTGGAGATATTTTGTGTTTTGATATGGATAGAACCGAATCTCTTATTATTGAACA
>DAIPMC010000063.1:8581-16164 GCA_036768895.1 Prevotella sp. | reverse complement strand
AAAAATAGGGTACATGTATAGATCCTGTATAGGGCTTAATATGAGACTGAAACTTGCTGCCAGAAAGAGTTGGCTGACTTCCAAAAGCAAATGAAATATAAAAACGACATTGGTGATTGTGGTAAGCCTTAATCACCAATGTCGCCTTTTCTACAAGAATCCATTCAAATCACTTATTTTCAAAACTTAATTTATATTTACTTGGAGACACTCCAAAATATTTTTTGAAAACGGTACTGAAATACTTTACATTGACAAAACCTGCCATGGTAGAAACATCCAGAACAGAATATCCTTGCTTGAGAAGTGCGGCTGCTTGTTCCAAACGTAAAGATTGGATAAATTTCTGAGGACTCTCTGATGTAAGTGCCTTGATTTTACCATAGAATAACGTTCT
Source organism: Prevotella sp. (assembly GCA_036768895.1). Taxonomy (GTDB): domain Bacteria; phylum Bacteroidota; class Bacteroidia; order Bacteroidales; family Bacteroidaceae; genus Prevotella. Next base: position 15,767 of record DAIPMC010000063.1, on the reverse strand, counting down.
GCTCATCGTCATCTCTCTACAAAGTTTATTAATATCAAAATTTTCATCAGAAAGATGATCAAGCACTATTTGGGTAGCCTTCTCTACAAAAGCCTTCTCTTCGATATTAAGCTGTGGCTCCGAGGTGGTTTCATCATCGGCTTCAACTGACTTTAAAGATGAAGATGATGTACGATCTCTTACCTGACTTGCCATTTCTATCGACCTGTTCAAATAATATTTGCTCAGGCGCCTACGGTTATCAAGTATACTGTGAATCTTGCTCTTCAATATATCGGTATCAAAAGGTTTGGTAATATAGTCATCAGCTCCGTACTGTAAACCTTCCACTACAAAATCTTTACCGGATTTTGCTGTAAGCAGGATGACAGGGATCCATGAAATGTCAGCATTCTCTTTAATTCGCTTACACAATTCAGTGCCATCCATTCCCTCCATCATAACATCAGATACTACAATATTGCACGTATTATTCTTAAGATATGTAAGAGCTTCTTCTGCACTCTTCCGGATGATGATGTTATACTCTTCTGAGAATGAAAGTTGCATGTAATGAAGCAACTCTATATTATCGTCTACAAAAAGTATACTGTCCCTGTTTCTATCATCTGCAGTACTTGTAGGTTGATCTTCCAGAACATCAGGAGAAGATAAATCAAAAGTTTTATTCCTATGATTTACACACAAGGAAACATTATCTTTTCTTTCTTCAGTAATAACATGATTATTCTCATGGCGATCTGTATCATTGTGCATAAACTTACGAAAATGAGCATTTCCTTGAGGCAATTGTACCACGAAAACAGTTCCTTCATTCTCCTTACTAATAAAAGAAAGTTTCCCATGATGAGCTTCTACAAGCCGACGACATAAAATAAGCCCCAAGCCACTACCCATTTGTTTCGTGTTTATTCCATTCGGAGCCCGATAAAAATTCTGGAATATATTCTTCTGTGCTTTCTGAGGAATGCCAATTCCATTATCTTTTACCTTAATATAAATAGAGTGATCATCCGTAGTAGCTTCAAGCACAATCTTGCCATCTTCCTGAGTATACTTAATAGCATTAGAAAGCAGATTCTCAAAAATCTTATCTGACATTTCCGGATCCATCCATACCGGTTGATGTCGTGGGCATTCTCCTACAGAGAGCGTAATGTGTTTTCCTTCTGCTAACAAGCGGAACTTATCAGCTTGTGCCTTTAAAAGCGATGCTACGTCAAATTCTTGTACGCTCATACGTTCTGTATAACGGTCCACTTTCTGAAAATCGAGTAAGCTGGTAATTATATTCAGTAATTTGCCCCCATTCTTTCTGGCGATATCAAGATAGCAGCGGCTGTTTGAACTAAGAGACTCATCCTTGGCAATATCATTAAGTGGAGCCAGTACCAAACTTAAAGGAGTACGGATATCATGGGCTGTATTAACAAAAAAATTAATTTTTTCGTTGTAATACCTTTGCTTTAATCTACTGTGATACCATTTCCAAATGATGGATGATATCCAACTCAATAAAATAATATAGATTACCCATGCAAAGAAAGAGTTCCACCATGGACGAGCAATGTTAATCTCAAGTTGTTTCTGGTCAATAATATGCCCATCCGTACGGCTTATACTTCGAATATAAAGAGTATAGTCACCCGGAGGCAAATTCGTATAGCGGAGATTTTGTAATCGAGGCATTGTCACCCACTGATTATCAAACCCTTTAAGCATATATTCATATTGAATATCATACTGAAAACGATAATTAATGCATTCAAAATTAATTTCAAAGGTATTCTGATTATATGATAAGTTTACCTTACCTTTTCTTACCATGCGGTATAAGTTAGCTCGAAGTGAATCATTCACATTATTGGTAGAACCTACTACATTAATATCCCTAATATTCAATATAGCCTTATAAAAGATATATTCCATCTGGGACGGCTCAAGTATTACAGCTCCATTATTACCACCAAAAAGCAGATGTCCATCATGCGTAAGACAGCAAGCCATACGATTATATTCCTGGTCAATACCTTTAATGGCTATCAGTTTGCGAGCATTCCTTTGCCCTGGCAAGATCATAGCAAGTCCATTGTCCGTACTAATGAAAATACGCCCCTTGGAATCATGGCATAGTGCAGTAATACAATTTGATGGCAAACCATTGCGCTTCGTTATCTGGCTCATCCTATGCGTCCGTATATTATAGGTATAGATACCTCCTCCATCAGTACCGAGCCAAGCTTCATCCGGATGCATGAAAATAATCGATTCAATATAGCAATTGACATCATGATTCAGGAATTCGGATGGTAGAAAATATTTCTGTTGCTTATTAGTTCTTTTATTCACAATATAGAAACCGGCGGTCGTTCCGGCAGCCATCCTGCCGTCACTTAATGGAGTAAGACATTGTACTTCACGTATTGGATAATATGTCGCCCGAGGAGATGATTCACAAGCTAATTCATTATCAATACAACCTATCCATAGCCTGCCATCAGTATCAAGTGCTAAACTTGTAATATAATTTGATTTTAAATTGCCTTTTGCCAGCGAATAGACCTCATGGCTTATGCCATTCTCTTTCACTTGATATACACCGTTGCCATAAGTTCCAGCCCAGACACATTGTGAACCATCGCGGCAAAGCGTAAGTACGACTTTATTTTTCAATGTATATTGCCAAAGACCTGTTTTCGGATGATAAATAGACAGACCAAGATTAGTGGCAAACCAAAGAGTACCATCAGATGTCTCGCAAATAGCATTAACCGTATTATCCATTAACGAGTTAACATCTTTATACTCATGACGAAAAATACTAATATTGAAAAGACTGGGGATAGCAACATCCACCCCGCCGGTGTATGACCCCATCCATATATTTTTTTGTTGATCTACGTATATGGTATAAATCCCATTTCCAGTAAGAGCGTTATCTGTTTCATCTTTAGCATTAAAGAGTAAGCGATGCCGAAAGGTATGCCTGTCTACCAGATATACGCCTGCACCATCAATACCCGCCAGCATACGGGTAGCATCAAGGGGGAGGATTGCTCGGACAGGATTGTGTGACAAATGTAAGAATGGTGAATTAATGCTCAAACCCGTTTTTAAATTGTATACGCAAATACCCTGTGTAAGAGTGCCTACCCATAAGAGATGAGTGGTCTTATCATAATAAAGGCTTTGAGTACATATATTCATTCCATTATGAAGAACTTTCCAGGAATTTACACTTTGTACCCATACTCTATGATCTGTTGCAATTACAACACATTTCCTTCCCCGGCTTTCATCAACCTCACATATATCATTGATTTCCTCTTTTGGTCCTGCCTGCCGTATTTTTCCACCTTTATATATAAATAGACCACTACGTGTTGCCATCCATATTTGCTTGCGATTATCTATATATATACGGTTAAGCTTCGTATCTCCATTAAGCCACTGTTTCAAATGCAGGACTGGAATAAATCGGTCTAACCATGTCTTATACTGATATACATTACCCTTGTTATCATAAGCATAAATATTATTTTCTCTATCCTTGTAAAGAGAAAAAATTCTTCCCGCAACATTACTAAAGATCATGTCTCCGTCAAGGCGGTAATTCTGTATATTATTGCCATTATAGCGATTGATACCACTTTTCGTACCAATCCAGATTTCTCCAGTCTCACCTTGGAGGACAGAGTATACAGACATGTTGTCAAGTCCATCATTTATTCCAAGATGATGTATGATGTATTGTTGCTCATGGCTGGTCTGTGCACCAGCCATAACAGAAAACAATACCAATAAAAAGAAAACGCTATAGCGTAATGCTATGTGTAGAGGCAATTTCTGGTTATAGCAGTTTTCATTATATACCAGTCTAAAGTCCATTATTTTTATTTATTGGTTTACAAATATAAGCAAAAAACTGTTAGTTGAATTAATTTTATCGAGGAAAACTTGTTCCTGGCTTGCTGAATAAATCGTTTTAAGGCTCATTCTGTTGATTATCAGTAAGATGGATCATCTGATTTTTGACCAATAAAAGTAAAGGGCAAAATTTGTTCCCCGACTTATATCCATAGGGGTTATGTACATAACCTTGTTACCAATAAAACAAGGGGAATCCCTGTTACAATAGGCGTTTCGCTTATAGGGATGGAGATAGAATAAGAGACGTGATTTAAAATAATTACAAAGAATAATTGAAATAATTACAAATTTATTTGCAGGGAATAAATATTTATTATACCTTTGCAATATCAATAAATGAAACAATATACAAAGACGTTAAAAATACAAATTATTATGAAAAAGAAATTTATTTGCACAGTTTGTGGTTACATCTATGAAGGTGAAGAAGCTCCTGATCAGTGTCCGATTTGCAAGGCTCCTAAGAGCAAGTTTAAGGAACTGGATGAGAATACGGATGAGGACTTCAATTTTGCTACAGTGCATTATCTGGGTGCTGCATACAAAGAAGGCGTATCTGAAGAATTGATCAAACACTGCAAGGATACTTTTGCCGGTGAATGTAGTGAGGTGGGGATGTATCTGGCGATGTCACGTCAGGCTGACCGTGAAGGTTATCCGGAAGTAGCCCGTGCTTTTGAGCATTATGCTTATGAAGAAGCCAACCATGCATCACGCTATGCAGAGTTGCTTGGTGAGGTACTGAGCGATACAAAGAGCAATCTTGTTGCCCGCATTACTGCAGAAAAGGGAGCTTGTGCAGAGAAGTTTGCTATGGCCAAGAAAGCTAAGGCTGAGGGTAATGATACGCTTCATGACACTATTCATGAGATGGCAAAGGACGAGGCTCGTCATGCTGCCGGCTTTATCGGCCTTTACAAGAGATATTTTAAGTAATCAAGTACCAATCACAAATAAGAATGATTATGAAAAAGTACATTTGTAATGTGTGTGGATGGGTTTATGATCCTGCTGTAGGTGATCCTGACAACGGTATTGCTCCCGGAACAGCATTCGAAGATCTTCCGGAAGACTGGGTTTGTCCCGAGTGCGGTGTCGGTAGGGAAGATTTCAGTGTAGAAGAATAGTCATTATCGTTTTTCAGAATAACCGTACAAATTCAGGCTTATAACCAATAAAGGGGTTGCACCATTTTGATGCAACCCCTTTTTCATTGTTATAGGAATCTATGATTTTTAATATCCAGGGTTCTGGAATTTCTTCAATTCATCAGGAGTCATCTGCATGGCATCGAGTTGACTCTGTGGTATTGGACGCAGATAATCTTCTTTTGTAATGGTACGTTTGTAGGTTACAGGAGTATGATCACCTGCAGCACTGCCTGCTATGGTATAACTTCCTGCGCGCTCAGCCCATGTCTGTGTGCGGACGAGGTCAAACCAGCGGTGGCCTTCTCCGAAATATTCACGGCTCATTTCATCGAGCAGGTAATTGATGGTTATGGTGCTTGGTGTAGCTGCAACCATCTCTGCACTGTGATCTTCGATTTTTGTCGTGTTGTCAGCATTGCTGAAACGCCATTTACCGGCTCTTGCACGGATCACATTGATCAGATTGCGGGCCTCCGTATTCATGTTGAGTTTCACAGCTGCCTCAGCGGCAACAAAGTAGAATTCTGAGAATTTCAGAATAGCATAAGGACGGGTACTACCTGCATTCGGCTGTCCAAGTCCTGCTCCGTTATCAGTACGGTATGGGCCGATCTTCCAAAGCATAGGGTACATGTAACGGCTGATACCTGATGGACCTACGACATAGTCAGCACGATTAGGAAGCGTACCCCCACCGATACCGTCTTCACCAGCACCGGAAGGATAGGTGATACCATTGTCACTGTTGACGAAACTCAGTACAGCATCGCCAGGAGCTATAGACAAGCCGTTGGCATTGGTAGCTGTTGCACCTGCATACTGAGTATCCTTATTCCAGTTGGCCCGGTATACGGTAGTGAAAGTTCCGTCATAGCGTGAATCCAGAGTCTTGTCGGCAAAGGTTTTGGTAAATGCTTCCTGTACGGGAGCCATACGAGTCCAGGGACGGCCCAGAGCCTGAGAGGCTTCACGGCGTACCGGGTTGAAGGATTTGCCGTCTGTAGTCTTAGCCAGCATGTTAGGATAATTCCAACTTACCATCCAGGATGCAAAGTTGTCCGGTGCACCACCGCTGCCGTAAGTAAGAGAACTGCCATTGTAGTATTCACTGCTTTCGGTCATTTTGTGCTAAGTTGACATCATAGAAAGTAGGTTGAAGGGCAAAAGGTCCGGGATGTGCAATACCATCCAAAGCCAGATCATAAGCTTTCTGGAAATACCATTTAGCATCGTGTCCGTCAGGATCGGTGCGGTTACATTCCGGATAGGTAGGGATGCTGTTCGGATTTTCCAGCCACCATGCATAGGTGAGGTAAGCCTGAGCCAGTACCAGACGCGCAGTATTCTTGCAAACACCACCGGTGACACGAGGATTGTCAGGCAAGTTGGTTATTGCAGTGTTCAAGTCCGGGACGATAGCCTTGGTATATACTTCAGGAACCGTGTTGCGGGCAGAGGTACGTGAAGGATTGGAATTGAATTTCAGTATTCCTGCTCCCAGATCAAGTGGCACTCCTCCGAAGGTTTGAACCAGACGGAAGTAATCAAAGGCACGGAAGAAGCGTGCTTCAGAAATCAGACTTTCGCTGAATCCAGCAGCTGTGGCATTCTCTATGACATCGCTGGATGTATTGATATAGCCGAATGCATTTCCCCAGAGTACATCAGCGCGACTTGATGTGGCATCAAGTGTGCCGTTGCCGGAAAGGTCCGCATCTTTGAAGTTGCCGTCGGCAGACTGTGCGAAAGTGTATTCATCGGTTCCTGTCTCACAGTTGTTATAATAATAGCCCTGTCCATAAGTATCGCGCAGATGCGCATAAAGAGCTGTCAGGGCACCTTCGATACCACTTTGAGTCTTCAAAAAATTAGGATCATATTTGCTTCGCGGCTGCTCATTGAGCACATCGGAACAACCTCCCAGCATGATCAGTGCAAGAGCTGCTGTACCCAATGTTCTTATTTTATAAAATATCTTTTTCATTGTATGTTTGGATTAAGTTAGAATGTAATGTTGAGACCAAAGAGGAATGTACGTGTGGCAGGAGTATTATAGCCTACTACCGGCAGAGTGTGGGCACCAGTGTAACCTTCCATGGTTACGG
>DAIPMC010000063.1:0-8564 GCA_036768895.1 Prevotella sp. | reverse complement strand
CCATTGTGCCGCTATTATTACTCAGCGTATTGGTCTCCGGATCGAGACCGCACTCATTCTTATAAGGAGAGAAGAACACGAAAGGATTCTCCACAGAGATGTATGCACGCAGGCGATTGATACCGAAGTCTTTCACTACTTTCAGTTTGTCGAAGTTGTAGCCCAGGGTAATGGTACGGATCTTCATATATCCGGCATTGAAATAGCCTAGAGTAGAACCGTATTTAGGGTTGTCACTTGACATGGCGCCACCTGGTTTCGGGTATTTGGCATTGGTGTTGTTCTCCGTATAGTAGTCAACTTTGATATTATTTCTACGTCCGCTGAGCATATTCAGGTAACCGTTGGCTGAGTGAATGGCACTGATGAGTTTACCGCCAATCTGGAAAGCACCTATTACGGTCAGGTCAAAGTTCTTATATCCTACAGTGGTGTTAAACCCACCGATCAGGTCCGGTTCCATGCTGGTGATCTTTCTATCGTCAGCATCGATTTTACGAGTTGGTTTTCCATTGGCATCGTAAGTTCCGGTATATTGTACCTTGATCATACCAACATTGCCGCCGGGTTCAAGGATGTCGAGATAAGGATCATTTTTCTGCCACAGGCCGATTTTCTTGTAGTCATAGATGACATCAATAGGATGGCCCACAAACCAGCGGTTGTCAACGTCTTCATTAGCTCCTGAGGCCAGTGCAACCAGTTTGTTGCGGTTCTGGTAGAAGTTTACTCCGGCGCTCCAGTTCCATCCGTTATGATTGTCAAGGATAATTCCGTTGAGAGAGAATTCAAAACCGATATTTCTGGTTTTACCAATATTGGCGGTATAACTGCTTACACCCGTAGTTGCAGGCAGAGCAACGCCGAGCAACAGATCCTTGGTGTTCTGGATGTAGTATTCGAATGTACCGTTGATACGTCCGTTCAGGAAGGAATAGTCGAGACCGAAGTTCCATGTAGAAGAGTATTCCCATCCCAGATCTTCATTAGGCAGTGTAGATACATAATATCCACGTGCATATCCGTTACTCAGAGGCCCGAAGTTGTATGGACGGATGCTCAGAGCACCCAGAGTGGAATATGGACTGATACTCTGATTGGAGGTCTCACCATATCCTACACGGAGTTTCAGATTGTCAATCCATGTAAACTTCTTCATGAAGTTTTCACGTTGAATATTCCAACCTGCGCTGATGGCAGGATAGGTATGCCACTGATGACCTTTGGCAAGTCGTGAAGATGCATCAGCACGGAGAGCTGCTGAAATCATGTACCGGTTGTCATAGCTGTACATGATACGTCCCATCCAAGATTCGAGTCCGCTCTGCCAGTAGTCTTGTTTATTCGGGTCAACAGATATTTCTCCGTCGGCAGCACCAATATTATAATACTGGAAATATTCTGCAGGGATGGATTTGGAACTCATGTAGGTACGTTCAAAGCGAGTCTGTTCGGCAGAGTAGAGTCCAGTAATATTGATTTGGTGTTTCTCTGCGAAAGTTTTGTCATAAGTGATGATATTCTCTACAGCCCAGTTTCTGGTAACATCCTGTTGTACGGAAGCTGTGTTCGGAGTTGTCGCAGTAGTACTGTTGACACCGGTTCCAGTGAAGGTCCCTTCCTTGTTGGAACGATAGTTGAGGCCGACATTGACACGATATTTCAGTCCGTCAACCCAGGGACATTTTACTTCAGCATAGACGGTATTGTAAGAACCGAACCCCTTGTTTTCATCGAGCCATACATCCTTGAGATTATCAACGACATCCTTAGTTAGTACATACATGTTGTCGTTAGGCATGTTGATGGTGCGTTTCAGATTGCCTTTGTCATCGTAAGGACTAGCCAGAGGACTCATACTTAGTACATTATAAATGCTAAGCTGCGTTCCGGTTGTCTCGCGGTAACTATTGTTCGTAGTCAGTCCGAAGCGGAACCATTTACCGACGATCTGGTCCAGATTGCCATGTAGGGAGATACGTGTGAATCCCTGAGTTGGCACAACTCCTCCGTCATGGTAGTAACCACCTCCGAAAGAATAGCTGCCACCCCTGTTGCCACCGGCAACACTGATGTCATGGCTGGTAGTGATACCTGTCTTGAAGAAGAGATCCTGCCAGTCTGTATTTACATCATCGGATTCATCAACGGTATTCTGAAACATTCCCGCATCCTTGCGAAGTTGGGAAAACTCTTTACCGTTCATCATCGGATATTTATGGAAAATCTTTTTGAATCCGACATAAGCATTGTAGCTTACGGTGGCAGGAGCTTCCATCTTGCCATTGCCGGATGTGATAATGATAACGCCGTTGGCACCACGGCTACCGTAAATGGCAGTAGCGGAGGCATCTTTCAGAATATCCATGCTCTTGATGTCGGCAGGGTTAATGTCGCTGAGCTGCCCCATGAAAGGAATACCATTGAGAACGATCAGCGGGTCGTTGCTGGCGTTGAGGGATCTCTGTCCACGGATACGGATTTGCATTTCTGCTCCAGGTTGCGAAGAGGTCTGTGTCATCAGCACACCTGCTACACGGCCCTGTAATGCTCTTGCAGCGTCCGGTGCAGCTACTTCATTGAGTACATCACCGCGTACATTGGCGACGGATCCTGTGACTGCTTCCCGGCGCTGGGTACCATAACCGATGACGACTACGTCATTCAGATTGTGGCCTTCTTCTTTCAGCTCGATGCTGAAATGACTTTGATTACCGACAGTAATTTCCCTGGTTTTGTATCCTACGTAAGATATGATAAGGGTTGCGCCGGGTTTGATATTGATGGTAAAGTTACCATCCAAGTCTGTGACGACACCATTGGTGGTACCTTTCTCCTTAACAGTAGCTCCAATCAGTGCTCCTGAGGCATCATGAATCTCGCCTGTAATTCTTCTACTTTGTTGTACAGCCGGAGGAAAACTGGATGTTTTTGCGGCCATTACGTTAGGGGAATATGTAGTACACATGAGTGCACATATTCCTGCAATTAATGTTGTTTTTCTTAAAATCATAGGTTGTTAATAATAAAGTAAATATATTTTAGTCGTTTGTTGATAGAAATGATTTTCATAATTTAGATTAGTGACAAATGTCGCAATATTTATGGATATTGCGATACTTATTTGTCTCAAAGGAATTAGAATATGTTTCCATACTTTAGCAAATATTAAAAATGTGTTTTAGTTATTCTGAAAGGGCTGTCTTAGGAAGATTTTCTTAAAAAGTAATGGTATGAAATCAAATTGTTGTAGTGGTCCTGATGAATGGCGTATATCTTTAAACAGTTTGATTAGAATATATCCGGCTTATAATAAGTATGCTTGTTTGGGTGCGTATCCTCTCACAGGCAATATGTAGTGAATTTCTATTCAATTCCATAAAGAGATGAAACTTGAAAATGGAAAAGCTATAGGACTGATTCTTTTATTCAGAAGGATATAAATTTTAATAAACCTATATCTTATCGATGTTATAAAATAAGAAATATAAACTCGATAAATATCTTTTTGCTATGGCTTTACCATTAATATGGGAACTATTATGCTTTCAGACTTTGATATCAGGAAGATAAATTTCCTTTATCATATAAAGGATGATAGAAAATAGACGTTTGCCAAAAGACTGTAAAGGATGAAAGTTATGCTTCTATTGAGAATAACAGGTAATCATTTCTGGTAGAAAAACAGCAAAGGAATAAATACCGGTGCCATCGTAAATAGGGATGGTACCGGTAAAGTGCTATCCGTCTTTTTTCCTGGAAAGGAAATGACGGATCGGGTGCGGCTCACCGCTTAGGAATATCTCCTTGTATCGGGTTATGAAGGTCTTGCTCCATGCGGAATCTTCTTTTTGGGAATTGTTAATATACGAATTGGGATTGTGAGGTGCAATCTTGTTGGTGAGGGCACAGATTTCCTGTACCAGACTTTTAAATTTCCTTGCATTCCCATGTTTGTCGGTAATGGCAAACTGCAGGAAAAGTTGATGTACCCAAATGCACAAGTCGGCCATGGAACTGTCCCACGACAGTTTCCCGTCTTTTCCCACTTCATGGAGCCAGGCGTAATCACTTAATAGAATATGATTCATTTTTTCCTTAGTCAATTCTTGATTTTCAGTCATGTTGGTTTTAGTTTAAAGGTTAATTGATAAGAGTGCCTGCCGGTTACCTTGCTCTGCACGTCCATTCTATATGTGCAAATATATAAAAATAAAGAGAAAAAGTTTTCTCCGTTCAGTCGCTTTTAAAGTTGGATATTTGAATAGTTTCTATATTTATTGCTACTCAGAAGGTTATTGTTTCTGAAGAATGACTTTTAAAAAAAATGTGTATTTCAATGATAGCCTGATAAGATTTATAGATATTCATCGCATGCTGCTGCTATCCTTTTAAAAACAAAAAGGAAAGGAACAGACAGTCAGTTAAAGTTCATTATAACAGGGAATATCTTTAAGGAATAAATAACTCTTCCGGGAATAATCCATTTTGCAGACATAGTGGTTGATGCCGTTTGAAACAATAAGATAATCGACATGGAGGAGCAAGTTATAAGTTGAAATCTGATCGAAGACTTTTTGTGTGATAGTTATGGCAGGGGCTTTGTACTCGATAATCATTCGCGGGTGGAGATTACTTCCGTAGAGTACGCTGTCGGCACGAAGAACCTTATTGCCTACTTTCAATTGAATTTCATTTTGCATTAAGGAAGCAGGATAGCCACGGTGTTCGATGAGAAAATGAATAAAATGCTGACGAACCCATTCCTCTGGGGTCAGTGCAACAAATTTCCGTCGGAGCAGATCAAAAATGACCGGTTTCTCTTGTGTTCCTGAGAGTTTGACTTGAAAATCAGGTAAGTTTAATGGTGTCATTTCTTTCTTGTTTGATTAGTTCCGACTCTGGTGGAAAATCCAGGAAACAAACAGGTAATGCGAAAGTTGTTTGTGGCAGTTTGACTTTGAAATCCCTCAGGATGAGAAAGTTCCGGCAGACTATCCTCGGTTTCAACTTCTTCTTGCAATTATATCTGGAAAGATGACAAAACTATGAATTCCTTTTGGATTTCGTCTGATTTGCATTACCTTTGCATAAGTCATTTGCAAAGATAATAAAAAAAAGAATTCCGGAGAAATGGATATTGCCATTTCTGAGAAGTTCTCATCAAGAAACTATGGCAGAAAAAAATGTAAGCATCACCTATGGGACAATAATGCGGGATCTGAAAACACGCAAATTTGCACCTATATATATATTAGGTGGACAGGAATCTTATTATATAGATAAAATCTCTGATTATCTGGCCCAGAATGTACTTCAGCCGGAAGAGCGTGATTTTAATCAGACGATCGTTTACGGACCGGATGTGACATCAGCTCAGGTTGCAGATCTGGCTCTCCGTTATCCGATGATGTCTGAGCATCAGGTAATCATCGTGAAAGAATCGCAGGCCTTAAAGAATCTGGATCCTCTGCAGAAGTATTTTGAAAAACCACAGAAAGCGACTATTCTGGTTTTCTGCCACAAAAACGGAAAACTGGATTTAAAGAAGAAAATCTATTCTGTTGCACGTAAAGCCGGAGCTGTCATTTTTGAAGGGAAAAAATTGTATGACCGGGACTTGCCTGGTTTTATTGATACTTACCTGAAGCTGAAGGGAGTGACGATTGAACCCAAGGCTTCACAGATGGTCGGTGACCATGTCGGTTCTGATCTGAGCAGATTAACTTCAGAACTGGACAAACTTATGATTTCCTTGTCGAAAGATGAAAAGAGGATTACGGCTGACCTTGTGGAGAAGGAAGTGGGAGTGAGTAAGGATTTTAATATTTTTGAACTCCAGAAAGCGCTTGCAAAAAAGGAAATTTTCAAGGTCAATGAAATTGTCACTTATTTTAACAAAAATCCTAAATCTTATCCCATCTACCGTTTGCTTCCCCAACTCTTTTCCTACTTTCAAAATCTGCTGATTGTGGAGTATATGCCTAATAGAAATAACCAGAATGAGGTGGCTGCAAAACTGGGACTCAGAGGTGGATGGGCTGCAGGAGATTACATGACGGGACTGAGATATTACAGTCTTCAAAAGGTCATCCTGATCTTGGAAAAAATCAGGGATACTGATGCGAAGAGTAAAGGAATAGGGAATCCAAACACGGATGGGGGAGAGTTGTTGCGAGAGTTGATATTTTTTATCCTGCATTGATTTAACAATTTTTTAATAGGAGTTTTGGGTGTTTGAGGCCCGCTTTTCGATAAAAAAATCGAAAAGCGGGCCTTTTTTTTACCCTAAAAGGGTAAAAAAGGGACCTTTTTGTCTAGTTTGCAACCTGAATATGATGCTTTTTTTCGGCAGAAGTGTCCGATTTTCAGCAAGTTAAGCCAAAAAATAAGCTCTGAGAATCGCATGTTTTGAACGATTCAAGCAATCGCCCGAATGGCGCGATTTATGAATAAAAAGGACTCAATGAGTAGGTGAAAATTCAGTATTCACATTTATTAGTATTTATGTATGTTGATTATTGATTTATATATTTACAATACGTAAGTGTTGTTTCATGTTTTAATATTGAAATGTAATGTATGTAAATCTGATATATTGAATGTAATTTGTAAATCAAAATCGATAAATATAAGTTTGTGAATGTAAACAAATAATTATACATAGCGTTTATAGAGTACATATATGCCTAATAATCAGTATTTTATGATTATATTTTCAATTTGTTGAGTATAAATTGACATATAGATGCTCCGTTTTATGCATAAGCACTTCATTATACATTTGTAATTGTGAATATACCCCAATAACAGTCAGTTAATTACAATATAGTGCTCTACAAATCATTTCTACTAAAAGAAACCTTTATATATTGATTTGTAAATGTAAATGTAAATATTCAGGTTTGTTGCTTTTATATTATTGAATATTAAACTGTAAATGTAAAATTTGAAAACTAAATTTCGCTCTACGTTTGTTGTATGATTCAATTTTTTGTTTTACCTTTGTAAAATCAAAGAAAAATCCCTTTTTGAGGGTATAAGGCTACAGATTATGGCAGAAATGAAAGACAGAATCCGTCAGTTGATGGAGAGCCAGCACATGACTCAGCAAGTGTTCGCTCAGACTCTAGGAATCTCTTCAGCATCTCTGAGCAGTATTTTTACAGGTCGTACAAATCCGACCTTGAAACATGTAGAAGCGATCAAGCATCGTTTTCCGGATATCAACCTTAGTTGGCTGATGTTTGGCGATGGTCCGATGCAGTTGGATACGTTACAAGATAAAGAGCAAGAAGAAGAAGAAGGAAATTCTGTTTCAGACGTCCAGGAACCGAGTTTAAACTTTGATGAAAAAGCTTCTGTTCCCTATTCAGACCATTCTACAATTCCAGAAGAATTTAAGGTTGATGACAGGCCTCATAGCCGTGTTATCAATGGAGTAAAGTTTGTTGACAAACCCCAGCGTAAAATCAGAGAAATCCGGGTCTTTTATGATGATATGTCCTGGGAAGCTTTTGTTCCCCAAAAATAAGGCCGAAATCTTCTTGACAGAGGTTATTGGAAGAGGATTCATCTATAAACTCATAACTAAGAATATTCGCCTTTATTAAAAAGGTGGTGAAAAGTTGAGCAGATAACAAATCGTTTTTGATAATCCTCTAATCGACAGGCGCATTATGTTATTCTTTTAAATCCCTGCGTTTTTACACCTATTTTTTGTACCTTTGCAGGAGTCTGAGATAAAAGAAAATGAAAAGATACCTGTTGGACCTTGAGGTCGTTTCCAAGGAAACTCTCAGTGATATTCATGCACTGGTTAAGTTGACGGCATCTGAGCCACTTCCAGAGATGTACCCAGGGCAGTTTGTCGAGGTACGTGTAGAAGATTCTCCTTCTACCTTTTTACGTCGTCCTATATCCGTTAATTTTGTAGATCGCCAGAAAAACCAACTCTGGTTGTTGATTGCAGCAGTTGGTGAAGGTACTCGTCGCTTGATGAGACTAGAGGCGGGCGATCATCTTAACTGTATTCTTCCATTGGGTCATGGCTATACCCTTCCTGAGTCATCAGGAGAGAAAATACTGCTTGTAGGTGGCGGTGTAGGAGTTGCTCCATTGCTATATCTCGGAGCTGAGATCAGGAAAGCAGGTGGAGAACCTGTATTTCTCCTTGGAGCAAAGAGTAAGAAAGACTTGCTGGAAGCAGACCTGTTCAAGCAATATGGCAGAGTCTATATTACCACAGAAGACGGTTCTGCGGGCGAAAAAGGTTTCGTCACCCAGCATTCCGTCCTGGAAGAGGAGCGATTTGACCGGATAGCTACCTGCGGTCCCAAACCCATGATGGTGAGTGTGGCCCGTTATGCCGAACAGGCCGGCATCGAGTGTGAAGCCAGTCTGGAGAACAGTATGGCCTGTGGAATAGGAGCCTGTCTCTGTTGTGTGGAGAAGACCATTGATGGGAATATACGAGTGTGTCAGGAAGGCCCGGTATTAAATACAAGAAAGTTGTTATGGCTTCATTAAATGTAAAGATCAATCGACTGGAACTGAAGAATCCG
>DAIPMC010000062.1:10607-16515 GCA_036768895.1 Prevotella sp. | reverse complement strand
ACGGAAATTCCTGGAAGCAAGATGTACAAATATACGATAGATCTCCTCTTTGTGACTGGCATCATGAGGCAGGTCCTTCCCGCGCATAGTCAGGCCTGAGAGCAAAAACTGGATGATATGTACAATGTCTTGTATGATTTCTTCTGTATACACATGTTTTTGTGAAATAAAATGAGAAAGCTCTCTGTAAGTGTAGTGGAATTCGTCTTCTTGTATTTCGTCAATAGAATAGATGTTATAGATATCAATGAGTTCTAAGGTAAAATCATGGGCGGAATTTAAGATCTGTTCATAATATTCAGAGGCCACGAAAATGCTTTCTATATCCGTATCAGGCGTAGCTTTAAGAATCATCAGAAATTGGAAGGGTGATAAATATAAGATTTGACCGGAATGTATGGTAAGTTTAGTGTTGTTGACCTGAATCAGAACTTCTCCTTTATGAACTAAAAAAATGCTGTAGAAGTCCAAACAGTAGGAGATAGAATCTGCTTTTAAGAAAGATTGATAGTCGAGATAAAGATAAGCTACCTTTGCCCCATAGGTGGCCTTAAGCCCATAGATCTGCGAGAAATCCTGTAGATTATAGAGATTCCTTTTCATACATGTTTATTATTTTACAAGAATAATGCATTCTCTATTTCTAACCAAATCCTTTTCTTTCAATTCGTCTTTCTGATCTCGACATCAACTTCCTTCTTAATAGGTGAAATGATATCATATTTTATGGGAGAAGTGTATTCTTAATAATTCAAAGCTACTAATAATTTCCCGATAGATACAATTTGTTATAAAAAATTCAAAGTGTTTTAAACTTAATAACATCTGAAAGCATTAAATAGGTTGTGTCCTTTTCTTATTTAAGTTTATGAAAAGGCAAAGCCTGAAGATAATCGTCTCCAGGCTCTGCTTTGTAGTTATAAGAGTCTTTTTTTTGCCACTTCTCAAGCGATACAAGAGTAGTATGATACTTATTTCTCTTGACTGAGTAGTTGCAATTGGGCCTTTACCGGGAGAGAATTCGTCACCTTTTCCGTATACCCACTTTCATTCAGTTTTGCCGTACACCGGATATCTTCAACATTGGCTCCAATTTTAAAGACGTATGTTCCGGCATCCACTTTCCACTGGCTGTTTGCTTCATCAAAACTGGCAAGGTCCCGCTTGCTGATGGTCATCTTCAGAGCCTCACTCTGACCTGGGGCCAACAACTGCGTTTTAGCAAAAGCTTTCAATTCCTTGGCCGGCTTCTCGTAAGCCCCCTTGGGAGCTGTTACATAGCATTCGGCTATTTCTTTTCCTGCAACTTTACCCGTATTTTTTATAGTTACTTCTATTTCTATCTGATTTCCATGAGCTTTGGCACTTGGCTTGCTATAAGCAAAAGTAGTATAACTCAAACCATAGCCAAATGGATAAGCGACTTTTTGATTGAAAGTATCAAAATAACGATAACCGATATAGATATCTTCATTATGTTTTGTGAAATTTACCCCCGGTACGTTGTGTTGTGCGAGTTTATCGGTCAGATTGTAGTAGTCCGGCTGTTGTGGAAAATCCTTTGTAGATGGGATATTATTCACGGATATTGGCCAGGTCTGAGTCAGTTTTCCAGAGGGATTTGCTTTCCCTGTGAGAACATCAGCAATGCTGTTTCCTCCTTCTTCACCAGGCTGCCAGGCTACCAGAATGGCATCGACACGGTCACGCCAACTGGCAGTTTCGATAGAAGAACCAGAGTTGATGATTACGATGACTTTTTTCCCGGCAGCATGGAAAATATCACTGACTCTGGAAATCATATCTAGTTCTTTCTGGTTGAGATTAAAGTCTCCATCGATAGAGCGATCCATTCCTTCTCCAGCCTGTCGTCCAATAGTAATAATAGCTGCATCTGCCTGTGGAAGTTCATGCTCAACACAACGCTTGGTGATGTTTATTTCGTCGAGTTTTGGTTGTCCTTGATCGAGGAACCACATTTCCGGGTTCTTGTCAGCCTGGAGTTTGGCGCTGGCATATTTTACGTAATCTGTATAGATCTTGGTCAATTGTGGAGTGGTGGAAACTCCGATGTTTTTCAGGCCTTGTACCATATTGACGACGTATGGTACATTTACACAGCCTGAACCAAGGCCACCACTAAGAAAATCGTAAGAGTTGACTCCGAAAAGGGCTACTTGCTTCAGGTTACGGATAGGTAAGGTATGATTGTCATTTTTCAGAAGTACCATACCCTCTGTAGCAGCTTGACGTGTGATTGCGGCATGTGCTTTCATATCTGGATGATTCGTAAACTTGTAATTTCTGAAATGTGGAGTCTTTACGATATATTCCAGCATATTCTTTACATTACGATTGACATCTTTGATATCGAGTTGCCCGTCTTTTAGGGCATTTATGATATCTTGTACCTGCATGGGATATCCAGGCATGAACAGGTCATTACCTGCCTTAACTTCTTCAGAAATTGGAAGATCGTTTCGTTCCCCGATCCAGTCTGTCATCACAATCCCTTTAAATCCCCAATCCTTTCTCAGAATATTCGTCAGTAGGTCTTCACTGCCTTGACAATAGATGCCGTTGATTCGATTATAGGCTGACATCATAGTCCATGGATGACTTTTCCGAACCATGATTTCGTATCCCTTCAGGTATAGTTCACGTAATGCGCGCTGGCTGACTTGTTCATCTACTCTTGTGCGGTCACCTTCTTGGGAATTTACTGCGAAATGTTTCGGACTTGTGCCGACACCTTGGCTTTGAATCCCTTCTACCATAGCAGCTCCAATGTTTCCTGTAACAGTCGGATCCTCTGAGTAATATTCAAAGTTACGTCCTCCGAGAGGATTACGTTGCAGACACATTCCCGGACCCAGGACTACATCACAACCGTATTCCAGAACTTCGTTGCCTATGGCTTTTCCGACATTCTCTACCAGATTGGTATTCCATGTTGAGGCCAGACAGGTGCCGATCGGAAATCCTGTTGCGTAGAAAGTTTGTGTGGTCCCCCTGCGTATTGGATCGATATGTACGCCGGCAGGGCCATCTGTGAGTACTGTGGCGGGTATGCCCAAACGGGGGATGGCGACCGTAATACCTGCTGCACCGGCCACGAGTTTTTCCTGATGGCCGAGCATAGCGCCACTACCTATAAAACCACTGTTGCCGCCACCGACAAGAAGTTGAACCTTTTCTTCAAGGGTCATTGCTTCAATGACCTGATCAATGTTGTTAGCATTTAACTGGGGAGTTTTCTGTGCCATAGTGGTTGTTGATAAGAAGCCCGCAAGAAAAACGAGCGAAATTATTTTGCATTTCATCTGATATATAGTTATTTTTTTTATGATAGATAGAATTCTGCAAAGATAAAAAATAATTCTTATTTAAGAAATGAAGAATAGCAGAATTTGCAAAATTGAGAATAGATTTGTACTTTTTTGAATAATTTTTGCATCTCAAAGAGCAAGATGAAAATGTTTCGAGGGAAAGGATAAAAGGAATGATGATTTCTTGTAAAATGCAGAATTCTGGTTTCCTTTATATCTTTCCTTTTCTCAGGTTTTCAATTCTATAGAAAAATTGTATCTTTGCAGCGTTAAACAGAAAAGGAAGCTTTTTCAGCTTCTCTTTTTAAAGATGAGAATAATGAAAGCAGAATTGGAAAAGAGAGTTGCCCAAGCAGTGGACAATTTTAAACAAGGCTATGGATGCTGTCAGTCTGTAGTGGCTGCCTTTGCAGATCTTTATGGCTTTTCTGACATGCAAGCAAAGAAAATCGGTGCCGGCTTTGGAGGGGGCGTAGGCAGAATGCGTATGATGTGCGGTGCGGTGTCTGGCATAGTCATACTTGTGGGAATGGATCGTGGTCAGACAGAGGGTGATGACCGTAGGGGAAAAGCATCTTGCTATCATACTGTACAGGATCTATTGGCGCGTTTTAAGGAAGAAAACGGTTCTCTTATCTGCGCGGAATTGCTTGGTTTGAAAGATGTTCCTTTAAACCCTTCTTTTGTTCCTTCTGAACGTACTCGGGAATATTATAAGAAACGGCCGTGTTCGGCAAAAGTGGAAAATGCGGCTCGTATTTTTGCCATGTATTTGACTGAGAAAGAGAATACATTATAGAAGAAATCTGTTTTCTGTAGGTATATTACACGCTTCTTTTACTTTGATAATGCTGTAAATATACCAACTTTTGAGTATTGCATGATTCTTGATTTCACGATACCTTTGTGCCTGATAGGAATTTAACAGGCGTAAAGGGCGTCTTGCTATGTCCAATGATATGGATATGACAGAATCCCTGTGTAATATTAAGGATAAAAGGAAAGGAACGTAGAATGAGCAGATCTTTCTTTCGTACAATGAATCTGTTTTTCATCTTACCTATAGCAGTTTCATCATATACTGAAGAGGACCATAATTCCAAAATAGCAGTATCACTTACAACCGAAGGATCGTGGAATCCTGTTGATGGGAAGGCTAACTGGGAAAACTATGTGAATGTAAATGCGCAGACCCGCCTCTGGAAGGGAGCTATGGCTCAGGTTGGTATTCTTGCAAGCCAGAATACCCGCATTGGTAGAGGCAAAAGCTGGACGGTACTTGATGATCCTCAGTCATTTTCTAATATCCAAACTGATAAACAGGTTCCTTTTTCTCCTGCTTTGGTTGGTATTACGCAACATATAACAGATCGTTTTAGTGTCTTTGTGGGTGTAAGAAATATGAATGGGGACTATTTTACAACTCCTTTTACAGGATTGTTTATCAATAGTTCATACGGAATCTTTCCTACGATAGCAGATAACTGGAACATTGCCAATTATCCCGAAGCCTCTTTTTGTCTGCACTTTGAGGGAAATATATCTGATCATATAACGCTTAAAAATTCATTCTATAATGGTAGGGCTTCTAATCATTGGAATGAAACTTTTCGTTTTCGTCCTTCAAAAGACGGATGGGCTGATGTTTTCGAAATCGGATATGCTACTTCTTCGAAAACAGGAAATTTCGCAGGGGAATATCATCTTGGGGTTGTTTCTGGTTACACACCGCATAAAAGTATTGACTATGGTAATTGTAGATACTATAATAGCAAATTTTTTAACTGGTCTATCTATAGTCTTATCGAACAACCTTTATTTTCCGGGAGGCACCCTCTGGGGCTTTTAGTAGAAGGCGGCTATGCGCCAAAGCATAAGAATGATACCTATTTATATATAGCAGCGGGAATTGTATGGGCGAATTTGTTAAGACAAAATGACGTTTTGGGACTATCCATAAACCGGTCTCTTTATAGAGGTGGCGAAAATGAGAATTGTATGGAACTTACTTATAGTCTTCCTGTAATGTCTCATTTTACGGTTCAGCCGGCCATGCAGTTTTTTTGTATTACTGGTGAAAGTCATATAGTAGCCCTGTTACGTGCCAGAATAGATTTGTGAGTTCTTTACGAGCTAAGATTTCTGAAAGAGTTAAAAATGTCTAAGAATGCAATCTTTTCAATTATATTCTCTTTCACTTCCTGCTTTTATGTTTATCTTTGATGAAAGTAAACCTTATAACCTTATGAAAATTAGGAGGTTTCAGGTAGCTTGAATTCTAATTTTAATTCATATATCAAAAAGAATAGGAGGATGGTTATGTTGAATAAAGAAATTGAGAAAGCTCTGAATGAGCAAATCAATGCTGAGATGTGGTCAGCTTATTTATATCTGTCAATGGCAGCCTATTGTCATTCCGTCCGTCAGACGGGGATGGCACGTTGGTTTGAGGTCCAGTTTAAAGAAGAACAGGATCATGCTAAAATTCTGTTTAATTATATTATCCGTCGTGATGGAAGGGTGCTTCTCAACGCGATTGAAGCTGTACCGGAAGAATGGAAATCTGTACATAAGGTGTT
>DAIPMC010000062.1:1845-10597 GCA_036768895.1 Prevotella sp. | reverse complement strand
AAATGATTACGAAAAAGATCAAGGATTTGGCTGCTTTGGTGAAGAAAGAGAATGATTATGCCACAGAGAATCTGCTTCAGTGGTTCATAGATGAACAGGTAGAAGAAGAGGATAATGCAAGAGACATTATTGACAAACTTGATATGATCAAAGAAGATGGGTTCGGCATCTATATGTTGGATAAAGAACTTGGTGGACGAGTTTACCAGCAGGCTGCTCCGCTGAACAATTCTGTTTTGTAGAATCCTGAAGATTATTTTGAGCACCTGTCGGAAACGGCAGGTGTTTTTTTATGAGTGGCCAGCAGAATATCTTTTCTGAATCTATTTGAAAATCTCTAAAAAGCAGTGGATTGTTATGTGGATTTATGGAAAAGTCGTATCTTTGTAACAGAAGAATAAATAATTATATTAACGTTATTATGGCAAAGAAAGCTTTATTGATGATTCTCGATGGATGGGGAATCGGTAAACATGGAAAAGGTGATGTAATCTATAATACACCAACTCCTTATTTGGACTATCTGAATGCAATATCTGCTCATTCTCAGTTGATGGCTTGCGGAGAAGATGTAGGTTTGCCTGAAGGGCAAATGGGAAATTCGGAAGTAGGACATCTGAATATTGGCGCTGGTCGTGTCGTTTATCAAGATCTTGTTAAAATCAATAGGGCTTGTGAAAGTGGCGATATCTTAAAGAACAAAGAGGTAATCAGCGCTTATAGTTATGCAAAGAAGACCGGTAAGAAGTTGCATATTATGGGGTTAACCTCTACGGGAGGTGTACATTCTTCATTGGCCCATCTGGAAAAGTTGATAGAAATCGGCAAAGCGTATCAGTTGAAGAACGTATTTGTCCATTGTTTTATGGACGGTCGTGATACAGATCCCAAGAGTGGTAAAGGATTCATTGCTGAGATCCAGAAAACCTGCGAAGCCAATGATGCTCATATTGCCGACATTATCGGGCGTTTTTATGCGATGGACCGTGATAAGCGTTGGAATCGTGTGAAGGAAGCCTATGATTTGCTGGTTGAAGGTAAAGGAAAGCAGGCTGGAGATTTACAGCAAGCTATGCAGGAAAGTTATGATGAGGGAGTAACGGATGAATTTATCAAACCGATTCATAATAGTAAGGTAGATGGTACCATCGGTGATGGTGATGTTGTTGTTTTTATCAATTTCCGCAATGACCGTGCACGTGAGTTGACCCAAGTGCTGACTCAGGCAGATATGCCAGACCAGGGAATGCACAAATTGAAGGGTCTTCAGTATTATTGTATGACCCCGTATGATGCTAATTTCAAAGATGTGCATATTCTCTTCCCCAAAGATAACGTTTCTGACACGCTGGCTGAATACTTGAGTAAGCAAGGACTTCGCCAGTTGCATACTGCAGAGACAGAGAAGTATGCCCATGTTACCTTTTTCTTCAATGGTGGCCGGGAGGCTCCATTCCCAGGCGAAGACCGTATTCTGGTTCATTCTCCGAAAGTAGCTACATACGACTTGAAACCGGAGATGAGTGCTTTTGAGGTAAAAGATAAGTTGGTCGGAGCTATCCAGACCCAACAGTATGATTTTATCGTAGTCAATTTTGCCAATGGTGATATGGTAGGCCATACAGGTGTGTACCATGCAATAGCTAAAGCTGTTACAGCTGTTGACCATTGCGTTCATGATGTGATCGAAACGGCTAAAGACAACGATTATGAAGCTATTATTATAGCCGACCATGGCAATGCTGATAATGCGATTAATCCTGATGGAACACCCAATACGGCCCATTCTCTGAATCCTGTTCCTTTTATTTATGTAACTAACAATAATTCTGCTACGGTAAAAAATGGCCGCCTGGCAGATGTTGCTCCTAGTATCTTGCATATTTTAGGCCTGGAGCAACCGGCAGATATGACAGGTGAAAATCTGATTTCCGATCATTGATTAACGGACAATTTCTGATAGAGTACAGATGTTTCGTGAATATTAATTGGAAATAACTATGGATGTCAAGATTGAAGAGAGTTGGAAGAAGCGCCTTGGAGCAGAATTTGATCAACAGTATTTCGTTGACCTTACAAATTATGTCCGTCAAGAATACATGCATCATACCTGTTATCCACCAGGAAAGCTTATTTTCAATGCCTTCAATCTTTGCCCTTTTGAAGAGGTGAAGGTCGTTATTATCGGACAGGATCCTTATCACGAACAGGGGCAGGCTATGGGATTGAGCTTTTCTGTACCTCAAGGGATTATGATTCCTCCTTCATTGGTGAACATCTTTAAGGAAATACAAATGGATTTGGGGACTCCGATTCCGGGGAATGGAGATTTGACACGCTGGGCAAAACAAGGTGTGCTACTGCTGAATGCCACACTGACCGTACGAGCCCATTTGGCTAACAGTCATCAAAAACTCGGATGGGACCGTTTTACTGATGCAGCAATAAAAGCGTTGAATGCGGAACGTGAACATCTCGTGTTTATGTTGTGGGGAGGTTATGCACGTTCCAAAGCTGCTTATATCAATCGGAATAAGCATCTGATACTGGAATCAGTACATCCTTCTCCTTTGTCTGCCAATCGTGGTGGATGGTTTGGAAATCATCAGTTTTCACGTTGTAATGCTTATCTGGAACAAAATGGGATTATTCCGATCTCTTGGTAGAAAAGGTGTAACGTACATATAGATAATTTCTTCATTTAATGACTATGGTAACTCCTGAAAAGAAACTTCCTATCTTGCAGATCGGTAACGTGCTGGTTGACTCGGCTGTCTTTACAGTACGATTTTGTTGTGACCTGAGTGTCTGTAAGGGGCAGTGTTGTGTGGAAGGAGCAGCAGGGCCGCCAATTACTCCTGATGAGGTAAGGCATATTGAAAGCAGTCTGGCTATTGTAAGTGATGATTTGTCTGCATCTGCAAAGGATGTTATCCGGCAGCAAGGTGTCTGGTACATCGATGAGGATCGAAGCCTTGATGTGAGTATTGTAGGATGTAAGGATTGTGTCTTTACTTGTTATGATCAACATGGCATTTGTCTCTGTGCTTTGGAAAAGGCTTATCGTGCAGGAAAAACAGAATGGATGAAACCTATTTCTTGTGCCCTTTATCCATTGAGGGAAAAGGATTTCCACAATGGTACTTTCGGATTCGCTTATCGGTGGTGGAATGTTTGCAAGGGGGCTCTGGAAAAAGGGGATGAATTGAATTTGCCTCTATACCAATTCCTGAAAGATCCTCTGATCAGACGTTTTGGAAAGGACTGGTATGATTTGCTTTGTGCAACAGCAAAGCAACTGGAAATCCAAAAGATAATACCGTCAACTGTTCCATGATAACCTGGAAGGTGCAGGTTTCTAGGCTCTTGGATAATTCTCAAATGACAAAAATCAGTTAAAGTCTCAGGAAAACCGTTAACTGTTCTTTTTAGATAGATTAATATGGGAAAAATTGAACAGGTTGTGAATCTCTTTTTATCAAGTCGCTTAACTCTTCCTGTATTCAGATGGAGACATGCCTACCTGCTCTTTAAAGTATTTGCCCATAAAACTTTGGTTGGGGAAATGGAGTTCCTCTGAAATTTCCTTGATGCTTTTTGTTGATTTCTTCAACTGTACACGTATTTCTAACGATACATAGTTGTCAATCCATTCATTTGGCGTACGATGACTTACGGCTTTGACAGTCTCAGAAAGATATTTTGGCGTAATGCAGAGTTGGTGACCATACCAACTTACCCGCCGAATCTCTTTATAATTTTGCTCAACCAGTCTGATGAAGTCATTGAAAATGGTTTCGGCACGAGTCCGTTTTGTATTGTTCCCATTTTGAATTTTGTAGATGATATTACTGACATCGCTGATCATGGCAGCGATGAGCAATTTTACAGTCTCTTTTCGGAAATGGTGTTCTTTTTCTTCTACTTTTTCTTTAATAAGTTTGATATAGTTGAGAATATTCTGCTCTTCTTCTGGGCTTAAAGAAAATACAGGATGACTTTTAGAAAAAAGAAACAAAGCAGATTGTTCATGACTACCAGCAATAATCTCATG
Source organism: Prevotella sp. (assembly GCA_036768895.1). GTDB lineage: Bacteria > Bacteroidota > Bacteroidia > Bacteroidales > Bacteroidaceae > Prevotella. The sequence continues at coordinate 6,543 of DAIPMC010000062.1, read as the reverse complement.
GATAAAGTTATAACTCAGCATGATAGCTATGCCATCGCAATCACGACTCAACATGAAGTTATCCGTAATTTGCCCTTCGCTGATGATAATTATATCTCCACCTTTAACACTTCTCTCTGTTGTATCAACGGTATATTGTGCTTTGCCTTGGGTACAGAGAGCGATAAGGAGGCAATTTAATCTTCTCGGTTCACTGGGTAGGGGAATATCAGCAACACTGTTGAAAAGCAACAAGTCATCATCGATGTAATAATCCGTTTCATAAATTTTTTTTGCCTCAGAAATGGTGACCTCTTTCATGTCTTTATTGTTCATATTTGCTTCTTTTTAGGACAAAGATAGTTATTATTCTTGGTATTCGAGTGATGAATCAGGAAAAATAGGAGTATTTAAGATATGAAATATTAATTTTACTCCTGACTTTCACGAGTTATTGATCATTTGTTTCCCGATATTATCCTTTTTTTCGGAATAGGAAACAATCTCATGATTCTATATATGACAGCGATTTCTAATTTTCTTCAAAGCCCCATGAGCAGACAGGCTGGATAATTAGTCCTTCTATATTCTGTATCTGATCTTTACCGAAAAAATGATCTCCTTCTATTACCAGATCTTGTTGTGTATAAATAGTAAATCTGCGGCAGGCCTGTTCGTCTATTAATCCATTGCAAATATAACTGAAACCATTAATATGGATGACCTCTCCAGGATGTGCGTTACGCAGCGTCAACCGAATCCAACCTTTAAAACGTCTAGGGAAGCGGTAAGTCGCATAATGTCTGTCAGAGAAAACTTCATGAGGATAAATGATTCTGGTAATTTGTTCTCCTTGATAGTCATACGTATTATCTATTAGCGGATACACGTGTGAATCAGCAGATTTTATTGGGTGAGTCCATCCATTGAGATCGATTGTGCAAGCTTTCCATGAAGGATTATAGAAAGTGTTGTCTAGATGCTCCTGGTTGACAGTGACGTATCCGCAAGCTTTCTTACAGAGCCAGTTTTCATCCGCTTTATGGTAGAATGTCTTTCCATACTGCGATGTTCCGTAATAAGCCAGAGAAAGTTGTTTATCTGTATGCAAGTAGGGGTCAGGAGCATACCATACAGCGATAACATTTGAATCATTCTGGAGAATGTTACTTACGTCAAAAGTCATCTCATGGACACTCTTGTCTTCATAAGAACTTTCTGGCAGAAGGACTTTACGACTTACATTTCGTTCATTGACGAAAAGTTGAAAACGTCCTGTTGTAGCAATAGTGATTTTTGCATTCTGAGGACGGTGGCTAGTTATAAAAGTTTTACGGAACCATACTTCAGAGCTATCGTTTGGATTCGGGTATGTAATCCAAGAAGTTCCGAATTCCTGAGCAAGAAGATTTTCTCCATAGAGAATAGCTGTGAATAGAACAAATATTCTTTCTATTAATCTGACAGATTTCATTTCAGTTTTCTTGTCTGGCCTGCTTTGAATGTTAGATTCCGGTGTTTATTGCCATACTTGACGGTGAGAGTTCCCGGATAAATTGCTGTGATAGTTGCGTTACTTAATCTGCTGTGGTTCCATTTTATATTGACAGTATAGTTCCCTCGAGCCTTCAAGCCATCCATCTTACCCGCTGTCCATGTCATGGGTAAGGCAGGGAGTAGTTCCATCGTATTCCCGTCGCAATTCATAAGCATCTCACAGATTCCTGTTGTACCAGAGAAATTGCCATCGATTTGAAATGGAGGATGAGCATCAAAGAGATTGGGGTAAGTTCCTCCTGAAGGTCGGTGCTTGGGATCCAGATAGTTAGCTGGAGGCACATAAGTAAGTAATTTTCGAAGCATCAGATATGCTTTGTCTGGGCGATGAAGTTCGGACCAGAGGCTTATACGCCATCCTGCACTCCATCCTGTAGTCTGGTCTCCTTTGATTTCAAGTGTCCGTGTAGCAGCTGCTGCCAGTTGAGGTGTCTTGGATAACGATATTTGGAAGAAAGGAAATACTCCCAGAAGATGTGACTGATGGCGGTGATGCCAATCCTGGTCAGCCCAGTCATGATACCACTCCAGCAAATTCCCACGTCTTCCGATTTTATAAGGTGCCAGTCGTTGAATGTCAGATTCAAGTTGATTGGCGAAATCGTTATCTGTATGGAGAATCCTGGCAGCCTTAATGGTGTTTTTGAATAATTCTCGAATGATAACCATATCAGTTGTACCACCATATAGTGTACATCCCTTATATCCCTGATTCGTAATATATTCAGCTTCTGGAGATGTACATGGAGCTGTAATCAGTTCTTCTGGTTTCTTAGGATTCGGGATTAGCCAATGGTACATGAATTCTGCAGCTCCTTTCATTAATGGGTAAGCTGTATTGCGAAGAAAAACAGTATCACGGGTATAGTCATAATGGTCCCAAAGTGTTTCTACGAGCCATGCTCCTCCCATATTCCAGTTGCTCCATTTCGGGCTCTCTTTATGGTTGCCAACGGGATTTGTCATTGCCCATGCGTCAACATTATGTCCTGCGCACCACCCCTTGTTGATACCATAGAAATGTCTGGCCGTATACTGTCCTGTCACCGACATGGCTTTGAGTAAACCTTCTAACGGCATTACCAGTTCTGAAAGATTGGTCATTTCAGCCGGCCAATAGTTCTCTTCCAAATTGATATTAATCGTATAGTTCCCTCTCCATGGAGAGAACTTAGCAGGAGCCCACAGCCCCTGAAGGTTAGGTGGCAGTCCCGGTGTTCTCGAACTACTGACGAGAAGGTATCGGCCGTATTGGAAATAGAGCATGACCAAATATGGATTCTGCTCATTATGGTCACTATAATCCATTAACTGTTGAGAGGTACTTCGCGTCTGGTCATCTTTTGCTCCTTTTAATGTGAAGTGTACTCTTCTGAATAAAGGCATATAGTCCTGCAAATGACGCTGTCGGAGTTGCTGGTAAGAAAAGTTGACAAGGTGCCATGTGTCATCAGTCGCATTTTCCAGATATGGAGCACCTTGAGTAACAGGGTTCTTGTCAAAACCGTTGTAACTGGTTTCATTGATAAGAAAGATTTCAGCTTCGCTTACATCATGAAGATGAAGCGTTGAATCAGTGGCCGTGATAAAACCACCTCGGTTCCTGACAGAGAGAATGGTACAAAAATGGATACTTCTTGTCGCATCTCCCATTGCATGTCCTGTCATCGAAATCTGTTTATCTGTCGCCCTGGCATCGTGGGGAATCAGAGATGTGAGGGAGAGGTCACAATTAATGGCCTTGGGTTGAGATGCTGTCAGATGTATGGCGATGGTCTTATCGGGATGAGAAGCAAAATATTCTCGTGTATAATGGATGCCATTACGTGTGTATCGAACCGTAGCTATAGCACTGTCAAGGCTAAGTTCTCGATAGTATCCATAGACCGAACCTGTATTTACATCTTTGATTTGGAGAAGACCTAAAGGTTGATAATAAGCGGAATTATGTCCTTGTACATGTAATTGAAGCGAATCGGCGGACTTATAATCCTCGTTGAAAAGTGCCTTTCTGATAGCAGGAATCCATTGATATGCATGGCCTCCTTCAGCTGTATCTACCGGACTGCCTGTCCATAGGGAGATGTCATTGAGATAGAGCGTATCTTTATCTGCATTTCCATAAATGAGTGCTCCGAGTTTTCCATTACCTATTGGGAGAGCTTCTTCAAAGGCTCGTGCAGGTTCTTTATACCAGAGTCGCATGGGCAGCAGATTCTCCATCCGGTGTGCACCCATTGGAAGTGCACCAAAAATCAGAAAGAGTGCAAAGAGTAATTTATGTTTCTTCATTATAATAGGCATTATATAGAAATCATTACTATTTTCAGATCTCATTCTTGATTTAAGAATGTGGATATTCGGATATCTGTTTCTAATTATCCGAAAGAGGAGACCGTCATAGAAAATATGATTTGTTGAAAAATAAACAAGGGCGAATCCATTTGATTCGCCCTTGTCTTATTTGATAGTTATCATGCGTCGATATTAGCGTATTTTGCATTCTCTTCGATAAACTCACGACGTGGAGCGACATCATCACCCATGAGCATCGAGAAGGTTTCGTCAGCATCTGCTGCATCATCGATTGTGACCTGTTTGAGCAGACGTCTATGTGGATCCATAGTTGTTTCCCAGAGCTGTTCAGGATTCATCTCGCCCAATCCTTTATACCGTTGTGTATGAATTCCAGGTCCTTCCTCACCATTGCCATACTTATCCAGAAATACTTGGCGTTGCTGATCAGTATAACAGTATTCGCTTACTTTATTCTTATAAGTACACTTGTAGAGTGGAGGTGTAGCGATATAGAGATGCCCTTCTTCAATGACTTTAGGCATGAATCTGAAGAAAAGTGTCATAATAAGTGTGTCTATGTGTGAACCATCGACATCGGCATCGGTCATAATGATGATCTTGTCATACCGGAGTTTGTCAATGTTTGCTTCGCGGTCATCCTCTTCACCTACACCAAAGCGTACTCCGATACTTTGAATGATATTCATAACTGACTCAGCCTCAAAAACACGATGCCATGGCACTTTCTCTACATTTAGAATCTTGCCACGTAGAGGAAGGATAGCCTGTGTATAGCGGTCACGACCTTGCTTGGCCGAACCACCGGCAGAATCTCCCTCGACAAGGAAAATCTCGCATTCATTA
>DAIPMC010000062.1:0-1814 GCA_036768895.1 Prevotella sp. | reverse complement strand
GTTGGAACAATCAGCAAGTTTGCCTGGTAAGCCACCACCGCTCATTACATTCTTGCGCTGTACTGTTTCCCGGGCCTTTCTTGCCGCTACACGGGCAGTTGCCGCAAGGATTACTTTCTGGCAGATCTTGCGCGCCTCATCCGGATGTTCCTCCAGATAATTTGCCAATGCCTCTCCCACAGCCTGCTGAACAGCACCGGCTACCTCACTATTACCCAGTTTTGTCTTTGTCTGACCTTCAAACTGCGGTTCTGCTACTTTTACCGAGATGACAGCTGTCAATCCTTCTCGGAAATCTTCACCTTGAATTTCAATCTTAGCTTTTTCAATCTGCTTGGAGATAACGGGATCATGGTCAGCATAGTTCTTTAAAGTGCGAGTCAGTGCTGCACGGAATCCTTGCAGGTGAGTACCTCCCTCAATAGTATTGATGTTGTTCACATAGGAATGGATGTTCTCACTGTAGTCAGTATTATACATGATAGAGATCTCAACAGGAACTCCTTCTTTCTCCGTTCTCAGATAGATGACATCATCGAAAAGATGGGTGCGATGGCGATCAATATAGCGAACAAATTCTTTTAATCCGTCCTTGGCATGAAAGACTTCCTGGCGAGTCTTGCCTTCTTCATTTGGGCGAAGGTCTGTCAATGTGATTTTCAGACCTGCATTCAGGTAGGCCAGTTCACGCATACGGCTGGCAACGATATCCCATTGGAAGGTAACAGTGGTGAAAATAGTAGCGTCAGGCCAGAATTGCTGACGTGTCCCACGGAGGTCAGTAGTGCCTACAACTTTGACAGGATAAAGGGCTTTTCCTTCCTCATATTCCTGTTGGTATATTTTTCCGTCGCGGAATACTTGTGACGTCATGTGCGAAGACAATGCATTTACACAACTTACACCAACTCCGTGAAGTCCACCAGAAACTTTGTAGGAAGATTTATTGAATTTGCCTCCAGCATGAAGGATTGTCATTACGACTTCCAAAGCGGATTTATGCAGTTTGGGCTGCTCGTCGACCGGAATACCTCGACCATTATCCTGGACGGTGACGGAACCGTCTTTATTAATGGTTACTTCTATTTCTGTGCAGAAGCCTGCCATTGCTTCATCGATAGAGTTATCGACGGTCTCATTAATCAGATGGTGAAGACCTTTTACGGAAATATCACCAATGTACATAGCAGGACGCTTGCGTACAGCTTCGAGTCCTTCTAGAACTTGAATATTTTTCCCTGAGTAATTCTCCTCAGGATTTTGATTTTCTGCCATTTGCTGTTAGTAAAGTAATATATGTGCAAAGATACTAAAAATATGCGATATATAAAAGCCTTACTTGATTAAAAGTTGATGTGTAAAGGTTAAAAGAAGTGCAAGTATAAAGAAATATTTTCTGTTCTAAGCAGAATCGATTATTAAAGTCTTTTTTCTTAAATAAATTGGGTCGGGGGACAGAAAAAGAAAGCACATAAAAAAAGCTGCTATCCAAAATGAATTGCAGCTTTATATAGTTTCTGCCAAACAGGATTATCCTAATTTGGCGATATGGACAGTAAGACTAGACTTTAGATTAGCGGCCTTGTTCTTGTGAATAATGTTCTTGTTGGCCAATTTGTCTAAAAGTTTCTGTACTGTAGGATATAACTTAAGTGCCTCGTCCTTGTTGGTCTCTGCACGCAACTTACGGACGGCATTACGCATTGTCTTAGCGTAGTACTTGTTATGAAGAGTCCGAGTCTTGGTCTGGCGGATTCTCTTGATGTTAGATTTGTGATTTGCCATCTTTTCTAATCTTTATTTTTTGTAGTCCC
>DAIPMC010000061.1:0-16696 GCA_036768895.1 Prevotella sp. | reverse complement strand
TGACCTATGACGGTATACCTGCATTTATAAACATCGCCAACCTCAGACGCAAAGGACATCAGTTCGGTCAATATAATGAATATGATGTCACACCGGACTCAATGATCGTCTACACCCATCCTGTAGGTGAACCCCGCTATCGCTGGGGAGGCATCTCTCTTACCCATAAATACTATGATGCAAAGCCGGGATCTTTCAATATCCGTCCTGATTTTAAAGTCAACAAACAATATCCACAGGTAAAGGAAGCGTGGACGGTCAGATCACATGCAGCAATCTTCTCTTCACCCGTTGTTTATAAGGGGAAAGTGTACACCGCCGACGACTTAGGACGGATCAACTGCTACTCTCTGAAAAGCGGCAGGCTTCTCTGGAGCCATCACACCCATGGACGCATCTTTGGTACTCCGGCAATAGACAAGGGAATCCTCGTCGCCGGTTCTGCCAACAACCGTATTTACGGTATCAATGCTATAACGGGGAAACTCTGCTGGCAAATAAAGACACGTCGCCCGGTAGTCAGTGCAGTCGCGATAGATAAAGGTATCGCTTACATCGGTGCCAGTGACAGCACTTTCCGGGCTATCAGAGTCAAGGACGGGAGATTGATTTGGAAAAGTGGCGGAATTAACGGATATGTTGAAACACAACCTTTAGTAACAAAAGAAAAAGTTATATTCGGGGCTTGGAACAACACCCTCTATGCCCTAAACAAAAAAGACGGATCCATGAGTTGGAAATGGGTAACCTGTGCCGACAAAGGGATGCACTTCTCCCCTGCTGCCGTATGGCCGGTAGCAGCACACGGGAAGGTGTTTATCGTAGATCCGGAACGAGCTATGACAGCTATCGACTTACAAACAGGGAAGCAACTCTGGCGCACCTATCAGAGCAAAGTCAGGGAATCCATCGGACTGTCAGAAGACTATCAACGTGTGTATGCGAAAACCATGCGAGACAGTATCGTATGCTATTCAACCGAGACAGAATCCCCAAAAGAACTATGGAGCACAAATGTAGGCTTCGGTTATGAACATGCTACTGTGATGCTGGAAGAAAAAGACGGAGAAGTATTTTCATCTACCAAGAATGGGCTTATCTTCGCTTTGGATGCCAATACCGGAAAAATATACTGGAAACATAAAATAGGAAACACACTCGTTAATACGGTAGTGCCTTTGAACAAGCATGAAGTTCTCTATACGAATGAAGACGGGATTGTGGGAAAACTAGTTATACAGTAGAAATTTTGATGAATATTTAAGAGTAAAAGAATCTAAAAAGATATTGAAGCAGCAGAATTACAAAAAATGAAAAGTACAAAAAATCTATCCTACTGGACATGGATACCTACACTCTATTTTGCAGAAGGTATCCCCTATTTTATTGTGAACAATATTTCTGTGACAATGTTCACAAAAATGGGTGTACCCAACGGTGAGATGGCACTGTTTACGAGCCTCCTCTACCTTCCATGGACTATCAAACCATTATGGAGTCCATTTGTAGATATCATCAAGACCAAACGCTGGTGGATTACTACCATGCAGTTATTGATCGGTGCAGCATTTATCTTACTTACGCTCTCGATACCTCATCCGGATGCAGCTACTATAAAAGCAGGAGCAACTCCCATAAGTCTTTTTACCTTTACATTGATTCTTTTTATCATAACAGCATTTGCATCTGCCACACACGACATTGCCGCAGATGGCTTTTACATGCTGGCCATGCCTGAAAACGAACAATCGTTTTTCATAGGTATCCGCAGTACCTTCTACCGTCTGTCATCTATATTCGGCCAGGGAGTTCTGGTCTACATTGCCGGGAAACTGGAGCGGCAATCAGGTAACATCCCGATGTCATGGGAAATTACGATGGGTATACTTGCAGTTTTGTTCACAGCTTTGGCCTTATACCACACCTTCATACTTCCACATCCTGCTGCCGATGCTCCGCATATCACGGACGATACGAGCAACAAGACAAAAGAGATAATAAGAGAGTTCAATCGTACCTTCGCTACTTACTTCAAGAAACCCGGAGTATGGCTGGCTATTGTATTCATGCTTCTCTACCGCTTGCCGGAAGCCTTTCTCCTTAAGATGGTCAATCCGTTCCTCTTGGATTCCACAAAGTCCGGAGGATTGGGACTAGCTACAGACGATGTAGGAATCATATATGGAACTATCGGTGTACTATTTCTTACCATCGGAGGGATCATCGGAGGTATTGCCGCTTCCAGATGGGGACTGAAGAAAGCCCTATGGCCTATGGCTGCAAGCATGACCTTTCCATGTGCAACATTCGTCTTTTTAGGAATGAGCCATACTACCAATCTGGTCATTATCAGCGCATGCGTAGCCTTCGAGCAGTTCGGATACGGCTTTGGTTTTACAGCCTACATGCTTTATATGATGTACTTCTCTGAAGGAGAATTTACAACAGCTCATTATGCTATATGCACGGCATTCATGGCACTGAGCATGATGATACCGGGAATGTTTGCTGGATATATCCAGGAATGGATGGGATACAAAGAATTCTTTTGGATGGTCATGATCTGTTGCCTGGCAACTGTTGCCGTCACTTTCTTTGTCAAAAAGAAAGTTGACGAAAATTATGGAAGAAAAGACAATCATAAAACGAATAACTGATGAGAAAGTTTTTTTCATTTCTACTCTGTTTTCTCTCAGCATACAGTCTGTATGCTCAGAAAGTACAGACAGGAATAGAGGTTCTTAAAAGTCAGAACTTTAAGATATTAGAAGGAAAACGTGTAGGATTGGTAACCAATCCTACCGGAGTTGACAATGAATTACGGTCAGACATTGATATTCTTGCAGAAGCTCCGAATGTCAATCTGGTTGCCTTATTCGGACCGGAACATGGTCTGAGAGGCAGTGCCCATGCCGGTTCAGCAGTAGGCAATGATACGGATGCCATCACTCACCTGCCGGTATATTCACTCTTTGGGAAACATCGTATGCCTTCCCCTGAGATGCTGAAAGGTATTGATGTCTTGGTATATGACATACAAGACATCGGATGCAGATCTTTCACTTACATCAGTACACTGGACAACATCTTGAAAGCAGCAGTCCAGAATCATATTAAGGTCGTTGTCCTTGACCGTCCTAATCCTCTTGGAGGAGAAAAGATAGAAGGAAACATTGTTGATGATGATTGCATCTCATTCGTCAGTCAACTGAAGGTCCCCTATATCTATGGACTTACACCGGGAGAACTGGCTCTATTTCTCAATGGTGAAAACAGGCTTGGGGGAAAATGTGACTTGACCGTCATCAAGATGAAAAAGTGGAAACGCCGCATGACCTATAAGGATACAGGACTTCATTGGGTTCTTGCCTCGCCACACATACCGGAAGCCAAATCAGCGCCCTTTTATGCCGTATCAGGAATTATAGGTGAACTTGACAATATTTCCATCGGTGTAGGTTACACCCTTCCCTTCCGTCTCTTCGGAGCATCATGGATCAATGCACATGACTTTGCTGAAGCCATGAACAATCTACATCTTCCGGGAGTACTGTTCCGGCCCATATACTATACGCCATTCTATGGTCCGGGGCAAGGAACAGAACTACAAGGCGTACAGGTCTATTTCACTAATTACAAGAAGGCAAACCTATGTGACATCCAGTTTTATGTCATCCAGGAACTTTATAAACTCTATCCTGATCATGACATTCTGGCAAGCGACAGTAAAGACCGTCTGGATATGATTGATAAGGTGTGCGGTTCCAAGCAAATCCGCCACCTCCTCCTGATGCACCATCAATGGTCAGATGCTAAGCCCTACTGGGATAAGGACGTAAAAACCTTTAGACAAATCGCAAAGAAATATTATTTGTATAAATAAAAGTTATAAACAAGATGGATAAAAGTACCACACAACCTAATCAGAGAATTCTGGCCCTTGATATATTACGAGGAATCACAATAGCCGGAATGATACTTGTCAATAACCCAGGTACGACACAGACCTATGCGCCTCTGCAGCATGCTGAATGGTTCGGACTTACCCCTACAGATTTAGTTTTTCCGTTCTTCATGTTCATTATGGGTATTACTACTTACCTGTCTCTCCGTAAATTTCAATTCAAATGGTCCGTACCATGTGCACGGAAGATTCTTAAGAGAGCTTTTCTACTCTGGTTCATCGGCCTCGCCATCACATGGCTTGTCATGTTCTTCAGAGGTATGGAAAGTCCACTTAATGCCCAACTTCCTTTTACGCAACGACTGTACATATCTGCTGATACCTTTTGCCGTCTTCGCATTCTTGGCGTTCTGCCACGTCTGGGTATCTGCTATGGTCTGGCTGCCGTGATTGCACTGTCTGTCAAGCATCAACTCATCCCCTGGATTATAGGAGGAATATTTATCGGTTATTACATTCTTTTGGAATGCTGCAATGGATATGCCCACGACAATACCAATATTCTGGCCATCGTAGACAACTGTATCCTGGGAGCGGGTCACGTTTTCAAACCGGAAAGTCCGGATCCAGAAGGTATATTAAGTACTTTCCCGGCATTAGCCCACGTACTGATAGGATTTTGCGTAGGTAAAGGCATCATGAAGTTAAACAATCTGAATGACAAGATAGAACGGCTTTTCGTTATTGGGACTTTGTTTACATTCGCAGGGTTCCTGCTGTCATACGCCTGCCCCCTAAGCAAAAAATTATGGACTCCCACTTTTTCGATGGTAAGTTGCGGATTGGCTTCCCTGCTACTTGCCCTGCTTACCTGGATTATCGACAAAAAGAAACACCAGGATAAACTGACGGACTTTTTCCATGTATTCGGTGTGAATCCTTTGGCTCTTTTTGTTCTTTCCGACATCCTTCTCATTCCGCTGGGCATCATACTCTTTGGCGGTTCATCTATCCGTGTTATAACCTACAAGAATGTCCTGTTGCCGGTTCTGGGCATCAAGGCAGCATCACTTGCATGGGCCATTCTATATGTCTGCCTCAACTGGTGTGTTGGTTATATTTTGTTCAAGAAAAAAATATATATAAAACTATGATATTATTAGCTGACAGTGGTTCTACCAAAACAGACTGGTGTATAGTTGATGACCATCAGAACACCAGAATTATAAGAACAAAGGGTACCAATCCATTTTTCCAGACAGAAGAAGAGATAGCAAAAGAAATACGCACTTCCTTGATTCCGGAGCTTCCGGAAACAATAATCGATAATGTGTATTTCTATGGTGCAGGATGCACATCAGAAAATACACACATACTGGAAAACAGTTTGAGAAAGTACCTCGATATAACAGGTTCATGTGAAGTGGCTACTGATATGCTGGCTGCTGCCCGCAGTATCTGCGGACACCTGCCTGGTATCGCTTGTATTCTGGGTACCGGCAGTAATTCATGCCTATATGATGGAAAAAATATCACCAAAAATGTCTCACCATTAGGATTCATCCTCGGTGATGAAGGAAGCGGTGCAGTCCTTGGGAAGACACTCATAGGAGATGTCCTCAAGAACCAATTGCCACAACCGATTATCAAGCGATTCAACGAAAAATTCCACTTATCCAGTGCAGAGATAATAGACCGGGTTTATCGAAAGGAACTACCCAACCGATTCCTTGCCAGTTTTGTACCTTTCTTGAAAGAAAACCTCTCAGAACCATCAATCCACCAACTTGTCATCGGCCAGTTCAGAAGTTTTCTGATACGCAATGTCAGACAATATGATGGGTGGAACAGATTGCCAATCGGTTTTAACGGTTCCATCGCCTACTACTTTCATCAACCCCTGAAAGAAGCTCTTGAAAGTGAAGGAATGACTTTAGGACGCATTATTCAAGCCCCGATGGAAGGACTGATTGCTTTTCATACAGGTAAAATATAATATCATTATGGCATTTCAAAAGATTTCAGAAGAACCATCCCTCTATAACAATTTGGATAAAAAATCCATCCACGAATTGATCGTGGATATCAATACAGAGGATAAAAAGATAGCTTCAGTTGTGGAAAAAGCAATTCCACAAATAGAGAAACTTGTCTCTCTCATTGTACCCCGCATGAAAAAAGGCGGACGTATTTTCTATATGGGAGCTGGTACAAGTGGAAGGCTTGGCGTACTGGATGCTTCGGAGATTCCTCCTACATTCGGTGTACCTCCGACTCTTATCATCGGACTTATTGCCGGTGGAGACTTTGCACTACGCAATGCCGTTGAAAACGCTGAGGACGACACCAAACGAGGATGGGAAGAACTGCAGGAGCACCACATTAACACAAAAGATACAGTCATCGGTATAGCTGCTTCCGGGACTACCCCTTATGTAATAGGAGCATTGCATGAAGCACGGGCTCATGATATCTTAACCGGATGCATTACCAGTAATCCATCCGCACCGATGGAAGCAGAAGCGGATGTTCCTATTGAGATGATCGTCGGACCGGAATTCGTAACCGGAAGTTCGCGGATGAAATCAGGGACAGGACAAAAGATGATTCTCAATATGATTTCGACTACGGTTATGATCAAACTTGGTCGCGTAAAAGGTAATCGGATGGTGAATATGCAACTCACGAACAAAAAACTCATCGATCGTGGGACTAAGATGATCGTTGAAGAACTCGGACTGGACTATGACCATGCCAGACGAATCCTGTTGATGTACGGATCTGTTAAAAAAGCCATTGATGCTTACAAAAAAAATGATGAAAACGAATGAAACGGGAACAGATCTATTGTGACAGTTACCAAGAGAAAACCAGAAAGTTCAGAACTGAGCCACCCATCAAACCAACAGATACGGTTATGCTGGGTGACAGCCTGACCCAATTCGGTGGGAATTGGAACCAACGCCTGTTAGACAAGGATACAGGACCATACATTAATCGAGGTATTGCAGGTGATGATACTGACGGCATTTATGACCGGCTCGATCAAATTCTCCCTTATCAGCCTGCTACGATCTTCTTTCTTGCCGGCATCAATGACATCTCTCACGACCTCAGCATAAAAGAAGTCGCAAATGGTATTTTCAAGATCGTGGACGAAATATCCCGTCAATGTCCCAACACAAGACTATACCTACAAAGTCTTCTCCCTATCAATGAAGATTTCCACCAATGGAAATTATTGGAAGGCAAGACAGAGGTTATACCTCAGGTGAATCGTATAATCCATAAGATGGCAAATGAACGGAACATATCTTACCTTAACCTTTTTTCTCTCTTCTCTATTTCTGGTTTGCATATTATGCGTCCGGATTTGACAATAGACGGACTCCACCTTACAGAAAAAGGATATGATGTGTGGTCAAAGAAGCTAAAAGAAGAGCCATTATAAATTGATTAAGAATCATACATGGATTCCCATTTATCGTATACTCACCAACTGCAGAATACAATACTATGGGGAATAAGGTTAAATCCAGAAATATAGATATAACCTGTTAACAAAACTAAACATAAAAGGATAAACGGAATAAGTAGTCGTCACATATCTGTGATTTTTAACTACTTATTCCGCTTTTCCTTTAAGTTATACATAATCAGGAATTACCAAACTATAGTAATGAACTTACCAGAACTTTGGTAATACTTTGGAGTGATTATGCCAACAAGTTGCTAAATAGCAATAGGTATCAACACCTTTACTCCAAAATTCCGCCCCATATTATAGACACCTCGTCTACCGGTATAGTTATTAACATCCTCATACTTCAGACGGCTGAGATGACTCTGATAGGCACGATCAAAAATATTATTAGCCGTAAAGACAATAGACGCTAATTTCCTGCCATGATGACGAATCTCCGTTCCGGCAGAAAAATTGAATAACGTATAAGAAGGAGTAGCGGTCTCTGTTCCACCAGCAGCATAGAAATGATTCTGTCTGAGGTCACACTCCATATCTATTCCGGCATAAGTATTGTTGAATAACTGTCCGTCCCTGATGAAATCGTAACGCAAAGAAGAGTTCCAGCGTGGTGCCGGTGTGAACGGAAGATACTTGGTATCTTTCGACTGATGGAGTTGCACTGCATTCACATAAGAAAAATCATTTTCAAAATGTAATGCAGCAACAGGATGAACATCAATATTCAATTCACCCCCAGACAAGCAGGCATTACCAGCTGTAAACTGATAGGTATCATACCCGTCTGTAAGAACGGGCTTACCTGCGGCATCAGCTAACTGACGAGAAAAGATATAATGATTGATGCGATTGACAAAAAGAGAAACCTGAGTAGAAACAATATCAGAGGTATAATCTGAACCAAGATCAATCTGCCAGCTATACTCCGGATTCAGATGATGATCTCCAAGTTCATAACGGACAGTTCCATCATGAACACCGTTAGAGGCCAGTTCACTGATTGTCGGAACACGGAAACCACGTGATATATTCAGTCTCACATTCAATTGTCTAGTAGCGTTCCAGGTTGCCCCAAGACTACCTGTAACACCACGATAGTTATGAGAAAAAGATGTAAAGCGCTGTTCTCCATCATCCGTCAACGCATCATTGTGGAGATGGCGCTGATCATAACGGATTCCACCACTGAAATGAAAGGCGCCCAGGTCTTTATCACTCATCAAGAACACACCATAATCAAAAAGACGGTAAGCCGGTATAAGGTATTCTGTTCCCTTATTAAGGGACTTCTGGAACATTCCATTGATACCGGTAGCCATACTCCACCCGTTGTTTACAGGTGACTGATAATGAAAGTCATAATTGACGGTATGCAACAGGAGATCTAATCCACAAGTGTTAGGAGTTACAGGATTCTCAAATTCCTGGCGGCGGTTCTGTTGATAAGCAACCAATGTCTTCAACTGGCCGCTACCCAGATAAACAGTATTGTCCAGTACAGCCTTGTAATGATGAATCTGCTGATAAGGCATACCCTCACCATACATTTTACGCTCATGGTCAGTGGCAATACGTTCTCCTTCTTCTCCATTATTATTAACTGGCATCAGAAACTGGCCCGTATTCTCATCACGGTCTCCTTCTACAATCCCT
Organism: Prevotella sp.; assembly: GCA_036768895.1. Lineage (GTDB taxonomy): Bacteria > Bacteroidota > Bacteroidia > Bacteroidales > Bacteroidaceae > Prevotella. Next base: position 7,655 of record DAIPMC010000061.1, on the reverse strand, counting down.
GGTGTCAGATGATAATAACTCAAAGTAAGCAATGTAGTACTCTTTTCACCGGTATACCCGAGTAACCCACTGGCTGCACGCTCACGGAACTGAGAATTGAGTACATAACCGTCATACTTGTTCTTATAAGCATGCGCCATCTTATCACTATAGCGCCAGTTCCATATAAAGCCTTTTTGATTGCCGGCAAAATCGACCGTATAGTCAAATAATCCATTATTCGTCTGGTATTCAGATCCTGCCTGAGCCATCATCTTCCCTTCAGGAAGGAATGGGTCACGGTTAAAAACAATGACACCTGCCATCGCATCAGACCCATACATCAAACTCGCTGGGCCTTTCAGAATTTCTACCGATCCTACCGTTTGAGGGTCAATCTCAATGCCATGTTCGTCCCCCCATTGCTGACCTTCCTGGCGGACACCATCGTTGACAACTACAACACGATTGTAGCCCAATCCGCGTATAACCGGTTTTGAGATACCTCCACCAGTCGTAATCTGCGATACTCCCGGTACTTTTGATAAAGCATCAATGATATTTGTAGAAGATGTCAGATGCAATTGATCTGCAGACACAACAGCTACAGGCATAGGAGAATTCTTATTCAAGGAATTCCCGGAGATGCCTGTTACTACGACTTCATTAATCATCGCATTCGACTCTTTCATCACAAAATTCATGATTGAAGTCTTTGTCAAATCAATTCTTTTCGTTTGCGTTTGATGCCCCAGATAACTGACCTGAACGGTTGTCTTGCAAGCGGGTAAATCATTAAAGATGTATTTACCGTTAATATCACTTACAGCATTCTGGTTGAGGCCGGGAATAGAGATAATTACTCCACTAAGAGGACTGCCATCCACGGCGTCCGTCACAGAACCCTGTAGTTTAGCCTTCTGATCTACAGGTTCCGCCATCATCGTCATGGCACAGCATAACAAAGACAATACTAAGTTAAATATTTTCATTTCTCGTATTTTAGTCTTGAATAAATAATTTTACGTAGAGGCATAGTAAGCCCCATATTAGAAAAAAATGATCAAAACATCAAATACGGTGGCGCCCGTGAACGGTGAGAAAGACAGAAAACAAAAAAATAGTCTACTCTACGCCAATAAAATAAAATAAAATAAGAGAAAGCTACTGCCAGAAGTCCTGCCAGTACAGGAAGTAAATAGGGAATAGTAGAAAAATGACAGATCACACAGTTCTGCAATGCAAGCATTGCACCTGAAGAAAGATCCGAATGGGGAACATGATGCAAACAAAGGATACAAGGTGCAGCAGGTTTCTCCACCATCGTATGATGGTGTGTAATGGTCAGCAGCAGTACCGGTATAAACACGGACAGGAGCAACTGAGCAATACGTTGTCGTCTTCTTTCTAAATTCACCGCAGCAAAGGTAATTTTTTTTCTCCACCTGCCTGTTAAGTAGGACAGGATTTAACAAAGATTCGTTGTTATCCTATAAAATTGTTAACACAAATCAAATCACTATCTCACTTTATATTTCTCATCTTGTTGCTGAATCAACTGTGCATCCTCGAAGTAATTAATCTGCATCGCCTTACGAACATCATCCATCGTTCCTGCGGCGACCTCACGAGCAGCGTCAGAACCTTTTTTCAGAATATTATAGATTTCCGGAATATCCTGTTCAAACTCATGACGGCGCTCACGGATAGGATCTAACATCTTGTTGAGTACTTTATTAAGCAATTTCTTGCATTTCATGTCACCCACTCCACCATGCATATAAGCAGCCTTCAAATCATCCAGGTTTTTATATTCAGGCCAGAAATCAGAAAAATCATCATCCGTGGAAAAAGCATCCAAATAAGTAAATACGGTATTGCCCTCCACATGTCCAGGATCGTCAATATTCACGTGAGAAGGATCAGTATACATAGAACGGACCTTCTGCCAGACCGTATCTTTATCATCACTCAAATAGATACAATTGCCTAAACTTTTACTCATCTTCTCCTTGCCATCAGTTCCCGGCAAACGGCGGGCAAAGGTATTTTCAGGAAGCATGATTTCCGGTTCCACGAGTACAGGTGCATAAATCTGGTTAAAGCGACGTACCAATTCACGGGTTAATTCAAGCATAGGCTCCTGATCCTCACCAGCAGGAACTGTAGTAGCCTTAAAAGCTGCGATATCTGCAGCCTGTGAAACAGGATAGCAGAAGAACCCTAAAGGAATATTAGCCTCAAAATTACGCATTTTGATTTCTGTCTTTACTGTAGGGTTACGCTGCACCCGGCTTACACTGACCAGATTGGCCAGATAAACCGTTAACTCTGCAAGTTCAGGGATACGACTTTGAATATAAAGGGTACATCTATCCGGATCCAGACCAGCTGAAAGATAGTCCAAAGCAACCTCAATAATATTCTGCCTGATTTTCTCAGGATTATCAGCATTATCTGTCAAAGCCTGGACATCAGCCATAAAGACAAACATCCGATCATAATCACCTCTATTCTGAAGTTGAACACGGCGGCGGAGTGAACCTACATAATGTCCGAGATGAAGTCTTCCTGTTGGACGGTCACCCGTTAAAATAATTTTCCCCATTGAAATCACCTATTCTTTTTATATTAAAAATCCTCTATCATCGCTTATAAAGACACTTAATCATCAAGTGAAAGACAAAAGGATTCAACTATCTTACAATTAATTCAATAAAACTTACTATTCCCCATTAAAAATCTACACTCTTTGGTGTACGAGGGAATGGGATGACATCACGGATATTCTGCATACCTGTCACAAAAAGTACGAGACGCTCAAATCCAAGTCCGAATCCTGCATGAGGGCAGGAACCATACTTACGTGTATCCAGATACCACCACATATCCTTCATCGGAATATGACGACGCCCAATCTCAGAAAGAAGTTTGTTATAATCAGCCTCACGGACACTACCACCGATAATTTCTCCAATCTGCGGGAAGAGCACATCTGTGCCCTGCACCGTTTTGTCATCGGCATTAATCTTCATATAGAAAGCCTTAATATCCTTAGGATAATCAGTCATAATCACCGGACGCTTGAAATGCTGCTCTACCAGAAAGCGCTCATGCTCACTGGCAAGATCCACTCCCCAGTAAACAGGGTTATCAAACTGATGGCCGTTTTTCACAGCCTCTTCCAAGATCTTGATTCCCTCAGTATAAGGCAGACGGACAAAATCTTCCTTGAGAATCCCTTGAAGACGTTCTATTAATCCCTTATCTATCATCTTGTTCAGGAAAGCCAGATCATCAGGGCAATGATCCAAAGCATATTTTACACAGAATTTGATAAAATCTTCTTCAAGATCCATCAGTTCCGGCATGTCCATAAAGGCAATTTCCGGTTCAATCATCCAGAACTCTGCCAAATGACGCGGAGTATTAGAATTCTCAGCACGAAATGTAGGACCAAAAGTATAAATAGCTCCCAATGCCGTAGCCCCCAGTTCACCTTCCAACTGACCTGATACAGTCAGATTCACCTTCCTGCCGAAGAAGTCCTCACTATAATCTGTTTTTCCTTCTTCAGTTGGTTTTAACTTGTCATGGTCAATATCGAGAGTAGTCACTTGAAACATATCACCGGCACCCTCTGCATCAGAGGATGTAAGTAACGGAGTATTGAAATAATAGAATCCATGCTCATCAAAATATTTATGGATTGCCATGGCTAAATTATGGCGAATACGGAAGACAGCTCCAAAGGTATTTGTACGAAGACGAAGATGAGCATACTTTCGCATATATTCAAAGCTCTGCCCTTTTTTCTGCATCGGATAATCTGAAGGACAAAGACCATAAATCTCGATGCTGCTGCATTGGATTTCAAAAGTTTGCCCCTTTCCTTTGCTTTCAACAAGAGTACCAATAGCACCGATACAGGAACCAACAGTAATTTTCTTCAATGTGTCCGCTTCTACAACTGTTGGATCAACAACAATTTGTATATTATTAATCGTAGAGCCATCATTTAGAGCAATAAAATCAACAACTTTGCTACTCCGATGGAAACGAACCCATCCCTTTACGTTGATTTCTTTTCCTAAATCAGCACCTTTCAAGGCATCAATTACTTTTGTTCTTTTCATTTCTCCTTAAATGTTAATTATCAAAAAGCCGGCTTCAAGTACAGCCGGCTCCCTAAAATTATTCAAATGCCCCCATACGAAGCATCTCCACTTCTTGCTCAGTGAGGAAGCGCCAATCTCCCCGCCGAAGGTACTTTTTAGTCAAACCTGCAAAAAGTACCCGGTCAAGACGTATAACACGATAACCCAGACTTTCAAATATACGGCGGACTATACGGTTCTTTCCACTGTGAATTTCAATGCCAACCCTGGTCTTATCCCTATCATCTGTATATTCTACGGCATCTGCATGTACTTCACCATCCTCTAATGTGACACCATCAGCAATCTGCTGGAGATCATGCGCCGTAACAGGTTTATCAAGTTGGACCCCATAAACCTTCTTTTTCAAAAATTTGGGATGAGTCAATTTACTTGCCAGGTCACCATCATTAGTCAAGAGGAGTACACCTGTCGTATTACGGTCCAAACGGCCCACAGGGTAGATACGCTCAGGGCAAGCTCCCTTAACGAGGTCCATCACCGTTTTACGTTGCTGAGGATCATCACTTGTGGTAACAAAACCCTTCGGTTTGTTCAAGAGAATATAGACTTTCTTCTCTAATGAAACGGTCTGGTCATGGAATTTCACCTCATCAGAACGAAGCACTTTTGTACCAAGTTCTGTGATGACCTTTCCATTCACCTGAACCACACCTGCCTGGATAAACTCATCTGCTTCACGGCGGGAACAAACTCCGGCATTGGCAAGAAACTTGTTTAAGCGGATCGGTTCATTAGGATCGACATTCTCCTCTTTATATTTTATCTGTTTCTTCTGACTATATTTTGCATTCGGGTCATAATCATCACTATGCTGGCGATACCCGCCACTGTTATTTCCATAGGCATTACGGTTATTTCCATAACCTCCATGATTATTATACCCGCCACGGTTATTATTATAGCCGCCACGAGACTGATAACCGCCAGGGCCATTATTATAGCCTCCACGGGATTGATAGCCGTTAGAGGACTGGTAACCACCTCGCGACTGGTAACCACCTCGCGACTGATAACCGCCTCGTGACTGATAACCCCCATGAGATTGGTAACCGCCTTCCTCTTCGGTATTATTGTTGTAACGTGGACGATAACCGCCTTCTGCATCAGGAGCATTGTAACGTGGACGGTAACCGCCTGTATCTTCTGGATTGTCATTATTATAACGTGGACGATACCCACCTTGTTGGCGCGATTGATATCCGCCACGATTATTACCATATCCACGGTTATTATTATAACTGCCTGAGTTATATCCGCCTCTATTATTACTATATCCTCCACGAGGAGAATGATACCCACCACGAGAGGCATAGCCATTACGCTGATTATAATCTGTTCCGCCCCCCTGTAGGCCTTCGCCAAAACCTTCCGGCAGAAATCCGCCTTCATTAGCATTATTACTGCCTCGATTAGAACTATAAGCTCTTTGAACGTGAATACGGGGACGAGGACGACCTTGACCCCGATAAGTATTTTGAGTATTATCTGAAGACTTATAGCTTTCGCGACTATCCTCGTTATTGTTACGACTGCTATCGTTATTTACAGCAGACGCATCTTTAAGATTGTTTTCGTTTTCTTCTGAATCCATTTCTAATTTTCTTTAATGGCCTCACGGCCAGGTTAGTTAAAATAAAACCTTAAAATTCTATATAAATTATATACAACGCTAATCTATCTGAAAACACACTATTTATTCATTTATTTGCTGAGCGACAATGGAATTGAGAATCAATATCTTTTTACACATAAAGTAGTTTCTAATTTAGAATCCAAAATAAGGCAGACTATGTTATCCACTTTTAAATTTGTTTTTTTTCAATAAATGATAAGCGGTTGATCATACAATCAATTAGCAACATTTCACATTCCAGTATAATTTTCCGGAGTAACCGCGAGTAATTCCTTCTTTACACTATCGCTAACGTTTAAACCTTCTATAAAATCATGGATTTTTTCTTCCGTAATTTTTTCATTGGTTCGAGTAAGCATTTTCAATGCTTCGTATGGATTTGGATATCCTTCACGACGCAGAATAGTCTGAATAGCTTCGGCTACTACTGCCCAGTTATTCTTCAAATCCTCATCAATCTTTTCCTCATTAAGAATTAGTTTTCGAAGTCCCTTTACGGTACTCTGTATAGCAATGATGCTATGCCCTATAGGCACACCTACATTACGAAGGACTGTAGAATCCGTAAGATCTCTCTGAAGGCGACTTACCGGTAATTTACGAGCCAGGAATTGAAGAATTGCATTAGATAGGCCCAAATTGCCCTCACTGTTTTCATAATCAATCGGATTTACCTTATGAGGCATAGCACTGGATCCCACCTCACCCTTCTTGATTTTCTGTTTGAAATATTCCATAGAAATATACATCCAGAAATCCCGATCAAGGTCAATGATAATCGTATTGATTCGACGAAGGGCATCAAACAGAGCTCCTAAATTATCATAATTGCTAATTTGGGTCGTATATTGTTCACGCTGCAAGCCCAGTTTATCCACAACGAACTGGTTTCCTATCTTCTTCCAGTCATAGTCAGGATAAGCAACATGGTGCGCATTATAATTACCTGTAGCTCCCCCAAATTTGGCGGTAATTTTACAAGCCTTCAACGCATTGAGTTGTACAGTCAGCCGATAGACATAAACCTCTATTTCTTTCCCCAAACGAGTAGGAGAAGCCGGCTGGCCGTGAGTTTTAGCTAACATCGGAATATCTTTCCATTCCTCCGCATAGCCTTGAAGCAGGTCAATCATTTCCTGCAGTTGAGGGATATAGACTTCAGTAATAGCATCCTTAATCATCAAAGGTGCTGCTGTATTATTGATATCCTGTGAAGTCAAGCCGAAATGAACAAAATCTTTATATTTCTCATTGATGCCCAATTTATCAAACTGCTCTTTGATAAAATATTCTACCGCTTTCACATCATGATTTGTTATCTTCTCTATATCCTTAACACGTTGAGCATCAAGTTCTGAAAGGTTCTCATAGATAGAACGTAATTGGCTAAAAAGTTGATGATCAAAAGACTTCAACTGCGGCAAGGGAAGCTCACAGAGTGTAATGAAATATTCTATTTCTACGTGGACACGATAACGTATAAGAGCATACTCGGAGAAATAGTTTGCAAGAGGTTCCGTTTTACTTCGGTAGCGACCATCAATAGGGGAAATCGCTGTTAAGACATGAAGATTCATTTTCGTGTATATTAATTCGATGCAAATATAATGATTAAAATCGATAAAGCCTAAGATAGAATTGATAAATTATTTTAAAATAGAGAAAAACATATAAACCTATTAAAAATGCTCCCTGTATTACAACCAATTAACAACCTCTTATTCCTATCAACCAACTACTCCGGTACGGTCAAACTGTATATATAAAAAATCCCTGCAGTCCCGAAAGACTACAGGGAACACCCCTCGTGGGCGTTGACGGATTCGAACCGCCGACCCTCTGCTTGTAAGGCAGATGCTCTA
>DAIPMC010000060.1:0-17016 GCA_036768895.1 Prevotella sp. | reverse complement strand
TGCTGATAATCAATGAAATAAATGTTAAATCAACTTATTCAGCGGACCCTAATTAGACGCGAGGGACATTCTTAAAGTTGCAAAGATAAGCTGCTTTTGTGTTTTTTTTCTACAATTTTTCCGAAATAATTTAAATATGGAGAGAGATTAATTGGGCTCTTGTTTCTTTTATTGGGAATAAGTTTGTATCTTTGACAATAAAACCTTAAATGATGAAATCATGAAAAATGTGAAGTTATTGTTATGTGTGTTTATTGCTCTGTTTGCAGCTTGTAGTAAGGATGACAACATAACCAATGACTCGAATAGTCAAACCATCCAATCTATGGAGATATTTTCTGGAACATGGATAGCGGATTCTTTAAGATATTCCCATGGGAGCGAGGGACAGAGATGGTCTGACTGGGAAGATACAGAGCCTGATACGATAAGATTCTCGGCTGACAGTGCTTATTTTGGATTTACAGATAAGGGGGAGGTATCGGGCTTTTATCAATATACAGATAATAAGGAAAAGATATTCTTTGATGGGGTAGGATTGATTTGGAAAGTTAGGCCGGATAGAAAATTGTTCCTGCAATTCAATTCTCCACAAGAAATGGATCAATATCTATACCATAAGATAAAGTAAACTTATTTATGTACAACTCATGTACAACTATTGTTTCATTTGCATGGAATTTGCAACTTTTTGTACCATAATGTACCAAAAAGTACCAAAATATACCCTGTTTTTAGACGGCTGATGTTAAAATAAGGGCATGAAAAAAGCCTTGATAGCAGTTGTAATCAACTGATAATCAAGACTTATATGTGTTGTCGGGATGACCAGACTTGAACTGGCGACCTCGCGCCCCCCAGACGTGTGCGCTACCAACTGCGCTACATCCCGAGATCTTTAAAGTGACGCTTGTGCTATGACTTGTATTGATAGTGATCCGCATGGGGTTCGAACCCATGACCCCAACATTAAAAGTGTTGTGCTCTACCAACTGAGCTAGCGGATCTCCCTATGCTTTCCATCGAAAGCGACCGCAAAGGTACAATGTTTTTTCGAAATGCCAAAATTATTTGTGTTTTTTTTATCTCTTCGCGCCTTTTCTCAATTCAGGTTAGCTACTGTTTTAAGGCAAAGCTAGGATTTCTTTTCTTCTTGGCTGGGTGCCGTTTCTTTGTCTTGCGATGCCATCTTTTCGTTTGAGGTTGCTCCTTCTTCTGTTATCGGAACGGGCTTATTTCCACTAAGGTCAATATTTGTACGGTCTTTTGTTACATAACGTTGCCAATAAGCGATAAGTATAGTGGTCAATGGTAAGGCAATGATTAAACCAATAAAGCCAAGAAGTTCACCCCAGACAGAAAGACTGAGCAGAAGAATTGCAGGATTCAGTCCCATAGCTTTCCCCATTACCTTAGGAGTAACTACCATATCTGAAATAACCTGGGCGATTGCGAACACCATAAGGGCCCCACCGAAGATAAGGAAGAAATTCTGTCCGGTATCCGCAGCTTTCAACATAGCTAAAAAAGCAGTAGGAATGAGTGCAAAGGCATGCATGTAGGGAATAAGGTCAAGAAGTCCTACGAGGATTCCCATCCCTATGGCCATCGGAAATCCAATAATGGTAAATCCTATGCAGAACATGACACCCATGATAAGGGCTACTATTCCTTGACCTCTGACATAATGGTTTAATTCTGTAGCTACATCACTTGCCAGTTCGTGCCAGAATGGACGGTTCTTCTTCGGAAAGATTTTTATCCAGGAATCTGTGAGATATTCATAGTCAAGAAGAATAAAGAATAGATAGACTAGAGTGAAAAGTGCAGCTATAATACTGAGAACTATATTGGCGGTTTGCCCGAGAACGGTAAAAACCTTTGGCATAGCGACTTTTACGGCATCGGAAAAGTCTTTGCTTTTGAAAATACGCTCAAGCATACTTTGGTTGTTGACAAACCAGTTTTTGATAACAGCTGTCAGATTATTCGTATGAGTCGTGCTATTGAGCCATTTACTCAGAATATCACCAAGTTTTCCAAATTGCTCAATCATAGGAGGCACAATGGCATAGATAATTCCTCCAATAACTGCAATGACTAAGATGAGTGTGATAATGATTGCCAGAACTCGTACATGTACGTGCATTTTATATTGTACAAAATGAACGATAGGATAGAGGAGATAAGCCAGAACCCATGCTACGAAGAAGGGTATCAGTACGGCCTTCAGATAATTCGTGAAATAAAGGACTGTTAATACGATTAGAACAATCCCTGCCCAACGAATGAATTTATCAAAAGTAATCTTTTGCTGTGGCATATCATTTCTTAGTTAAATTTCGAATTTTTTTCTTAAAGAGAAAATATTCTTTAGCTGATCAAAACTGTTTCTGTTCCTTATATTGAAACTTTTGAATCTTTGTCAGAAATTTTCTGTTCTTCTTCTAGGACTTTTCGATAACACTCGCGACATAGAGGTTCATATTCTTCTCTTTCACCCAGTAATACGCGTTTGTCATTGTGCACTAGTCGGTGGCTGATATAGGCTAAGGCTCCACAACGTACACAGATAGCATGTACCTTTGTTACTTCATCTGCAATTGCGCAAAGTCCGGGAATAGGTCCGAAAGGTATGCCTTTATAATCCATGTCCAAACCTGCTACGATTACCCGTACACCTTGGTTGGCCAACTCGTTACAAACAGATATTAATCCTTCATCAAAAAACTGTGCTTCGTCAATACCTACAACTTCCAGGTTGGAGGATAAAAGCAAAATGCTTGTTGATGTATCAACAGGTGTTGAGATGATGGAATTGTGATCATGACTGACAACGTCGTAATTGGAGTATCGCGTATCTAAAGAAGGCTTGAAAATCCCAACCTTTTGCTTGGCGAACTTGGCTCTTTTCATACGTCGGATCAGTTCTTCTGTCTTACCTGAGAACATAGAACCACACACTACTTCTATTCTTCCGGGATGATGTATCTCTCCCGCTAAATTTTCCATCATGATTGTTGCAAAGATAATGCTATTTGAAGAAATCGCAAAATAAAATAGTTCTTATTTTGTTTGGTTTTGATATCTTCTGTCAGGCCTTGATCCCTTTTGCAAGGATTGTTTTAATTAGGTTTGATGTATTTAATGTGATTTTTTGTCACTTAGAGATGCTCCTTTTCGGATAGTCTTTATTTAACCTGATATGCTGTCAATTATGATAGAACTTCCTAAAAATTATAAAGAAATGGCAGCTTTTTTTGCTTTATATCAATTTAATTCCTATTTTTGCAAAGACTATGGGTATATTGTACATTGTACCTACCCCGGTAGGTAATATGGAGGACATGACGCTTCGTGCCATTCGTATTCTAAAAGAAGCAGATGTTGTGTTGGCAGAAGATACGCGTACATCGAGTGTCTTGTTGAAACATTTTGGCATCAAAAATCAGTTGATAGCCCATCATAAATTTAATGAACATGGTACGACAGCCGGTATAATTACCCGTTTAAAGTCAGGAGAGACGATAGCTCAGATCAGCGACGCAGGAACTCCGGGGATTAGTGACCCAGGCTTCTTCCTGGCCAGGGAAGCTGTCAAAGCTGGGATTACCGTACAAACCTTGCCAGGAGCTACGGCTTGTATACCAGCGCTTGTATCATCAGGTCTGCCTTGTGATAGATTCTGTTTCGAAGGATTTCTTCCTCAAAAAAAAGGACGTCAGAGCCGGTTAGAATCTTTAAGGGATGAAACACGAACAATGATATTCTATGAATCGCCTTATCGTGTGCTGAAGACATTGCAGCAATTTTCGACAATTTTCGGAGCAGACAGGCAAGCAAGTTGCTGTCGCGAAATATCAAAGGTACATGAAGAAAGTATAAGAGGAACTTTGAATGATCTGATTCAGTATTTTATGAAGACAGAGCCGCGGGGAGAATTTGTTCTTGTCGTTGCCGGTAAAGACTCTTCTCTTGTAAAGGAGGAACAAAAGAAAGAGGATCGGGCTGAGAAGAAGAGAAATAAAGAACTGATGATGTTGAAAGCTGAAAAGGTAAGTGGCTCTAAGGATAATTATAAGGATTGAACTAAGAAAAACAGAATTTATAAAGTATCTGGAGAAGGGAGCAGATAGTTCTGAAAAATCAGAAGGTGATCAATCATAATGGATAAAATGAATAACGAAAATAAGGACTTAAAATAAATTTAGCGATGAGAAAATTTATGTTATTGGCCTGCCTTACAACTGCTTTGTTGTTTGCAGGATGTAAGCAAGAGAAAAAAAAGGCTCCTGACCTGATAAAGGTGGAGCAGAATGATTCGGTGAATAAAATCATTGCTCAGAAGGACAATGAAATCAATGATATGATGGGTACTCTGAATCAGATAGATGATGGGTTTCAGCAAATTAATGAAGCTGAGAATCGTGTCAATCTGGAGAAATCTGGTGAAGGGGCTGATAAGTCTCAACAGTTGAAAGAGAATATACAGTTTATTGCTAATCGGATGAGGCAGAATCGTGCACTCATTTCCAAATTGCAAAACTTGTTGGCTCAAAGCTCTTTCAAAAATGAGCAGCTCAGAGCTACAATGAATAAAACCATTCGTAATCTGATGAAACAACTTAATGAGAAGGATCAGCAATTACAGGAACTGCGAGTGGAGTTGGATGCCAAGGATATTCATATTTCGGAACTTGATGAAACCATTAATAATCTGAATACGAATGTCAACGACTTACAGACTCAGAATACACAGAATAGTGAAACAATTTCGGCTCAGGACAAACAATTGAATACCGCATGGTTCGTGTTTGGTACTAAAAATGAACTGAAGGAACAGCATATTATTGAAGGAGGAAAAGTGCTGCAAGCTAACTTCAACAAGAATTATTTCACGAAGATTGATATTAGGAGTAACCGAGAGATCAAACTCTATTCCAAGAGTGCAAGGATACTTACTGTACATCCTTCCGGAAGTTATAGTTTGTCAAAGGATACAAACAAGCAGTATGTCTTAAAGATTACTAATCCTCAGATATTCTGGAGTACAAGTAAATATCTGGTTATTCTTGTAAAATAGCCCTATATAAAAAAGGATACTTCGCACAGGATCTGTATGGAGTATGAAATGAATAAAGGCCCTTGGTAACTGATAGAGTTATCAAGGGCCTTTGAGTTAAAAGGAATTGTATTTATCTGCGGTCTCTGAAGAAATCTTGCAGAAGACTTTTACATTCATCTTCCAGTATGCCTGTTGTTACTGTAGTCTTGGGATGCAAAACATGAGGTGCATATTTCCGGTAACCTCGTTTGTCATCAGAAGCGCCAAAGACTAAATGGGGAATCTGTGCCCAGCCAATAGCGGCTGCACACATACTGCAAGGTTCGATGGTGACATAAAGTGTGCAATCGGTCAGGTACTTTCCATTCAGCGCATCAGCGGCTGCCGTAATGGCTTGCATTTCTGCATGGGCAGTAACATCATGGAGCGTTTCAGTCATATTATGAGCCCGACTGATAATATGATCTTGGCAGACAATGATGGCTCCTATAGGTATTTCTCCTTCTTCAGCTGCCTGTAGGGCTTCAACAAGGGCTTTATGCATGTAGTTCTTGTCTTTTTCCAATTGCTCTTGGATTGTATTTCTTCCTTCTTCAGTATGTCCGTCTTTTTTCATTCGTTTTTGGATTTTGTATTGATAATTGATTTCCATTATATGTGCTAAGTAGGGAGGTTTTTCCTACTTCATCTTATTTCATCCGGCCTCTTGCAGAACTCCTTTTCTTTATTCTTAATTGCAAATTTAGCTATTTTTACTTGACAATCAATGAGAAAATTGCTATTTTTGCAACCATCTAATCCAATATACAAGATGTATGTCAGAGCATAATGAGCGAGGTGTATGGGGTGAAGAACTGGCTTCTTCCTATCTCCGGCAAAAAGGTTACACTATTCTTGACCGGGACTGGCATCAAGGAAAGCGTGATTTGGATATTGTGGCTCTGGATGAAGACGGTCAGACGCTTGTCTTTGTTGAAGTAAAGACTCGACGGAGTGCTGATTATCAAAATCCTGAGATGGCTGTAGATGATAAGAAGATTTGTAATCTGGCTTATGCTGCGGATTCTTATATCAAAAGCCATAAGGTGACTTTGCGGAATATCCGCTTTGATATCATTTCTGTTATTGGGCAAGGACCACAGATGGATCGAATTGATCACATTCAGGATGCATTCAATCCTTTGCTTGTCTTGGGAAGATGTAGTCGGAAAAGACGTTTTTGAATAGATGATGAAAACAAAAATAATTAAATTAAAAGAAACAGGGTCAACTAATCTGTACCTGAAAAACTATCAGCCGGAAGAGGGCGAAAGTATGACGGTGGTGGTTGCTGATTATCAGTCTGCCGGACGTGGTCAGGGGACGAATACATGGGAAAGTGAGCCAGGAAAAAATCTTTTGTTCAGTATCCTGGTACATCCTGTAGAAATACCGATCGCACGTCATTTCTTGTTGTCTATGGCTGGTGCCATAGCTTTAAAACAAGTGTTAGATAAGTATGCTATGGGTTTTACTATGAAATGGCCAAATGATATCTACTGGAAGAATAAGAAGATCAGTGGTACGCTCATAGAGACAACAATAGCCCAGCAACATGTCAGAAATTGTATTTTTGGAATCGGCATAGATGTTAATCAAACTGAATTTCATAGTGATGCTCCCAATCCTATATCACTTTGCCAGATTACAGGCAAGGAAGTATCCCGTAAGGATCTCTTGAAAAAAATCATCAAGGCTTTTCAGGAAACTATGAAGATGATCAGTGATGGGGATTATACGGATATTGCTGCTCTTTATCACCAGTCTCTTTACCATGGCAAGGGGTATCATCAATTTGAGGATAAGAATGGAAGTTTTGAGGCTGGTATTGTTGAAGTAGAAGATGATGGTCATCTCGTTTTACATGATCGTGAAGGTGTTATCCGTGAATATTCTTTTAAGGAAATCAAATTTTTGGATGATTGTACTCAGGATAGTAAAAACTGATATATATCGTGTGTGAGAAGACTCTGATAAAGTGGTGAAAATAAATTTTTAAAATACTTATATGGTAAGATTTAAAAGAATACTGCTTAAACTAAGCGGTGAGAGTCTGATGGGGGGACAGGGCTTTGGCATAGATCCGAAAAGACTTTCTGATTATGCATGTCAGATCAAAGAGGTATATGCTATGGGCGTGCAGATAGGTATTGTTATCGGTGGCGGAAACATTTTCCGTGGACTGAGTGGAAGTCAGAAAGGTTTTGACCGGGTAAAAGGTGATCAGATGGGCATGTGTGCAACTGTAATTAACTCTCTTGCCCTTAGTAGTGCCTTGGAGTCTGCCGGGATTAAGACCAAAGTGCTTACCGCTATCCGCATGGAACCAATCGGTGAATTTTACAATAAATGGAAAGCAATAGAAGCTATGGAAGCCGGTTATATCTGTATCTTTTCTGCAGGCACAGGTAATCCTTATTTTACGACGGACACAGGTGCTTCTCTGCGAGGTATTGAGATCAATGCTGATGTGATGCTGAAAGGAACACGTGTAGATGGTATTTATACAGCTGATCCGGAGAAGGATCCTGAAGCTAAAAAGTTCAAAGACATTACCTATGATGAAATCTATACTCGTGGACTAAAGGTGATGGATCTGACGGCTACGACTATGTGTAAAGAGAACCATCTGCCTATTTATGTCTTTGATATGGATGTGTATGGTAATCTGAAAAAGGTACTGTCTGGTGAAGAGATTGGGACCTTAGTACATAATTGATGGAAGAATTTTATTCTTAGGTAAAAGATAGAATAAATGAAAAAGACTTATTGGATGCCATTTGGGTTCCAATAAGTCTTTTCTTTCTCTTGACAAGATATTATCTTTCTTTATCTGATGGTTTCTTTCTTACATCAAGATAAAGGGAAATGATCAAATAACAGAGAATAATCAGCCACCAAGAACTTAATACCCCCATGAAAATAATTAGGATAACTGCTAAGATAATAAAGGAATAACGCACCTCATTACCTTTCCATCCCCAATGCTTGAATTTTAAGGCAAACATTGGAATCTCACTTACAAGTAACCAACTGGCCAGGAAAACCATAATGATAATGGTAATCCATGAAAAACTTTCATTGATCCACCGGGGATTAAAATTGATCAGTGCTCCCCAAAAGAGAGCATTTGCAGGGGTTGGAAGTCCGATAAAAGAAGTTGTTTGCCGCTTGTCAATATTAAACTTTGCCAATCTCAAACCAGAAAATGCAGCCATGACAAAGGCAACAAAAGGAATGATCATCCTGATTGAATTAAGTGAATCCGGATATTCGACTACTCCCAACTGCCAGAAAATCATACAGGATGGAGCCACACCGAAAGTAACATCATCTGCCAGGGAATCAAGCTCTTTGCCGATTGGAGAGGATACTTTCAACAATCGGGCACTCATTCCGTCGAAAAAGTCGAATACTGCACCAATGATAATCCATGTCAGTGCCCATTCTGGATTCCCCGCTAATGCAAACGTTGTAGCCACACACCCTGAAAAGAGATTCCCACATGTCAGGGTGTTGGGAATATTTTTCTTGATAAAACTTGACATATTACTTTAATTTTGCAATGATGGTCTGATCACCTGTCGTGGTCTGTCCCATCTTTACACATACTTCAGTACCTATTGGCAAATAAACGTCAACACGAGAGCCGAATTTGATAAAACCTAGATGTTCGTCTATATAACATTCTTCATCGGCTTTCGCATAGGTGATAATGCGACGTGCGACTGCTCCTGCAATTTGACGGCATAGGACATCCTGACCGTTTAATGCAGTGATCATGGTATCGGCACGTTCATTCTCTTCGCTAGCTTTCGGAAGCCAGGCTTTATGGTAATTGCCATTCTGGTGTCGTATAAACTGTACTTTTCCGTCTACAGGGAACCAATTGACATGAACATTCCACAAACTCATGAAGATGGAGATGAGAAGCCGGCGATCATGAAAGTATTCGTTCTCTTCTACTTCTTCAATCACGACAACACGTCCGTCTGCTGGTGCGACGACAAGATCTCCTGTATCTTTAACATTGAGAAATCGCGCCGGACTCCGGTAGAAATTGAGTATGATTCCATAGCAAACACCAAATACGGCAAGGAAACACCAGAAAGGAACTTTCGTCTCAAAGCAATTCCAAAGGAGGATGGCAATTGCTACAAGAGCAATCCCGCCGTAAAGGAGTTGATTGGTACCTTCTCTGTGTATTCTGATTTTTCTAAATTTCCTTAGTCTACGTTTCATTAGGATTGGAATTACGTTGAAAACCTTTAGACATTATCATTCATTGTCTGCTTCAGGAAATGAATGCCTTGATCTTTTTAAAAACTCATATCCTTTCTTCATATCGAACTATTAAGGATAATCAACGGTGAAACCGCTCTTGTTTTCTTATGGATTGAAGCGTAAAATGAAGATCAAAAATGCAGCTTATATTTTTTAATGAATGTCTTTGGCTTCTTACTATAAATGATTTTTATTTGACTGCAAAGTTACTTCTTTTTTTAGATAACAACAAATTTTGATGTTATTCTTTTGGCTATCTCATAGATTAACTGTAACTTTGAAATTCGAAATCTCAAATCAATGCAAGACTTTATTCATCTACACGTTCATACCCATTATTCTATTCTTGATGGTCAGTCTAAAGTTCCATACCTTGTTAATAAGGCAATTAAAGATGGAATGAAGGGTATGGCACTTACTGACCATGGGGTCATGTACGGTATCAAGGAGCTCGCCGATTACTGTAATAAAATCAACAAAGGCAGGAAAGAAGAGGGTAAGGAACCTTTCAAGCCGATTTTCGGGTGCGAGATGTATGTGGCTCACCATCGTAAGGAAGATAAGGTGAGAGAAAATGGGGATAACAGTGGCTACCATCTGATTGTTCTTGCAAAGAATTATCATGGATACAAGAATCTGATTAAGTTAGTGTCCCGCTCATGGGTGGATGGTTATTATTATCGTCCACGTACTGATCGTGTTGATCTGGAGAAATATCATGAGGATCTTATTGTCAGTTCGGCTTGTCTTGGTGGTGAAGTCCCATCAAAGATCCTGAAAGGAGATATAGCAGGAGCTCGTAAGGCCTGTGAATGGTATCATCATCTTTTTGGTGATGATTATTATCTGGAACTACAGCGTCATGAGGTGAAGGATCCGAATATCGCTGCTAATCGGGAGACTTTTCCTTTACAGCAGAAAGTCAATAAAGTGCTGGTTCAGTTTGCTAAAGAATATGGTATAAAACTGATTTGTACGAATGACTGCCATTTCGAAGATAAGGAAACGGCGGAAGCTCATGACCACTTGCTTTGTCTGGCAACGGGAAAGGATCTGGATGATCCGAATCGTATGCGATATACGAAACAGGAATGGTTTAAGACTCGTGAGGAGATGAATGAGATATTCTCTGATATCCCCGAAGCCTTGTCGAATACTATGGAAATATTCAATAAGGTGGAATTTTATAGTATTGAGCATGGTCCTATCATGCCTAATTTCCCTATTCCTGAAGAGTTTGGTACGGAAGAAGATATACGAAAAAAATATTCTCATGAGGATCTGCTGAAAGAGTTTTCTTCCGATGAAAACGGTGAGCATACGCTCCCTCATGAGGAAGGAATGAAGAAAATAGATAAACTTGGCGGCTGGGATAAAGTTTATCGGATTAAATATGAGGCTGAGTATTTGTCCAAGTTAACTTATGATGGTGCTAAGGTCCGTTATGGGAATCCGCTTTCAGAAGAAGTGACCGAACATATTAAGTTTGAGTTGCATGTCATGAAGACGATGGGATTTCCTGGATACTTCCTGATTGTACAGGATTTTATCAATGCAGCCCGCAATAAACTGGGAGTTATGGTGGGGCCGGGGCGTGGATCTGCAGCCGGTTCTGTTGTGGCTTACTGTTTGGGTATTACTAAAATAGATCCGTTGAAATATGATCTTCTGTTTGAACGTTTCTTGAATCCTGATCGTGTCAATCTTCCTGATATTGATACTGATTTTGATGATGATGGCCGTGGGAAAGTACTTCGCTGGGTAATGGATAAGTATGGACATGAAAATTGTGCACATATTATTACCTATGGTAGTATGGCTACAAAAAATTCTATCAAGGATGTTGCCCGTGTCGAAAAACTTCCTTTGGATAAAGCAAATGCACTTTGTAAGGCGATTCCTGACCGGTTGCCGGATGGCATGAAAATGAATTTGACGAATGCCATCAAGTGCACACCTGAACTTCAGGAAGCTGAGGCTTCCAGTGATCCTCGTGAACGTAATACGATCAAGTATGCGAAGATGCTTGAAGGGACTATTCGGGGTACGGGGTTGCATGCCTGTGGATTCATTATCTGTCGTGATCCGATCAGTGACTGGGTACCTGTTTCTACAGCAGAAGACCCTGACTATCCTGGACTGAAGACCGCTGTAACACAATATGATGGGCATGTTATTGAGTCTACCGGACTGATTAAGATGGACTTCCTGGGCTTAAAGACACTTTCTGAGTTAAAAGAGGCTTGCAAGGTTATCCGGCAGACGACTGGTGATGAGGTTGATTTGGATCAGATTCCTATTGATGATCCTTTGACCTATCAACTCTATCAGGAAGGGCGTACAGTCGGGACATTCCAGTTTGAATCTGCCGGGATGCAGAAATATCTGAGGGAATTGCATCCTACTGTCTTTGAGGATCTTATAGCCATGAATGCTCTTTATCGACCGGGACCAATGGCCTATATCCCTGAGTTTATCAAGCGTAAGAGAGATCCTTCCTTGATCAAGTATGATATTCCTTGTATGGAAAAATACTTGAAGGATACTTATGGGATCACTGTTTATCAGGAACAGGTTATGCTCCTTTCTCGCCAGTTGGCCGGT
Organism: Prevotella sp.; assembly: GCA_036768895.1. Taxonomy (GTDB): domain Bacteria; phylum Bacteroidota; class Bacteroidia; order Bacteroidales; family Bacteroidaceae; genus Prevotella. Next base: position 5,024 of record DAIPMC010000060.1, on the reverse strand, counting down.
TTTACCAGAGGTGAAAGCGATGCCTTACGTAAGGCTATGGGTAAGAAGAAGAAGGCTATCGTAGATGCGATGAAACCAAAGTTTCTGAAACAGGGGGAGGAGAAAGGATATGATCCTAAGGTTCTATCTAAAATCTGGGCAGATTGGGAGAAGTTTGCTTCTTATGCTTTCAATAAATCTCATGCTACTTGTTATAGCTGGGTGGCTTATCAGACTGCTTATCTGAAAGCTCATTACCCTGCCGAATATATGGCGGCGTTGATGACCAGACGTTTCAGTCAGATCACGGAGATTACCAAATTGATGGAGGAGTGTAAATCAATGGGAATCGCTACCTTGGGACCGGATGTCAATGAGAGCCGTAGTGAGTTCGGTGTAAATAAGAAAGGTGAGATTCGCTTTGGGATGTCTGCTATCAAAGGAATGGGATCGGCAGCTTCTGATGAGATCGTTGCGGAGCGCGAGAAGGATGGCCCATATAAGGATATATTCGATTTTGCCCAGCGTGTGGACTATACTGCTGTGAACCGTAAGGTTTTTGAAAGCCTCGCTTTGAGTGGAGGGTTTGATAGTTTTGGACTTCAGCGTGAACAATATTTCGGGACAAGTGCAAAGGGAGAGATGTTTTTGGACCAACTTGTACGTTATGGTCAGAAATACCAACAGGATCAGAATGAACAGCAGAATTCTTTGTTTGGTGGCTTGGAAGATGTGGAGATTGCTAAGCCGGCTGTTCCTGCAGCAGAAGAGTGGAGTACGATAGAGACACTCAATAAGGAACGTGATCTTGTCGGTATCTATCTTTCTGCGCATCCATTGGATGACTATCGGGTGATTATGGAGGATATGTGTAATACACATTGTTCGGATGTCGGACGTGATGCAGATAAGAAGGCTTTGGCAGAGCGAGGAGAATTGACTTTGGGAGGACTCGTGACAGACGTTACTTCGCGTGTTTCTGCTAAGACCAATAAACCCTTTGGATTTGTAACCATTGAGGATTATCAAGGATCGGGGGAACTGGCCTTGTTTGGTGAAGACTGGGGACGCTGGCAGGGTAAACTGCTTAAGGGGAGTCCTGTATATATTGTGGCAAAGAGTGTACCTCGCTTCCGCAATAGTGAATTATATGAATTGAAAATCCAGAGCATAGAGCATCTTCAGGATGTGAAGGATCACCAGATTCAGTCATTTACCATTTCGTTTGATAGTGATGCTATAGATGATACCATTGCAAGTGATATAGCTGCCCTTGTGGATACCTATGCTGGGAGTACTCCTTTGTTCATTAATATCCGTGATGCCAAGACTCATAATGCGGTTACATTGAAATCGAAGGCGAAAGCCGTTTCTGTGAGTAAGGAATTAATTAACTATCTGAGGAGTCATCCGGAGATGAGTTATCACATTAATTAAAAATAATTAAACAAGGATATTTGTGTGACTTCAAATCAATGCTTAACTTTGTAGTCTCAATTTAAAATAAGAAAGGAAATATGATGGAAGTTACGATTACAACAGACAACTTCAACGGTTATAAAGATGGCGACAAACCGTTGGTGGTAGACTTATGGGCAACATGGTGTGGTCCTTGCCGTGCACTGGCTCCTACAATCTCAGAACTCGCAAAGGATTATGAAGGCAAGATAGTTGTAGGCAAGTGTGATGTAGAGGAAAATAATGATATTGCTATGGAATTCGGTGTTCGTAATATTCCAACTATATTGTTCTTTAAAGGAGGAAAACTGGTTGACAAATTTGTCGGAGCAGCCTCTAAATCTAAACTGGACGAGAAGTTTAAAGCTCTTTTATAATCAGATTGCTTCCGGGATAAGATGATTCTCTGGAAGTGACCTTTTGTGTGCAGCAAAAGAGTTGTGTCAAAATGCAGTAAAGTCCGAAAGTTGAATAAAGAACTTTTGAAGGACAATTTACAAACTGATTTGACACAACTCTCTTTTTTTGTTCCTTTAGATAAGGGGGGACCTTATCGGAATCTTTATGTTCCCGGTCTAAAATTCTACAATTCTACTGCCATCTTCTTCTACGCTGATGGTAACTCTTGTAGTGTCTTCGGGAAGCAGATCCTTGATAAGTTCTGGCCATTCTAGAAAGCACAGATGTCCACTATCGAAATAGTCTTCATATCCGAGATCATACACTTCTTCTATCTTCTTGATACGATAGAAATCAAAGTGGTAGATAGGCTCTCCTCCTTTTGCCGTATATTCATTGACAATAGCGAATGTAGGAGAAGTAATCACATCTTCTACACCAAGTTCTTCACAAATGGCCTTGATGAAAGTAGTTTTCCCCGCTCCCATCTTGCCATAGAAGGCAAAAATATTGCCATTACCCATGTTCTTTATAAACTGTTTTGCAGCTTCATGGATGTTGTCAAGTGAATTGATCCTTATTTTCATAATTATCTTTTAAAAAAAATTTAAATCTTCTTACTTCCTATTGAAATGCAAAATTAATCTATTTATTGAATAATACAATGAAAAATCTCTTGATTTTTAGGGTTTTGCTTCCCGGATATCTCTTTTCCTTTGCAGAATCTTGATGATTTTTAGAAGAGCATAAATCAATATTCCTGTGAAAATAATGGAAGCACCGGATGGTACGTTGAGCCAATAGCTGATGCTCAGCCCGGCCAGACAGTCTACCCATCCAATCAGGATACTTAATAAAATCATCTTTTTCCAACAGTAAGTGAAAAGATTAGCAGACATCTGTGGAATAGTCAATAGGCTGATGGCCAGTATGATGCCGACAAGACGTAGAGTTGATACGATGGTTATTGCGATTAATGTCATCATCATATTCTCCATGAAAGAGACAGGTAAATGCTGGGATCTTGCAAAACTGCTGTCAAAAGCGATGCTCTGTATGGAACGTAAGAAGAAGGCAAAAAGTAGAATTACAAAAATGGTTACTGCTCCTAGTAGCCAGAGGTCTCCCTTGCTGATAGTCAGTATACTTCCGAAAAGATAGGAAGGCAAGTTGGGCATGAATCCAGGTGTAAGAAAGCAACAGATGATGCCAATGCTCATTCCGAAAGTCCAGAACAAGGCAATGGCAGAATCTTCTCTTACATCTCCTCTATGTGACATCCATTGTACTCCTAATGCACTCAGTACAGCAAATACCATGGCGGAAAGGATCGGATTGATTCCTAAAAATACTCCTAGTCCGATACCACCAAATGAAGCATGGGTAATACCTCCGCTGATGAAAACCAATCTCCGGGTTACTATGTATGTCCCGATAAATCCGCAGACGATACTTGCAAGTAATGAACCCCAAATGGCATTTTGGAAAAAAGAATATTGAAGGATTCCCATGTTTGTTGTTTTTCTCCTTATTGATGATATGAATAGATGCCTATTGTACGTTGGACAAATAGACAATAAGTTATAATATAACTTTTAATCTTTGTATCCTGGCTATATTGATGTGGAATGGAACGTGAAAGATATTATTCCCCAAGTCCCGAGTCATTGATAAGTTCTATTAATTCGTCCTTGATCTGATCTGGAACTTGAATGCCACGTAGGATTAGGCTGCGGTTCCAGTCTCTTACTTCTTCAGGTTTCATCGTATTCATCACTTCAGAGAATTCTTCTACTTCTGCATCTGTGTATTGATCCGATGATCGTCCTTTAAATCGGTCTAATTCCTCATCATCGAAGTATTCTATCTCCTGTACTGCTGCTTTTACCATACATTCTTGTTCGCACGACGGATCCCACTCCATACAGGAAGAGCATCCTGAAGCAGGAGGTTCTGTGATCTTCTGTTTCTTTCCTTTTTTCCTGGAAAGTAATTCGAAAACGGCTGCTATGATTCCCAGTCCGACGAGAGCAAGCAGAAGGTAGATCATATATTGGAACTTTTAATGGTATACCCGGCTGTCATAAGATCTTTCCAGTAATTGGGATAAGACTTACTGACTACTTCTGGATGGTTGATCCTGAGACCGGGGAAGATGGCAGACAGAGGGGCAAATGATAGTGCCATACGGTGATCTTCGTAAGTGTCTATAGGTTCAAAACTGGCTTCGCAGCGTTCTCCGGTCCAGTAAAGAGTATCTCCCTTCTCATCTTTGAGAACAAATCCGAGTTTCCTCAGTTCCTTTTCCAAAGCTGCAATCCTGTCTGTTTCTTTAATTCTGAGATTTGACAATCCGGTGAATCTGAAAGGAATATTCATACCACAACAGCAGGTTACCAGTGTCTGTGCTAAGTCAGGTGAACCTTTAAAGTCATACTCCAACCGTGGTAAAAGGCAAGGGTATCGTTTTAAAGTAACGGTAGTTGTCTCACCAGTTTGAGTAGAGGCAAAGGACGTCTTGATACCTAATAGATTGAAAATGTATTTAACGACAGAATCTCCTTGCTTGGATCCGTCCATGAGTCCTTCGAGTTGTATCCTCGATTGGGAATTCTTGCTTAACGTAATGGCTTCATACCAGTAAGAAGCTGAACTCCAGTCATTTTCAATAAAATAAGGCCGGCTCTGATAAGGTGTTCCGGCAACAGTGATAGTATCGATATCTGTCCAGTCTGCTTTAGCACCGTATTCGCGCATGGTCCATAAGGTGAGGTCAATGTACGGACGGGAAATGATCGTTCCTTTCAATTTGAGTATCAGTCCATTCTTTAGTACGGGGCCTATCAGCAACAAGGCGGAGATAAACTGAGAACTTAAGTTTCCGGGAATCTCAAGTGTGCCTCCTTCCAGTTGACGTCCTTTAATATAAAGAGGTGGAAATCCTTTTTCTTCGGTATAAGTAATATCTGCTCCTAGATAATGCAGTGCATCAACAAGCTCCCCTATGGGACGGTGCTTCATGCGTTCAGTCCCGGTAAGTAAATGTTCTCCGGGTGTAACCGATAAATAAGCAGTAAGAAATCGCATGGCAGTCCCCGCTGCATGGATGTTTATTGTTTCCGGCATGTCTCGCAAAGCAGCTGCAAGTACTTGTGTATCATCACAATCGCTGAGATTTGTTGGTAATG
>DAIPMC010000059.1:0-17045 GCA_036768895.1 Prevotella sp. | reverse complement strand
CAGCGTAACCACTTTGCTGGTTGTTCTATAATCATGCTATCTTCTCATTGTATTATCATTGTCCACCACTTTCTTGTTGTGGCATGCGTCCGCCACGGTTATGATAGTAGGTGTAGAATGCGTTTACTTTCTGAGACATCTGTTTTGATAAGTTCTTGTCAATCATTCCGGCAATCTGTGCAGCCTGATCCATAATCATGAGTTGTTGCATACAGTCACTTTGACTTTCCAAGAACGTGTCATTTCCCAAAGACAGGTAATAGTTTACATATTGAGAGGCCGTACGGAATACCTTGCTCACATAACTCTTGGCTTTCGCTTTCTGTCCGCATAAGGCAAAGGCTTGTGCAAAGTCGAGACCACCACTGATATAGTCAATCGGAACATTATATTCAGGAATTTGCTTTTCAGCATAGAGTAATGCTTTTAAGGCCTTTCCCTTTTCGCCCTTTTGAATCAGATGCAGGGCAAGTTGTCCGAAGAGTCTTCTGTTTGTGTCGCACATCCTCATCGTCGTCTCATCAATGTAGAGTCCCGGGTGAATGAGATTTCCGAATTTGAATCTCGTCATCACATTACGATAAGTCCTGTCCGCATCAAAGTTGGTCATATTTGGAGCATTGGTCGTAAACGGTGTAATCCGGTTAGCCAGTCCTTCCTGCATGAAGTTGTTCCCTAAGTTCATATAGTTCTCCTGACCTACAGTAAGAGCTACGTAGACAGGACGGATCCAGTCGCATTGGGAAATAATCTCCAGCATCATCAGGTCGCTCTTGTACAGAGCATTCTTGCCTGTCAGAGAGATGACCATACGGTTCGGGATAGAATCAGAAGGCATCAGCATTCCACTCTTCCTTACCGCGTTCTTGTCAATGGTGACATACAAGGTATCCGTAGGGATGACATGCATATTCGGATTCTTTGAGCGAACCCAGTATTTCATGATGTTCTTTACCTCAAATGGATTATCACCAAACTGTGCTTTTGCTGCAGCCGGGTTCTCTTTATAGAAGTTGAGAACCTGTTGTTTGAGTGACGGTTCTACCTGAACATATTCATTTGTCCCGGAACAATAATCCAGACGTGGCCATGAGATTGGAACAGACGGTGAATCATAGGCAGGACGCTTCATCTGATCAATATACCAGTCGGTCTGCAGATAACTCAGATTGCAGACACGGGCATTGGTACCTACGCCTTCTACTTCCTGGTTATACCACAGTGGGAAGGTGTCGTTATCTCCATTTGTGAAGATGATCGGTTTCGAACCTTCTTGTAGTGACATCAGGTAGTTTTGCCCGAAATCACGGCAGGTATAACGATTGCTTCTATCATGGTCGTCCCATGTCTGGCTGACCATCTCTATAGGTACTAACAAACAGAGTATGGCTACCGCGGCTGAGACCCATGTTCCACTGAGATGCAGATGCTTCTTCAGTAATCCCAGAATTGCTGCTACACCCATTCCACACCAGATGGCGTAGGCGTAGAACGATCCCGCGTATGCATAATCTCGTTCTCGAGGCTGCATCGGTGTCTGGTTCAGGTAGATGACAATGGCCAGTCCGGTCATGAAGAAGAGGAAGAAAACAACCCAGAATTGGCGGATTCCGCGTTTTCCGCGGTAGGCTTGCCAGAAAAGTCCGATCAGACCGAGGATCAGAGGCAAACAGTAAAATACATTGTGTCCCTTGTTAGCCTTGAGTTCATCCGGGAGTTTGCTTTGATCCCCCAGTCGGGCATTATCCAGGAACTTGATACCTGTGATCCAGTTGCCATGTTCGGGTTCTCCATTCCCTTGAATATCATTTTGACGACCGGCAAAGTTCCACATGAAGTATCTCCAATACATGAAATTGCATTGATACGAAAGGAAGAACTTCATATTCTCCCACATGGTAGGAACTTTGACCATGATGTTTTCTCCACATCGGTCGTAAGGTACCTGTGAACCTTCTACGCCACCCATCCAGTCTTCGTAGGCTTGTGCATGACCTTGGTCATACATACGAGGGAAGAGCATGTTTTGGGCATATACGTATGAATTCTTATGGCTGGCTACAAAATAGCGGTCTTTTTCAGTTTTCTTTTCTACACGTTGGTATATCGGCGCGCCTGATTTCATGACCGGCGTACACATATTACCATCGTTGCGCAATTTCACCTGAGAAGTATAGGCGGGTCCGTAGAACAAAGGACGGTCACCATACTGATCACGACTCAGATAACTGCCCAGGGTGAAGATGTCCTCAGGGGAGTCTTCGTCCATTGGCGGGTTTGCCATACTCCTGATTGGAATCAGTGCATAACTGGAATAGCCGATCATCAGCATCAGCATACACAGCAAACCGGTATTCTTGATTCTAGCTGAAACAAGTGGTTTGTTCTCTTTTCCTTTCGTCCGATGATTGAGTACGTACCAGAGAATGGTCAGAACAATAATTCCGATAACAACGGAACTCCATCCATAACCATAAAAAGGTATTCCCAGCATGGCTACGGCAAGTACAGCAGCCAGATTCTGGCGTTTGAAATTCTTGTCGGCATAGGTCTCGTAAATAGCCCAGATCATAGTGGCAACCAACAGGATGATGTAGATGATTTCTCCCGTATTGAACGGACAACCTAAAACGTTCACGAAGAACAGTTCAAACCATCCTCCTACAGTGATGATTCCCGGTACAACGCCATAGAGTACGGCAGCGATAAGTACAAAACCGATGACCAGTGCAATCAAGGAACCTTTTAGATCGGTATTCTTGAATTTCCTGTAATAAAAGACCAGGACGATAGCCGGCAGACACAACAGGTTAAGAAGGTGCACACCGATGGAAAGTCCCGTCATATAGGTGATCAGCACCAGCCAGCGGTCACTGTGTGGTTCGTCTGCATGGTCTTCCCATTTCAGAATCAACCAGAACACGATGGCCGTGAATGCACTGGAAAAGGCATACACTTCTCCTTCGACGGCGCTGAACCAGAAGGTGTCACTCCAGGTGTAGATTAATGCTCCTACAACTCCCGAGGCTTCAATGGCAATCCATTTTGAAATCGTCAGTTCGTCCCAACTCTTCAAAATCAGTTTACGCGTCAGATGGGTGATGGTCCAGAAAAGGAACAGAATACACGTAGCACTCAATAGAGCACTCATGGTATTGACCATCTTTGCCACATGAGAAGGGTCTGAAGCAAATTGTGTAAACAGGTTAGCTACCAGTCCGAAGAAAGGTGCCCCGGGCGGGTGACCGATTTCTTGCTTAAAGGAGGTGGCAATAAATTCCGGGCAGTCCCAAAAACTGGCGGTTGGTTCAATGGTAGAACAATAAGTAAAGGCTGCGATGACAAAAACAATCCAGCCTAGTATATTGTCCACTAATTTGTACTTTTTCATTAATATAAAAAAATCGTGTGAGTTCAAATTATGCTTGCAAAGATAATAAAAAGTAAAGAGAAAAAGACTTTATAGAAGTTTTTTTAACCATATTATCTTTTATAGCGCATTAGGTTAAAAATAAAGCTATGAAGCAAGTCATCCATAAGGGCTGGTAGAGGGTGAGTTGAACCCTGAATGAATCTTATATTTTCAGGAAATGCTCTTCGAGGGTTTCTTTTGGAATATCGGGATTCTGGTGGTAGTGGAGTTTTAGATTCACGCAGGCTACATGCTTGACGTTAGCCAGTGTTTCTGCAATGTCATGGCTGGCAATGACGATAGCGCATTCCTTGTTCAGGTCAGCGAGCATCTGGTACATCTGTTCCTGAAACTTTTTATCTATATAAGTGTTGGGCTCGTCCAACATGATGACATCAGGTCTGGAGACTACAGCTCTGGCCAGAAGGACTCTTTGCAATTGCCCTCCGCTTAATGCTCCGATAGGGCGTTTTTCGAATCCTGATAATTCCATGTGTGCTATGGTATCAGTTACTTGTTGCCGTTGTGCTTTGGTATAAGGTCTCATGAAACGTTTCTGTCTGCTGAGACCGGAGAGAACGACTTCATAAACAGAGATAGGGAAGGCTTTATCTATCGAACTGTACTGGGGTAGATATCCCATCGTGATTTCCTTGACAGGTTGTCCATTCCTGAAATATTTAACCGTACCGGACAGGGGTTTCTTCAGTCCCAGGAGAATCCTCATGAGGGTGGTCTTGCCACCGCCGTTAGGACCGATTACTCCCAGATAATCGTGATCATATACTGTGAGATTGGCATGTTCCAGAGCCATCTTCTCACCGTAACCGGCTGTGACGTCTTGTATTTCTATTATATGCTGTACCATTGCGTTATCCATTATTAAACGGAAGTATAAATGATAAGAAAAAGAACCTTTCTGTTTTTCAGGCTAATTCTGTTTGCCTTTTACTATAAGCGGCGAATTTATCAAGATGAATTTCTCCACTTACTGACTTTATTGAAGGGATCGGGCTACGAGTAGCATTTCTTCTCTCCAGTCATAGTTTAACGGATCAATATTTTCAGGTTGGGCTTTTGTGGCCAGTGCGATAGTCATGGCATTGCGAGGACTGAACTGGCGTTGGATGAAAATCGTTCTGACATGAAGTTTCCGGGCTTTCTGTACCAGATCCTGCATTTCTTTTGCACTAGGCTCGCGTCCGTCCTGTTCCATCGGAAGTTGGGTGAGATGGTAATCCCGGGCATAATAAGTAAGGATAGGGTGGTAAATCACGAAAGCTTTGGATTTTCGGTGTGCATCTAGTTGCAGTATAACTCTTACATCATGGTCAGTCTGATTGATTTTTTTCAGCATTCTTTCCAGATTCTTTCTGAAAGCAATGCTGTCCTGAGGACTTTCGTCAACCAGAGCGTGATAGATATTTTCAGATATGATCCGGGCATTCTTACAACTCATCCATGTGTGTGGATCCGGTACTCCCGGAGCGGAATAGGCTTGTGTTATCCCCTTTGATGAATCTATGATCTTCAAATGTGGCACGTTTTTCTGAAGGCGTCTCATCCAGATCTGCTCAAATCCGATATTTCCTACCTTAATATAGAGTAAAGAATGGGAAAGTTCGACCATCTGGCGTGGAGTAGGTTCGTAGTCTTCCGGGCTGTTGCCCGGCCGGACCATAGTTTCTATATTGAATTTCTTACCGGCAATTTGTTCTGCAAAATAACGTAAAGGCTCTATGGTTACCATGATCGTGCCTCTTTTGCGACTTTCAGGACTCTTGCAGGAAATCAGTCCGAAGCAACTCAAGCAAAGAATAAATAATATTTTTTTCATAAAGTTGTCAGTTTCTTCCTTTACCATGGAAAGATCAGCGCTGCTCCATAAACGATGACAACATAGCGGAGTACCTTTCCTATTGTGATGCTGGTTACTGATATTGCCGGATTAGCTCGCATGTAGCCCAGGAGAATCGTGATGGATGTACCGATAAAGGGGAGGAAAGCGAAGAAACCTATCCAAGCCCCGCGTCCGGACATGATCTTTCGTGCTTTACCTAAGTTTTTCGGTTTTACATGTAAGTATTTCATGGTCCATTCCATCTTCCCGAATCTTCCAATGCCATAGTTGAGCATGGAGCCTCCTACATTCCCCAGTGAAGCATAGATGAGGAGTTCCCAAGGTTTCAGGCCTGCGGCAATGAATGCCACCAGTAAGGCTTCGCTGCTGAAAGGTATGAAACTCCCGGCCAGGAGAGCTCCTGCGAACATTCCCCAGTATCCCCAACTGTTCAGAAAATCAAAGAAGGTCCCCATAGATTATAGGCGGTAAGAGCGATGGCAATAACAGTGATTATGCAGAATGTGATATTTGATGCTCTTGTACGGCTCAAGGCAATGAAGTGAGCAATCAGTGGGGCAGTATTCACAATCATAACAGGCAGAAGTTGATTGTACAGACGGGGTAAAAGTAGAATGAATATGATGGTTAAGATCTCCATCGTGCAGAATATCTCATAGAGCATCCGTGTACGTATCTTGTCCTTGTAAGTGCTTCTGATGAAATGAGCAATACCCATGATGCCTAATAGAATCATGAATAGAAAGGTGAAGATCTGATAACTGGAAAGGTTTTCTATCTGCAAAAATCCTTGAAAGTTGCCTAATTCAGAAAAATGTCTGAAGATTTCCATGAGAGAATTGGTGTAGATAGCATAGCCGCCATAGAGCCAGTAGGGAAGGATCAGACCAAGCAAAGAAGCCCAGAAAGTACGCCAACTTAATCCCATGATCTTACTGCCAAAGAGGATCCATAGAAAGGGTACATAATAGAGAATCTGTATAAAGAAAAGGGATGCGATGCTTATGGTAAGAAAAGAATAGAAGACCCATCTGGTTGCTCTCTTGTCCTGATAAGCATTGAAAAGTAGTAGATAGGTGAGGGTTGAACTGATCCCGATGACCCAGACAGAGACTTGGTCAAACAGGAAACTGGACATCACTGTTAGAATAAGAAAAGAGCAGGATACCATCCTGCTGTAGATACGTATCAGTGCATTCCGGTTGTTTAGTTCTGCCATGAAATAAGTGTTTGCCACCATTAAGGCAAAGGAAAGCCACAATCCGCGACTGACGAGTCCTCCTGCCAGCCATACTATGATGCTGTAGAGGGCCGCTAAAGGCAGGGCATACCGGCTTTCTGCAATTCTGTTTTGTAATCTCTTCCTTCTGTGCATAGTCTGCTAAAATATCCTTTTATTATTCTAGCCATTAAAGGTTCAACAGGTAGACAAGACACTATAGGTCTTGTCCGATGTCTTTGCGATAATACTGATCCTTCCAATAGATCTTTGCAACTTCTGTATAACTTTTACGCAAGGCTTCTTCTTTGTCCTTTCCCAGGCTGACCACTGAGAGAACCCGACCTCCATCTGTGACAACCTGACCGTCCTTAAGTGCTGTACCACTGTGGAAAACGATACTGTCCTTAACTTGGTCCAATCCAGTTATAGGGTATCCCTTCGTGTATTCCTGTGGATAACCGCCACTGGCAAGCATGACGCAGGCAGCAGCATGAGGGTCAAATTCTGTCTGGTATTTGTCCAGATCACCTTTGGCAACTCCTTCAAAGAGGTCTACGATGTCTGTTTTCAACCGAAGCATGACACTTTGCGTTTCCGGATCGCCCATGCGACAATTGTATTCGATGACCATCGGCTCGCCTTTTACATTGATCAAACCAAAAAAGATAAAACCTTTATAGTCAATATTTTCTTCTTTCAGGCCTTTGACGGTAGGGCGGATAATACGGTCTTCCACCTTCTTCATCCAGGCCTTGTCAGCGAAAGGTACTGGAGAGATGCTTCCCATACCGCCGGTATTCAGTCCCGTGTCATGTTCTCCAATGCGTTTATAGTCTTTTGCTTCAGGGAGGATCTGATAGTGTTCTCCGTCAGTCAGGACAAAGACGGAACATTCGATACCACTGAGGAATTCCTCAACCAGCACAGAAGCACTGGCATTGCCAAACATTCCGTTGAGCATCTCCTGAAGGTCTTTCTGGGCTTCTTTCAGACTGTTGACGATAAGCACGCCCTTTCCAGCAGCCAGTCCATCAGCTTTCAGAACGTATGGAGGCTGAAGGGTATCAAGGAAATGGAGACCTTCTTGAATATGGGCACTATCGAAGGTCTGATACTGTGCTGTAGGGATATGATGGCGCAGCATGAATCCCTTTGCAAAATCTTTAGAACCTTCGAGTTGGGCTCCCTTTGCAGAGGGACCTATAAACATGATATTGCATGTTCTGGGATCATTCTTGAAGGAGTCTGTGATACCGTTTACCAAAGGTACTTCCGGTCCGACAACAATCATATCAATGCCTTTTTCTATGGAAAAGTCTTTGATCTGGTCGAAATCGTTTTCATCCAGATTGACATTTTCTCCTACTGTCATAGTACCTGCATTGCCCGGAGCGATGTACAGTTTTTCCGTTTTCTTACTTTGTGCAATCTTCCATGCCAGTGCATGTTCCCGGCCGCCACCTCCTAACAATAGTATCTTCATAGCTCTTATATCTTTATAATATTGACAATTATGGTTTCCGTTTTATGTTCTTTATTTTTGTATGTCAGGTTTCTGACTATATTTCGGATCAGACGGTAGATAGTCAAAGAAATACTGGCTGATTCTTTCATGGAGATGCGTGCTCTGGTGTCCGCGCATGTTATGTGGCTCTCCGGGATAGACGAAGAAATCTGGTTGTGTCCCGGCCGCGATGCAGGCTTTCAGGAAAGAAAGTTCATTTTGTGGCAATACCACAGGATCATTGGTACCCATGATGATTTCCAGTTTCCCTTTCAGATCTTTGGCTTTATACAGCAGGCTGGTCTGCTTATAACCTTCCGGGTTTGTCTGTGGAGTATCCATATAGCGTTCACCATACATGACCTCGTAGAATTTCCAGTCGATTACCGGTCCCCCCGCAACAGCGACCTTGAAAACGTCAGGGTAATTAGTCATCAGGGAGATGGTCATGAATCCACCGAAACTCCAACCGTGGACACCGATTCTGTCAGCATCTACGTATGGGAGAGATTTCAGGAAAGCTACCCCCTTCATCTGATCTTTCATCTCTTCCTGCCCCAGATGCCGGAAAGTGACCTGCTCAAATGCTTTACCGCGATTTTCGCTGCCTCGGTTGTCAAGGATAAAGAGCAGGTAGCCATGTTCAGCCATATAGGTTTCCCATCCTCTTGAACAGTAATGCCAGCGTGCATCCACAAGATGAGCATGGGGACCTCCATAGACATAAACGATTGTCGGATATTTCTTTGTCGGGTCGAAATGAACAGGTTTTACCATGCGATAATAGAGGTCCGTTACTCCGTCAGCAGCTTTGATTGTACCGCATTCATAAGTAGGAACGGTATATCCCTTCCATGGATCTGCGGCTGTAAAATAGGGGGTACGATGACCGTTTTCTGTATCTACGATAGCTATCTTCCGTGGAATAGTCGGGGTAGAATAGTTGTCAAAGATATATCTTCCGCTTGTACTTGCAGAGCCATTGTGCCATCCAGCTCCATTATCATCCATCAAGGCCCGTTTACCGTTATCCAGATCTACGATGAATACATCTTTCTGGATGGGACTGCATTCATTGGATTCAATGATGACAGAATGATGCTTTGGAATGAAACCGAGGAAATTCAGCACCTCCCATTTTCCAGAGGTGATCTGCTTGAGTTGTTCACCTTTCGTGTTGAAGAGATAGAGATGGTTATAGCCGTCTTTTCTGCTTTGTATAAGAAATTCCCCGGAATTCCATGGCAGAAACACGATAGGATGTAAAGGTTCTACATATTTAGCATCCGTTTCCCTGTACAGTTCAGCTATTTTATCACCAGTCTGAGCATTGTAACTGACCAGACGGCAGTCATTCTGATCACGGTTTAATTCAAACATGTAGATCGTCTTGTTGTCCGGACTCCATGCAATATTTGTAAAATAGCGGTTTGTGGGGTTATGAGAAGTCTCGCCTGCCATGGGATATTTTTCCGGAGCAGGTGTAGCCATTCTGCTTTGCCCTTTGGCAGGTGTCCATTCTATTTCCGGAATGTCTACCAGGGGATAATCGGTTACCATGCTCTGGTCCATGCGATAGAAGGCCAGTTGCTGCCCATCCGGACTCCAGAATGTGCCTTTGGAAATTCCGAATTCATCACGGTGGACACTCTGTCCATAGACGATATCTCGTGACCCGTCAGTAGTCAACTGGCGTGTCTTTCCTTTAGTATCTGTGACATAAAGTTGATTGTCCTTGACGAAAGCAACAGCTTTGGAAGCAGGGCACCATTCCTGATGAGTTTCTCCGATGCTGCATTGATGCCATACAATCTTTCCTGTCTTGAAATTTACCAGCAGTCTTTCTTTTGATGTCTGTACCAGTACTAAACTTTTGTTGGCGTAGGGGAATATAACATGGTAAAGGGAATGCACCTTACAGGAGTCTGTTGCTCCGATCCAATGGTTCAACTTTTTCAGAGTAAAGAGAACATGCTCTTTTCCTGTAGTTTTATTGATGGTATAACAGGCTTCCAGTTCCTGGCGGATAAGTTGGTCACCCCACCATGTCGTCCACCGGTTTTCTGGGGTCATGTTGGAATAATTGTTACCCCCGAAGTTTAAATCTTCCAGTGTTAGTTCCTTATGAGATACTGTTTTCGTTTGTGCTGATGCAGTCAATGCAGTTACTAATAAAAAGATTAGTAAAAATCTATTCTTCATCATTATCTTTCTTGAAGTTGTTGGATTTGCGTGGTCTCCCGTCATATTGGCCTCCCCTTCTCAGGCCTTGTCCATCGCGGCTGTTGCTTGAACTCTCTTTAGTACTTCGGTAACGGTAATCGCCAAATCTTCTGTCTTTCTGTATGTGGTCGTCATGATTCCATCTCTGGTCATCATGGTTACCCCTGAAACTTTTCCTTCTGTCGTCATGGTCTCTTCCGAATTTCCGGTCATTATGATCATCACCGAATCTTTTCTCGTCCCGGTCATGGTCTCTTCCGAATCTCCGGTCATTGTGATCATCACCGAATCTTTTCTCGTCCCGGTCATGGTCTCTTCCAAATCTCCGGTCACCTTGATCGCGAAGACTCCTATGTTCTTCTCTTTCGCGCCTTTTCTCCTCAAGGATTGAATGAAAATGGAATGAGCGGATGTCCCCACCTTCATTTTCTTCTTGGCCTTCGTCAAAGTCCTTCTTGAAGTCACGATGTTTCTTGAAACGTCTTTCGGACATTTCTTCTCTTTCCTGATCTGTTTTTACAACTCCTCCCTCGGAGCGGAAGTCTTTCATTCTTCCGTCGAAGATACTATACTTCCGGAACTCGCATTCCAGACTGCCATTATAAAGTGGAATCTTAATAGAAGGTTTCAGTCCGATCTGATCGAAGCACTCTTCACGATAGCTGACAATCCAGGCATCATTTCCCTGAAAGGCATGTTTGAGTCTCTCGCCGATCATCTTGTAAGTTCCTAGAAGATCAGGAGTGGATATACGTTCACCATAGGGAGGATTCATCACAATGATGCTCTTTTCAGCAGGCCTCTTAAAGTCTTTGAAATCCGCCTGCTCTAAGGTAATATCCTTGCTCAGACCAGCGGCTTTGATATTGAGTTTGGCTGTATTCACAGCTTTCATGTCTATATCATAGCCATAGATATGATGAGTAAAATCTTGTTCTTTACTATCATCATTATAGATTTTATCGAAAAGTTCCTGATTAAAGTCTGGCCATTTTTCGAATGCGTAGCCTTTGCGGAAAATACCCGGTGACATATTATGAGCGATAAGATCTGCTTCGATAAGTAATGTGCCGGAACCGCACATCGGATCTATAAAATCGCACTCTCCGTGCCAGCCCGTCTGGAGAATCATTCCTGCTGCAAGTACCTCATTGATCGGAGCTTCAACACTCTCCTGACGATAACCGCGACGATGCAGACTTTCGCCACTGGAATCCAGGGATAGAGTAGCATCTTCATCAGCGATATGGATATTGAATCGTATATCAGGATTGCTTACACTGATATTCGGACGTGTTCCTGATTTCTCCCGAAACCAGTCTGTGATGGCATCCTTGACCCGATAAGTGACAAAGAGTGAATTACGGAAATTATCTGAATAGACTACAGAATCTATAGCAAAAGTTTGATGATTATCCAGATATTGATCCCAGTTGAGTTTCTTTACTTCATCATAAACTTCATCAGCTGAGTGTGCCTTAAAGTGCTTGATGGGTTTTAAAATACGGATGGCAGTATGCAATTGGAAATTAGCACGGTACATCATTTCCTGATCACCCGTGAAAGATACCATTCGTCTACCTTGTTGTACATTATGGGCACCTAACCCTGTGAGCTCTTGAGCCAAAACCGGTTCAAGACCCATAAAAGTTTTGGCGATGAGTTCAAATTCCTGTTCCATTATTAAATTCTAAGTCTAAATTGAGATTTTCTTTTTTATCTTTCCTATATTTCTTTGTGTGAGGGGCCATATCTTTGGTTACCCAGACATTGGCACCTATAGTGCAGCCTTTTCCTATTGTGATTCTGCCGAGTAAAGTGGCGTTGGCATAAATGATGACATCATCTTCGATGACCGGATGGCGGGGAATACCCTTAATCGGATTTCCCTTGGCATCAAGTGGAAAACTCTTTGCACCTAAGGTCACCCCCTGATAGAGTTTGACGTTTTCACCGATCTTGCAAGTAGCTCCGATCACAACTCCCGTGCCATGGTCTATGGTAAAATATTTGCCGATTGTTGCTGACGGATGGATGTCTATTCCTGTTTCAGAATGGGCCAGCTCCGTCATCATCCTAGGGATTAAAGGTACATTGAGCAGTAATAGTTCATGTGCCACACGATAGTTGGTCAAGGCTTTGATAACCGGATAGCAGGAAATAACCTCCTCATAACTGTCAGCAGCCGGGTCGCCGTTATAGGCGGCGATGACATCCGTAGCCAGGATTTTGCGTATCTCAGGCAATTTGGAAATTAATTCGGCCGTTATCTTTTCTGCTTTATCATGTTTTATGGAGAGATTCCTGAAGCATTCCTCGTCGCCCTCTTCGATAGGTTGCATAAAGCACAAGCCCGCAAGAATCTGGTCAGAGAGCAGATTGTGCAATCTTTCTACGTCAACGCCCATCTGGTATTTGATAGTCCTGAAATTGACGTGTGATTTTCCGAAATAACCTGGAAAGAGGATGGATCGTAATAGTGAAATGATTTCTTCAAGTGTCCTGCTTGAAGGGAGTGGATTCCCCACTCGTTGCTGATGGAAAAGTCCTTTTAAAGCTTCAGGCTTGGAAAGGGCCTCTATTGTATCAGTTAATTTATGAGTCCAATCAATTTTACTCATTAAAATGGTGTATCAATAATTTCTTGCAAAGATACAAAAAAAACAGATACCTCCACATGTAATTTCCAAAAAGTGAAGGGCGATTACAGACAAATCAGTTATACAGCAATAGAATCTATGAAAAGCAATAACCGGTTAATGACATTCACGGTGCTTACTCCTGAATCAAAGTCGAGAGAGACCAGATTGAGTTCAGGGTAGAGTTTATGCAATTTCTTTTCAATACCTTTGGATACCACTTGATTGGCAATGCAACCGAAAGGTTGAAGACTGATGACATTCTTTATTCCATCACGAATATAACTGATGATATCAGCCGGCAGAAGCCATCCTTCGCCGAACTGGGCTGCCATCGATACTATACCCTTTACCTGTCTGGCATCATTGTAAATATTACTGAACGGACGGAAGTAACGGAATCGTGAAGCAACCTTGTTGAACTTTCTGACATGTTTCCCGATGAGAGTCTGATAGATGCTATTAATAACGAAATCCGGTGTGCGAGAGCAGGTCAGGCGGAGGTGTTTCCTGACTTCAACGTTAACGAATTCCTGGAGAAAGAAGGGAGTTAACAGTGGCGGGACTACTTCAATCCCCTTGGATATGATATGCTTCTCAATGAATTCATGTGAGAATGGATTGAACTTCAGGAAGATTTCTCCTACGATACCTACCTTAGGAACTTCCTTGCAGACTGCGTGCCGGTTAAATTCTTCTGCGGCTTTGCTCAATAGTTTGACAACACCTTTAGAGTCGTTGTTTTGAATATGTTTTCCTACAGCATCCAGGTATTTCTTTCTTAATTTCATAGCTATTCCAGGTTGATCTTCGCGAACAACGGTAGCATTGAACATTTCAGAAATGGCATCTCCGAAAAGAAGGCTGTTGATGATAATATTGGCATATTTCTTCCATGGAATGTTAAATCCTTCCTGTTCATTTTCTTCCCCGCCGTCTTCATGTGCCGTCACTCCAAGTGTAACCAACGGAACATCTTTGAAGCCGTTGGCAACCATTGCCCGTTTGATCAGTCCGGCATAGTTGGTCGCACGGCATTGTCCTCCTGTCTGGCTCATGGCAACTGCTGTGTTTTGCAGATCATACTTTCCACTTTGTAAAGCTTTGATGATATCTCCTACTATCAAGGTTGCAGGATAGCAGATTTCATTATTGGCATATTTTAGTCCAATGTCAGCACTCTCCCGATTGGACATAGGAAGGACTTCGACATCATACCCCATCAGTTTTAGTGCCGGATGGAGTATCGGAGTGAGATATTCCGTGAAATAGGGAGCAAGTATCTTTCTATGGACGTCAGGTTTCTTAAATATCCTGGTAGTTATAAAGGGCGTATGGTCATGATGTTCCACATGGAAATGAAGGCTCTCTATGAGAGACCGTACCCGTAGCTTCAGACTTCCGGTGTTGCTGACATCATCAATCTTTAGCATGGTATAAGGCTTCCCATGTCTCTTCAGTATATCTCGGATTTCATCCTGAATGAATGCGTCCGGTCCACAACCGAAGGAAGTCATCTGTACAAAATGGACATGGTCACCCTGTTCAGCAGTCCATTGACCACTCTTGATAATACGGTTCATATAGGCCCATTGCTTGACCAGGTAGGTCTCTCCGCTATTGATGCGTATATTATCTCTGACAATGTCATCACTGATTACGTCTACGCCCAGTGCGGCAATCATTTCTGAAAGTTTATGCTGGATCAGGGGATCTGTATGATAAGGCCGGCCGGCGAGGACAATGGTCAGACGGCCTGCCTCTTGACTTCTCTTGAGAATATCTTTAGCCTTTCGAGTAAGGGAAGTTGTATATTCTTTTTCAGTTCTTACAGCTGTTATGAAAGCCTTTTTGGCCTTGTTCTTTGAAACACCCAGAGTCTTGAGGTAATCTATGATCTGTTCCTCCAGAAGTTTCTTATCGGAAAAATTGATGACTGGGGAATCGATTGGCGTTTTCGGTTCCATTGCAGACTGGATGACATCTGAATATCCTGAAACGATAGGGCAATTATAAGAGTTGATTGTTCTCTTGTCCTCATTATGTTCAAAGACAACGTAGGGCATGAATATACGTTCAATCTCTTTGTTTTCCTCGAGTTCAGCAATATGGGAATGAACAAGTTTAGCGGGGAAGCAGATGTTATCTGCCATCACGGTGTTCAGTGCTCCTTCATAGTGATGAAAGGTAGAAGGGGAGGACAAGACAATGGTAAATCCAGCGTTTCTCAGCAGTGCATTCCAGAAAGGATAGTCCTCATACATATTCAGAATACGGGGAATACCGATCTTTCGCGGTTGTATCCCTTCTGTTCCTGCTACAGGTTCGAGTGGCCGGTCAAAGAGTGCATGATATTTGTAGAGGTAGATGTTTTCTCCCTTTACAACACTCTTGCTATGATTGTTGAATATACGTTCACATTTGTTGCCGCTATAGAACTTGTTGCCTCCTTTGAAGGTATACATACTTACATAGCACTGGTTCTCACAGCCATGGCAGCGTAATTGCCGGGTCTGATAAGAAGAAATCTCAATCAGTTCGTCTATCGAATGGGCTTGAGAGTCCTTTCTTTCCTGAAATTCTGAGAGTGCATGGAGGGCGCAACCGTATGCACCCATCAACTCTGGCATATTACTACGGGCTACATCTGTACCTGTGAGCAACTCGAAGGCTCTGACGACGGCATCATTCCGCATCGTTCCTCCCTGAACTACGATTTTGCCTTTCGGCTTCTCATTGTCATGGAGTTTTAAGACTTTATAGAGACAATTTTTAATGACAGAGTAGGATATTCCAGCTGAGATGTCAGCGATGGAAGCTCCTTCACGCAGTACTTGTTTGACCTTGGAGTTCATGAATACGGTACAGCGTGTCCCCAAGTCACAAGGTGCGTCCGCCGTACAAGCCAGTTGGGCAAAATCTTGGACGGAATAGCCCAGGCTACTGGCAAAGGTCTGAATGAATGTTCCACAACCCGATGAGCAGGACTCGTTGAGTTCCATTCTGACAACAGCTCCTTTTTCTACGGAAATAGCCTTCATATCCTGTCCGCCGATATCTAAAATGAAAGATACCTCCGGCATCATCCGTTCGGCGGCACGGTAATGAGCCATGGTTTCGATAATGCTGCTGTCCAGATTGAAGGCAGTCTTGATGAGTTCTTCACCATATCCGGTAGAGCAACTCCCTACGATGTCGAGTTGTGTATCTGTAGTCTGTGCTTTATCTTTGAGTGCTTTCAATCCGTCTGCTACGGCCTTGATAGGATCGCCGAGGTTAGGTCGGTAATCTGTGAATACGATTTCCGGATTCTTTTGTTGAGCGATGTCATCAGGAGACGGAACTTTTACAGCTATGACCTTTGTTGTCGTAGATCCGGAATCAATACCGATTATCACTTGTTGTCTTCCTGGACTCAATGGTTGTATGGGGATAGCGTATTGTTGTTTGGACTTGAGCCAGTCCTGATGCTCTTTTTTGTTTTTGAAAAGAGGTTGAAGGGTGCTCTTCCATTTTGGCATAGCGTGCATATCCATCTTGTGGAGCAACTGAGCCAGCGTCGTAGTTGTATCTTTATCTGTCTCTGTTTTTCCTGAACGCATTGCACAGCCCAGAGCCGGGATAAGTTTACTGTCCTCTGTAAGGATAAAGTCCTTGTCTGGATCCATCTTAAGATAGTCGGCGAAGGCCTTCTGAAGTGCGGGTAAGAAAGACAAAGGACCACCGCACAGGAGGATGGGAGCGTTGAAGTTACATCCATGAGAGAGAGTGACAACTGTCTGTACGGCTACGGAATGGAAAATACTTGCGGCAATATCAGTCTTGGGCAGATCCCGGCTCATCAGATTCTGAATGTCTGTTTTGGCGAACACGCCACAACGGGCAGCCATCGGATAGATATGGGTAGCTTTCATTGCCAGATCACTCATGGTTTTATTATCTGTTCCCATCAGAACAGACATCTGGTCAAGAAAAGCCCCGGTACCGCCGGCACAGTTGCCATTCATGCGCAACTCCATGTTTTTTCCATTGAAAAAGACCACTTTCGCATCTTCTCCACCTATGTCAATCAGAGCTTTTGCCTGTGGAAATCGGCTTTTTGCAAAGACTGTAGCAGCAACGACCTCCTGAATAAAAGGGACTTGTAATTGATCAGCAGTAGACATTCCGACAGAACCGGTCAC
>DAIPMC010000058.1:16549-17542 GCA_036768895.1 Prevotella sp. | reverse complement strand
GATAGCCCTGCCGGCCGCTCTTTTCAGGATGCCGAGGATCAGGAGGCAACGGTACCCTGACCAGACCGCCAAACTTACCGATTCCGAAATCTACATGGACGATATAGTCTCCGATATCCATTTCCTGAAGTTCCTTCATCGTCAATGCCATTTTCCCAAGGCGGGCACTGTCAGAGCGCAGACTGTATTTATGGAAACGGTCAAAAATCTGATGGTCCGTAAAAAGGCAGACCTTCATATCATTATCCACAAACCCCTCATGCAAAGTATGGTCGACAGGCGTAAACTGCACCTGGTACTTTGCCAATTCATCCCCGGCGAAAATCTCCTTCAGACGCTGGTTCTGTTTTGCACTATCTGCCAGGATATACAGTTTATATCCTTTCAACAGATAATCTTCCAGACTCTCGGAGAGGAGTTGGAAATTCTTATGATAAAGAGGTTGAGGTTCAGTATGAAAAGGAATAACCGTATTCTGCTGGTTTGCTAAAGGTCCGAACTCCACACGCTGGAACTTTTCAGAATCAGAGACAAACTGGGACGGCATACAGAGTATGTTCTCCTTTTTCATCTGCTGCATGATCTGTTTCTGTTCCTGTTCGGTAAGACCCTCCATCCGTTCAGTCAAAGCCTGACTGGAAAAGCCGTCATTATAGATCTGACCTATCGCATCACGAATATAAGTAAAATCCTTAGACAGAAGAACCGAATCCTCCGGCAGAAACTGGAGGAAAGGGATTTTATCACTCTTCAACTGCGCCAGTTCGGGAACAATCTCAATCTCGGTTTTCTTATCCTTACTCAACTGGTCCTGTACCTCAAAAGTACGGATGGTATCGATCTCATCCCCAAAGAAGTCAATACGATAAGGATTTTCACAACTAAAGGAATAAACATCCAGGATGCTGCCGCGTAAGGCAAACTGGCCCGGCTCATAGACATAATCCTGTTCGGAAAAACCCAATCCCCTAAGTTGCTTGATCAAATCAGATA
>DAIPMC010000058.1:11577-16502 GCA_036768895.1 Prevotella sp. | reverse complement strand
GACCTGACAGTCGAGCTTCGAGCGAGAGATGACCAGTTCAGCCAAAGCCATCGGATAAGTAACGATAAACGTCTCTTCCGTTTTTTCCGATCCTTCGCTCCTATTCCGATCAGCATCAAAAGCGGAATCATTCCCCGTCAGCCGAGCCAGGACTTCAGTGCGCAGGATCTCCTTAGCAGAATCCCGCTGGCCATATTTTACGGCACGCTTATAACTGCTTGGAAAGAAAAGAGCCCTGTTTTCTCCAAGAACCTGGGTAAGATCATGATAAAAATATCCAGCTTCATCGTCATCATCAAGGATAAAAACAAGTGTACGATGAAGATGACTATAAACCGATGCGAAAAGCATCGGAGTGGCGGAAGCAACTAATCCCTGGAGAAAAACCGATTTCCTCGACTTTCTCTCCAGAGATTTAACAAGGGCAGTCGCCTGAGGCAATCTGCCATACAAAAGACTTAATTCCTCAATCGTCATGCCTATTCAGGAAGTTTGGGATATTTGCGGAGCCAGCCGTCCAGGCGAAGACGAATCACGCCAAAGAAAGCTTCGCTGAAAATACCACCACTCATCTTACTCGTCCCCTCACGGCGGTTGACGAATACGACCGGTACCTCCTTTATCTTAAAACCAATTCTATATGCAGTATACTTCATCTCTATCTGAAAGGCATACCCTTTGAAATGAATCTGATCGAGTTGGATCGTTTCCAGCACCCTGCGCTTATAACATACAAATCCGGCAGTGGTATCATGAATATTGATACCCGTAATAAAACGGACATAATCTGATGCGAAATAACTCATCAGTACCCGTCCGATGGGCCAGTTGACTACATTGACACCACTCACATAACGAGACCCGACAGCCACATCATATCCTTCATCATGAGTAGCAGCATACAATCTCGGCAAATCTGCAGGGTTATGGCTAAAGTCAGCATCCATTTCAAAGATATACTCATACTGATGTGCCAGAGCCCATTTGAAGCCCATGATATAAGCAGTACCCAATCCCTGTTTACCTTTTCGCTCAATCATAAACAAACTGTCGGCAAACTCCTCTGCCATCAATCTGCGGACAATATCACCTGTACCATCGGGACTGCCATCATCAATGATGAGAATATGAAAATGTTTCTCCAATCCCATGACGGTCCGAATAATTTTCTCCACATTTTCCTTCTCGTTATAAGTAGGAATTATGACAACAGAATCATCCATACACTTTATTTTTAGGTACCAATCATTTACATCAAAGACTAAGGATATTTTCGATAGTCCGATGCCCCTTTGAATTGCAAATTTAGAAAATTTATTTGTAAATCTCTTTCTTATTGGTCCGTATTTTCCACAAATCCCTGATAATCGGGTTCCAAAGACGACATGATCGCCTCATAACTTTCCTTCATCTGGTATTTTTCATTCTCACGACCCTGCCCATGAGGAGGAATCGGTTTATGAATAGTCAATGTCAGAGGATGCCAATAAACCCACCACAAGTCTTTCATTCGTGGTTTTATCTCAAAACTGCCATTGATCGTCAAAGGACAGACAGGCAATTGCAATTCATCTGCAAGCAGAAAAGGACCGCGGCGAAAGACGCCCATGTGCCCTGTCCATGTCCGGGCTCCTTCCGGGAAGACAACTAAAGACATTCCCTCCTTCAAAGTGTTTTGAGCCTCTTCAATCGTACGACGGATACCTGTCGGTGTACGCTTGTCAACGAAGATATGATGGCAGGACTTACAAGCCGGCCCGACAAAAGGGATACGTTCCAGTTCCCTTTTCATCATCCATTTAAAATTCCGGTTGAGGAAGCCATAGATCAGGAATATATCAAATGTTCCCTGATGATTGGCGACAAACACATAAC
Source organism: Prevotella sp. (assembly GCA_036768895.1). GTDB lineage: Bacteria > Bacteroidota > Bacteroidia > Bacteroidales > Bacteroidaceae > Prevotella. The sequence goes on along the minus strand of DAIPMC010000058.1, from coordinate 14,627 downwards.
TCTGATTCTCATCCAGATTCTCTCTCCCCTCAATCTTTACAGGCAGGAAAAGCAAACGAACCGTCCACATCGACCAGATCTTTCCGGAATAGTAACTCCAGAAGTGCTCATTACCAACGAGACAGCCGATAATAGCCATCAGAGCACAGATGATAGTTAATACCAGGAAAACCGGCAAAAAAATCACCAACTGGTAAAGACGGTAAAAAAAAATCACTATCAATTTCATAGTTTGTTAAGACTAGTTATTTTGGTTTCTATTATAATCCATAAAATTCACAAAGAATTCCAATCACACTATTCAGATTTCCTATGCAGCGTAATCACCACAATATCGGGAGTTGCACCGAAACGAAAGGGGATAAGAGCACCTATTCCAGAAGAGACATACAGATAACGGCCCTTTTCCTGATAAAGTCCATTATCTTCCTTGTAGGCCAATCGAGTAGGACGCATTCCAAAGATATCTATCTGGCCCCCATGAGTGTGTCCGCACAGAGTAAGCCGGGCATGAGAATAAGGACGAATACTATCATCCCAGGCTGTCGGATCATGCTGGAGCATGATCAGGAAAGCACGTGGCCCAACCCCTCTAAGGGTTTTCGAAAGATCCGATTTCTTAGGGAACCTTCTTGAGCCTTCATTTTCTTCTCCACCGATAACAATAGAGTCGTTCCCCCGATGGATGACAGCATGCTCATTCATCAACAGTTTCCAGCCCAACTGACGTTCCAGATTCTGTAGTTCTTTCTCATTCTCCTTTTTCTCCACAGGAGAAGCATTCAGATAAGCACTGTAATCATGGTTACCCAATATGCTATACACCGGTGCTCCTGATTCACGCGCCAACCGTGCAAGAGTGGATCTGCACGGATAGATTTCAGAAGCACGAACATCCACCAGATCACCTGTAAAGCAGATCAAATCAGCCTTCTGGGCAATGATTCTGCCCACATCATGTACCAGTATCCCATCCATAAGATAGTTGAATGTCCCCACATGAGCATCGCTGAACTGTACGATCTTATAACCTTCAAATTCAGACGGCAGATCCTTAAAATAAAGATTGACATGTGTCACATGCAACTTTCTCGGCCCGACAGTCAAGCCATATACAGATACCAGGACTGACAGTCCCGCCAGAATCACACCTACACGGTTACCCCTATTGATACTCGTATGTCTGAAGCGGCACCATACAGAACCCACCAGGGAGCAGACCGTAAAGATTGCCTTTGGATTTATCAAGATGACGGCCAGAAAAAGATAGACCTCTATCCACGCAAAATTGTCCGGTATGAAACTCTTCACACAGGACAGCCCTACGGTATAGCCAATCATGCCAACAGAAGTTGTCCACCACAATAGGGTTATCCACCACCGTAACGGTCTGATATGATGACGTACAACATAAACATAGAGGTACACATCTGGCAATACTATCAACAGGATGACCCATACAACTATTCTTGCTATCACACGCTTTCTTCCTATTCTTCAAAGTTGATTTCCAGGAATCCCTGATTTTCAGGATATATCCAATTTATGAAACCAAGCTCATTTTTCTAAACATTAAAGAATGGTCCTTCATCTCCAAGGCTCATCCTATTATTATTTTAAATCCGTTCTCCTTCTGAGGAGAAATTATCTTCTAAGCAAACTTGACTGGAGAAAATGCCTCATCAGTTCTACCGGCAATCCACGCCGACGGGCATAATCCAGCAACTGATCCTCTCCTATTTTCCCTAAATCGAAATAACGGCTCTGAGGATTCGAGAACAAGAACCCACTCACCGAAGCATGAGGGATCATCATCCCATTCTCAGTAAGTCGGATACCAATCTCCTTCATGTCCAGCAAGTCACTTAGAATGAAGTTCATGCTTGTATCCGGCAAAGACGGATAACCTACAGCCGGTCGTATACCCTGATATTTTTCCAGATGAGTCTCCTGCATTGTAAGGTGCTCATCCGGTGCATATCCCCAGTAATGACGTCTCACCTCTTCATGCATCCTCTCCGCCGTCCCCTCAGCAAGACGGTCAGACAAGGTCTGTGACAGCATCTTCCGATAAGGATCATTCTGGCTCTCCTCTACTCTCACCGTATCTACAGTAGTTGCAAAAGCACCGGCCCGGTCCTTGATGCCAGAAGAAAGCGGACGGACAAAATCAGCCATACAGAGATTCGGCTCTCCCGGTTTTTCAGCCTTTTGCTGACGAAGCATCGGAATACGGACACCATTAAGCAAGAGATCATCCCCGTCACTGTTCGCTTCATACAAGCCAAAAACAGCCCGGGTACGAACCTTTCCCTGCCAGGAATCCAACAGTTTTTCAGCCTCAGAATGAAGATGTTCCTTCTCCTCTAAAGGTTTCCCATCCATATTCCAGGCATGATAGAAATAGAGCCAATTGATATAAGGTTCTATCTCACTGACCTCATAAGTAATGATCTTTCGCATCTGAAGTATCTGTTTCCATTTTTTTAATCAGGAAGTCAATACGCATTCCGTCTTCACATTTACTATCCCATCAATGTTCAAAGAGAATCTCTTCACCACGATAGTCCGGATCGAAATGCCCCGAATGATAGATAATATGACCATTACAGATGGTATCCGTTACTTTCCAATTATATTCATGTCCCTCCACAGGGCTCCATTTACACTTACTCTGAATGCAATCTTTGGTTATCTGCCAACGCTGATGAGGTTTCACGATGGCAATATCCGCCTTATACCCTTTGCGCAAAAAACCACGATCCTTCACGCCGAAAAGAACAGCAGGATGATGGCACATCAGTTCCACCATTTTCTCAATCGTAAGAACGCCCTCATCAACCAGTTCCAACATCGTCACTAACGAAAACTGCACCATAGGCATTCCTGAAGCAGCTTTTACGCATCCCCCCTGCTTGTTTTCCAACTGATGCGGGGCATGGTCTGTACCGATACAGAAAATCCGTCCATCAGACAGTGCCCTTCGTAATTCCGTACGTTCCGTCTTTCCTTTTATAGCAGGATTGCATTTGATAAGGGCACCCTTCTCC
>DAIPMC010000058.1:0-11567 GCA_036768895.1 Prevotella sp. | reverse complement strand
ATAGTCCTCAGCAGAAAAGAAAAGATGGGGTACACATGCTTCCAGTGTAATCTGCGGGAGTTTTTCCGAATCTGCGGGTTGGGGAACTGCGAATTCCAATTCATGTCCGGTAGAGATATGGGCCACATGGAGCCTCGCGCCAGTCTCTTTGGCAAGAGACACAGCCAGGCGAGTGCTTTTATAGCAAGCCTCCGCACTACGTATGACAGGATGCAGGAAGACCGGCGGGTCCTCTCCATAAACGTTCTTTTCCCTATTCATATTCTGAGAGATCACCCCCATATCCTCACAATGTGCCATCACTAAGAGGCCGAGAGAAGCCGCAGAACTAAAGACAGACCTCAAGGATTCCAATCGGTCCACCAGCATATTTCCCGTACTTGAACCCATAAAGAGTTTTATTCCGGGAATACGGCTACGGTCAAGTTTGTCAAAAAGACAAGCATTGCTATTCGTTGCGCCAAAGAAGAAACTATAATTGACATGGCTTTCCTGCGAAGCCCTCGTAAATTTATCAGCAAGATTCTCAAGTGTGACAGTCGGAGGATTCGTATTCGGCATCTCAAAGAAAGAAGTTACGCCACCATAGGCAGCAGCCCTGCTTTCACTTTCAATATCAGCCTTCAAGGTCATTCCCGGCTCCCGAAAATGTACATGCTCGTCGATTACACCGGGTAAGACAAAACACCCCGTAGCATCTATTACCTGATCACAGATACTACGGGAAGTTTGATTCCTCTGAATAATCTCAGCAATACGACCATCTTTTATAATAAGGTCACCCTGAAAAGAATGTCCCTCATTAACAATCGTACCACCTTTGATACATATATTCATTAACAATCAATTATGTAATTAAATGGTCTTGGATTCCAATCCGGCGATTCCCGGATCAAATTTCATGTTCATCACCACTATTCTTACCTGTCAGAACAAATGATTAAACACAAGATATAAAGTTTATCTATTCCCTACACACCAACGAGACAGCCAGTGCTCAGTTACGAACTTCTATGATAAACATCACCATGACCACTTTCACTCTCACTCAGAGACAGGTTGAGCCAAAGCTGCCGGAGTCGGTGCCGGAGCAGCATTCGGATTATTGGGATCATGTAGTCCATTGAAAGGAGCTCTATGAGGAGAGCCAGGTTGCTTCATGCCATTCATGATCTGTTCATTCTCCTGAGCTTTCTCATAATAATCTTTTACATAAGGATCATTCTTAAACTTATCCGTAGCCCTGCTCATCACATCCTCTATCCAAGGGGTAAGCATCGGATATTCATTATTTGCAGTAACCATAAAGAAGATACCAGGGCCTAGAATATTATCAAAATTATTGCAGACAAAATCCGTAATAAACCGATCCTCCTCAGCAGAAATACGTGCGGCGTCCTGATTTAAACGTGCATTAATCACATTCATATTACGCCCGTTCATGATGCCTTCATCATGGCGATGAACAAGTTCTGCTTCCTCATTTTTCAACTGATTATAACGAGTGAAGAACTTGAAGAGTTTATCATTAAGCGGAGTTCCACTGACAAGTTGTTGTGTGTTGTCAATTTTCACATTGATATCACCGCACTCAAGCACAAGCGGCAATACGCTTTCACTATCCATAAAAATACTTGCCATCCGCGTAGTATCCACAGTACCAGCAAACTGGAACTGACCGTGAATAACATCACAGGAATCCAACTTCTTAAAGTCATTATTTTTTAAGACTTTAAGATAGAGCATACGCCCGTCAAGTGTCGTGACATTGCTTGTACCTATAATATGATAACTGTTAGCACAAGAAGTGAATGCCAGCAACGTGGCCAATGCGCAAATCATTTTATTCATAAGTGGCGATTCTTTTTCTTTTAACAAAGGTACAACCTATATTCAATCTATGGAAATATTTTTATCCAATTTAATTGATTCCATATATCTTTTATATTTTTTTCGCACTACAATGTCAGCAAACTATTAGACTGTTTTAGAATCATCAGTTTTTTATACTTATCCAAATATTATTTCTATCAATCAATAATGAGAAGTATATTACTGCGGAGGATTTTTCTTGGCAAGTTCATGACCAATGCGGTGAGTAGTATAAATTTCAATCAGAGCTGCAACCAACAAGATCGCCACCCATTTGTTATAGACCAACTGAATATAGGTTTCATAATTGGAGAAAAAAGGTTCCAGAAACCGATAGGCTGTATCAACCATAGAAAAGCCAGCCAGGATAAAGCAAATATCACTAAAGCATTGTAATTTCTTCAACCGGCGGACGGTCAAACTGCAATCCTCATAGCTCTGCATGATTTGAGGGATAGCAAACAAGAGGGATCCTCCCAAATAGATCCAACACATGATCTTCAATAATGAAGGATGAAAAAAGCCAAAAGCAAAACACCCTGCGCCAATGACCATCAGTATACCGCCACTAAGGAAAACGATATCACCTACTTTACCTTGTCGTTCCATCTTCTTGATCATTATCATTATCATTATTTTGATTGGCAGCCTCATCGGTACTCAGCACAAAAATATCCTCGCCATTTGCTTTCATGAAATAGTCCTCACGGGCAATCTTCTCAATAGACTTAGGATTTCGCCTCAACTCCTGAAGTTTACGTGTATCCACTCGGTTCAAAGTTTCATATTTTCTGATCTGGTCTTTCAATTCATTGATCTGCAACTCATATTTTACCCGCATACGGAAACTATTCTCATCGAGAACTCCGACAACGAGTAAACCCACTACAATTGTAATCAAATACTTATAATGGGAAAGGAAATTCAACAGCTCATTCAAATGATTTGCCATATCATACTTTTACCTCTGCAAAAGTAAGAAATTAAATTGAGAATGAAAGCGAAAACGAAGGAATTTTGAATTTAAGTCCCAATCTGCATCCAAAGTATCATTACAACTCCTTTAGAGGCAACACAGAGTACAATTACCAATTCTTTTTACAGCAAAAATAACTCCTGGTTTTCTATTTATCCTCACATTTTTATAGTATCTTTGCAATCAAAGACTATCAAAGAAAAACGAGACACAATGGCAGATTATATTGTTTCCGCACGAAAATACCGTCCTATGACATTCGATCAGGTAATCGGACAAAACACGCTTACCACAACATTGAAGAATGCCATCAAAAGCAAAAAACTTGCCCATGCTTACCTCTTCTGCGGTCCACGCGGTGTAGGGAAAACAACCTGTGCCAGAATCTTTGCAAAAACAATCAACTGCGAACATCCTGATGAGAACGGTGAGGCCTGCAACCATTGCGAGAGTTGTAAGGCCTTCAATGAAAGACGCTCTTATAACATCTTCGAACTCGATGCAGCGAGCAACAACTCTGTTGAGGATATCAAGAAACTTATGGAGCAGACGCGTGTCCCGCCCCAGATAGGCAAATACAAGGTGTTTATCATCGATGAGGTCCACATGCTATCGCAAGCAGCTTTCAATGCTTTTCTAAAGACCCTTGAAGAGCCGCCGGCTCACGTGATTTTCATTCTGGCAACTACAGAAAAGCATAAGATACTGCCTACCATCATCAGCCGTTGTCAAGTATATGATTTTGACAGGATGACTGTACTTGATATGGTCAAGCAATTGAAAATGGTAGCCGATGATGAAGGAATCACCTATGAGGAACAAGCTCTGGCACTGATTGCAGAAAAGGCTGACGGCGGAATGCGTGATGCTTTATCCATTTTCGACCAGGCAGCAAGTTTCTGTCAGGGGAACATCACCTATCAGAAAGTGATTGAAGATCTGAATGTTCTTGATGCAGACTATTATTTCAAAATAATCGATCTGGCCATACAGAACAAGGTATGTGATATGATGCTGCTGTTTAATGAAGTGCTGGCCAAAGGATTCAATGGCGGAAATTTCATTGAAGGACTCGCCGAGCATGTAAGGAATGTCATGATGGCAAAAGATGAAAGCACTATTGTCCTTCTGGACTCTAGTGATGAACAGAAGAATCGTTATCAGGACCAGGCTAAACGCTGTACGGTACAATTTCTTTATGGTGCCCTGAAAATAATGAACACATGCAGTGTCCAATACCGTCAAAGCAACAACAAACGATTGCTCGTAGAACTGACTCTGATAGAGATTGCCCAGTTAATGCAACCGAATGAGGACCAGATCGTCACGGATCAGCAATCACATCCGTTAAAATCCATATTCAAGGCTCATCCTTCTCCCTCCGCAAAAAGTACAAGGGCTGCAAGACCCGACAGCAGGCCTGAATCAAGTAATCAACAGGTACAGGAACAAGACCATAAGATATCATCAGCCTCACAAGAGCAGCAGTCTACATCTGTCTCGAACCAGATGCCATCCTCCGGCGACTCTGATATAAAAGCCCCACATGTAAGTGAGCAACCAGATTCAGAGATAACAGACGTACAACCTTCAGACGATACTGAATCAAAGATTTCTACTCAGAAATCTTCCTCAGAAAAGTCTTCCGGTCAGTCCGTCCGTACCCAATTCAAAGCCGGGAGCATCGGAATGTCCTTTCACTCCATTCTCCATCCCAACAACTCTGCTAGCGAAAAAAAAACGGAGAATGAAGAATCTGTCCCCTCAGGACCAGGCGAAGAAAAAGAATTCAATCAGGAAGAATTACAGACAGAATGGTTAATGATGTGCAACCGTATGCCACAAAAGATGGTTGGTTTAGCACAGCGATTGAAACATATCACTCCCAAGATTACCAGTTATCCTCATATCGAACTTATCATTAATAATGAGATTTTCCTTGAAGATGTCAAGAAGATACAGAATCGAATCAAAACCACTCTTCTAAAGGACCTGCACAACAGGAAACTCACCTTGGATATCCGGTTGGCAAAGAAAGAGGAAGTAGGAAAAATCTTGACCAAGCGTGAACTCTTTGATGAGATGAGGAAGAATAATCCCGGCGTAGAGAAACTTCGCAATCTGCTTGATCTGGATTTAAATTAAAAGGTACAAGTTCTATTAGCTCTGTACCGATAATAATAAAAGTTCCGCTATAGAATAGTCTCTATTACGGAACTTTTATTTTTACAATTATTTTCCTATTCAGAATACCTGCTATGTGCATAAGATCATTCAAGAACGTTCACATCATCTTCTTCATGGCAAGTATCTATATCTAAGGCATCATGGTTTCAGACATGCTATTAAATCAATTTCATGCCACACCCATCACATTCTTTACGCATCTCTTCAGGCCATATACTTGCCTGAATCTCTCCGACATGTGCTTTGTGAAGCAAAAGCATACAGAGCCGGCTCTGGCCTATACCTCCTCCAATACTTAACGGCAGCGTCCCATTCAGTAGCCGCTGATGGAAATAAAGTTTCTCCCGGCTTTCCTTGCCTTCAATCTTCAACTGACGGAGCAGGGACTCCTTGTCCACCCGAATACCCATAGAACTCAATTCGAAACTACGGTTCAGGATCGGATACCAGACCAATATATCTCCATTCAGTCCCACCTTACCGTTTTCAGCTATCGTACTCCAATCATCATAATCAGGAGCACGCCCATCATGCTTCTTGCCATCAGAAAGTTTTCCGCCAATACCTTCAAGGAACACAGCCCCATATTCCTTGCAGACCGCATCTTCACGCTCTTTAGGCGTTTTATCCGGATACCGGTCAAGAAGATCCTGACTATGGACAAAATGGATTTCCTTCGGCAGGAAAGGTTGAATCTGCGGATAATTTTCACAAGTAAGATATTCTGCCCGAAGGATTGCACTGTAGATCTTACGGACGACAGTTTCCAAGAAAGCAATCGTACGATCCTTCCGGGCAATCACAGCTTCCCAGTCCCATTGGTCCACATAGAGAGAATGCAGGTTGTCAAGTTCCTCGTCAGGACGGATAGCATTCATATCGGTATAAACACCATATCCTACAGGAATATGATATTCAGCCAAAGCCAGACGCTTCCATTTTGCCAGGGAATGCACGACTTCCGCAACTTGATCGCCAAGGTCTTTAACAGGAAAAGAAACAGGACGTTCTACGCCGTTCAAATCATCATTTATACCTAATCCTTTAAGGACAAACAAAGGCGCTGTTACACGCCGTAATCTCAATTCTGCAGACAAGTCCTGCTGGAAGAAATCTTTAATCAACTTAATCCCCAACTCTGTCTGCTGCATGTCCAGGAGAGCTTTATACCCTACTGGTTTAATCAATCTACTCATCTATTCTATAATTTATCTAATCTTTCAAATCTCATCACAAAGATACATATTTATTATTAACATGCAATTGAATTTTAGGAAAATTTACCAAATGGAAAGTATTATTTTGATTTTAATTACTATTTGCATATAAACGCATTAGATATTCTTTCTTTTATAGGATGATTTAAAAAGAAAAACTTTGCATAATCAAACTTATTTAGTAACTTTGCAGTCACGTGCCGTAGAAAACGGCAAAATAGTCTAAAAGTAGATATTAAGGCCTCGTAGCTTAGCTGAATAGAGCGTCAGATTCCGGTTCTGAAGGTCGTGGGTTTGAATCCCACCGAGGTCACTATACAAACAATACCTACAGTTGCCTTATTCATGTGTTTCAATCCTAAAAACACAGCACACAAGTCACTGATGACATCTTCTATAAATTCTTCGTATAGCTTGAACTTCTCACTGGGCAGCACAGATTAAAAATCCCTGCTGTTGCGGTTCTGGCAGAAAACTCGTATTACACTTTCAAGAGATTCTCCTACCTCCAATATAAAAGGTATTAGGATTTTTTATTCGATACTCAAGAAGTGGTCAACAAAAATGACTTTTCTTTCTGCAGAAACAGCTTTATTTTTGGATTTCTGTGGTCGTATGCTCTTACGCTCTGTGACATACTTTCATTATGGCAGAGACCAGACATAGCAAGTTTCCCCAACCAGAATACAGCCTTTCAAAACAAGTCCGCAAAAAACAGAAATGCTCGTTTTTTGCGTCAATTGAGTAAAAAGTGTAAAATAATCCTCGGATAACATTTGCAAGTTATTTGTTTTTGCAGTAATTTTGCAACTATATTGCAAAATTATAAAATTCGTAAAAAGATTGTTATCTTATGAAGACAGATTTTGAGATTGCGCACGGGATAAAACTTGCTCCGATCACAACAATAGCAGAGAATATCAATATCCCAACAGAATTTCTGGAACCTTACGGGAAGTATGTGGCAAAAGTTCCATACACACTCATTGATGAGGAAAAGGTAAAAAAATCAAATCTCATCTTAGTGACGTCTATTACACCCACCAAGTATGGTAATGGAAAAACCACCATGAGTATAGGCTTAGCTCTGGGTATGAACAGAATTGGGAAAAACACGGTCCTTGCCCTGCGGGAACCCAGTCTCGGGCCTTGTTTCGGTATGAAAGGAGGAGCCACGGGAGGTGGCTATGCCCAGGTATTGCCAATAGAGAAAATCAATCTCCACCTGACAGGAGACTTCCATGCAGTAACTACGGCCAACAACATGATTGCTGCACTTTTAGACAACTACATCTACCAACATCAAGACGAAGGATTCAGATTAAAGAAAGTACTTTGGAAAAGGGTACTAGATATAAATGACCGTAGTCTACGCGACATTGTAACGGGACTTGGCGGACCTTCCAATGGAATCGTGGCAGAAAGTGGTTTCAATATCACTCCAGCCTCAGAAATAATGGCGATATTATGTCTGGCTACTGATTTAAAAGATTTAGAACGCCGTATCTCAAATATTTTACTCGGCATCACAACAGAAGGGAAACCTTTTACCGTCAAGGATATGGGAGTAGCTGGAGCCATAACCGCCATCTTATGGGATGCTATCCATCCGAATTTGGTGCAGACCACCGAACATACCCCAGCATTCATCCATGGTGGACCATTTGCCAATATCGCCCACGGATGCAACAGTATCATTGCGACTAAAATGGCTATGACTTTCGGGGACTATGCCATCACAGAAGCGGGTTTCGGTTCGGATTTAGGAGCAGAAAAGTTTTTTGATATCAAATGTCGTGAAGCCGGCATCCAACCCAAACTGACAGTGATCGTTGTGACAACACAAGCCTTGAAGTTGCATGGGCACGTTGATATAACAGCTATCACAAGTCCCAATGCCAAAGGATTACAGGCAGGATTTGCCAACATGGACAAGCATATCCACAACATGCAAAATTTCGGACAGACAGTTGTAGTTTGCCTGAACCGCTTTGCTACTGACCAAGACGATGAAATAGAAATAGTCAGGCATCACTGTGAAACAATAGGTGTGGAATTTGCCGTAAACAGAGCTTTTACAGAGGGTGGAAAAGGGGCAGAAGAACTGGCTCACCTGGTTGTAAAAACGATTGAAGAAAAACCTTCCGGGGACTTGAAATTTGCCTATCAGATTTCGGACAGCATCAAGACAAAAATCGAAAAGATAGCAAAAGAAATTTATGGAGCAGCAAATGTAACTTTTAAACCGGCTGCCCAAAAACAACTGGAACGTATCCAAAAGTTGGATATCGGGTATTTTCCCGTTTGTATTGCAAAAACCCAGTATTCTTTTTCTGAAAATAAAAAAGCCTATGGATTACCGAAGGACTTCACCCTCACCATCCGTGATATAGTCATAAACACCGGTTCTAAAATGATCGTTGCTATTGCCGGTAACATTTTGCGAATGCCTGGACTGCCGAAGACTCCACAAGCTGAACGCATCCGGATCATCGATAACCAGATAGAAGGACTTTCCTGAATCACACATACACCCTTGTATGTAAGGTTTCCCTATTTTCAATCACCACTCTGACTTGTCTGACGAGAATTACGATGAACCCACTTTCCTGCGGAGAAGCATCGTCCCTCGTCTTAAGTCAGAGAACAATTCCTGTAGACTAAAAACAGACGAACCATACTGGAAGAGGTTCATCAATAATTCGTCAAAAACAAGATGGTATGTCAATCAGTCACAGTATCAGTTTATTCAGAAGATCAACCTCTTTAATAGTATTTTTTGATTCCGCCGAATCCTGTTATCATCTTATTCTCTCTCGTCTTATTGATAAAGTTGTTTAACCGCTTTTCAAATTCTTCAGTTCTTCCTCTTGCTGCTTCAATATATGCAATTCGGATACGTTTATAGGCATCAGAAAAACGCCGGTAATTTTCCCATACCCTTTTATCATCCTTTAACCTGTCCATAATATCATCAGGGGAAATAAAAGGCACAGACAAGATATTCCGTATCTTATCCTCAAATTTAGGATGTATCATTTTATGTTCCAACAGCCATTTAAGTCTTTCCTTGTTGGCTTGCGAGTAAGTACTCTTAGGATTCCGGGGCGTGAAATGCTGAATTTTATATTCTTTGCCAACTGACTTTACGGTACTGTCTATCCACTCAAAACAAAGAGCTTCTTCAACAGCATCATTGTATATCATACTCTTTTTCCCCGATGCCTTACAAGGAAACACAAACCAGACTCCATCTTTAGTTTCAAAGTTTTCCGCCAGCCATTTTCTCCAATCTTCCCGATTCTCAAAATACTTTAATTCCTTCTCTGTTGTCATATCAAATGATTCAAACCGATTATTTCATATTCCTTACAATCATAATGATGAAGCCTTCCGCAATATTCCTTTTATTCCGGATTTTTTCCAAGCACCACCCTGGCCTTTCCGAAGAAAAAGCGTGAGATATTCAGCCAATCCATCCCATAAGCTATCAGGAAACAACCGGCAAGCGTAAACGCCAGTGACAGAAACAGAAAAAGCATACCGGAATGATCAAAAGCCAGAAATGGAAGGAACTGCTTTGCCAACAAAGTAAAGATAGGAGAAAACAGGAAAATGATCAGTGTGTTTCTACCTATGAACAAAGCCCCTTCCCTCATCTTTCCTTTTATATATTTAAAGCAGAAAAGGCAAATGCTCATGACCAGATAAACCATGATCGCACCCGCAATCGTAGACCTACTGAGATTCTGAGGATATGCTGCCATAAGGATTACAGGCAATATCGACAAGGCCGATGGCCTGACTACCTGAAGAAAGGTCAACCCACTCTGCCGGACTACCACTCCTGCAAAGAAATAACAGGCAGAATAAAAGGATACAATATGGAGATAATAGGAACAAAAATAAAGACAAAGTCCAAAGATTATCAAACTGGATAATTTCTTCAGATGCAGAACCTGGAATACGCCATAATATAACAGGCCACACAACATCAATGTATGCAAATACCAAGGAGGTCCCAACGGATGGAGGAGAACCTTGCTGAGTACGATCAGGAAACTGATATGATCAATATGGTCCTGTATGGGAAGGAAAGAAGCCATGATGACGTATCCACCTTCCATGATGGCATAAGGAATAAATATCCATTTAATGGATCTCAAAAAGACGTTCCATTTTTTATTGATATTGAACAAATAACCTGAAATGAAAAGAAATGCCGGCATGTGGAAAGTAAACACGATATTCTTGGCATAAGGGTATAAATGCTCAATATAAGATAAATGGAATGCAATCATCAACAGGATAAATACACACTTTAAGAAATCGATCTCCTCTATTCTATGAGAATGGGATATATTGTTCATATCAGTTGGTAAAATTAAAATCCTGTTTTTATAAATCGACAAAAATAGCTATTATAAAAAAAAGAGAACTATCTGTCCTATACTATTTCTTTCGGCTATTATCATTTAAATCAAATAAAGATGCATGGATTGATTTTGCCTGCCCATGACCAGACTCACTTCTCACAAAAATCAAGAATGCAAAGATACCTCTTTTAAAGGTATTCTCAAAGAAAATAATAAGAAAAAGACATTTTATACTGCTAATATGAACTATTTGAGAAAAAAAGTACTCTATTTGTATGATCTGTAAAGATACAGAAGAACAGTTTTAAACTTTCCTTAATCGTTTCTATCGAGTTTTTAATCTGCGCCCAGAAGGTAGAAACAAGAAGTAGAAAAGTAATCTCGCAAATATCTTCTATTTGAAAGGAAAGGACTTAATTTTATCGGCTGCAAGTTAAATTTTTGCTTATAATGGGGATTAACCAACCAGAGTTGCCGGTTAAGAATGTGAAGAGGATATGCCTTGACAGTTTGTTCAAATTTCTCTACCGAAGTTCCACATCTCTTAATATAGAGAAGTTCACGTACAGTATCAACATTCTCTTTGGCAACATGTCTCAGAAAGAAAGTATACCAACTATATGAAAGCAAATGGATAAAAGGAATTTTAGAAAATATTCTACTTTTACAGATCTGTTGATGTCCTCCGAAAGGCATCTGCCATGCGGGAAAAGCGACAAACAGGATGCCTTTCTTTTTGAGAAAACCTCTAATGTGAGACAAGAAAGTCCGCTTGTCAGCGATATGCTCTATCACATCATGTAATAAGATAATGTCGTATTTGTCTGTTTCCTGTTCAGGAACAGGATCTTTCAGAAAATCGCCACATTTGAAAGTCCCCTGACAGTGATTCTCCATAAAAAAATTCCGGCCCTGTACTATCCTGGTCTGTGCTATATC
>DAIPMC010000057.1:15834-17572 GCA_036768895.1 Prevotella sp. | reverse complement strand
TTAGCCTGAATTTGTCTCGGAGATATTGAATTATTAACTTTTTAAAGGGGACTCATATTATTAATAAAGCAGCCGTGTTTATGTGCAAGAGGGAAATAATTTACAATACAACCATGCTCTCTATAATAATGGTATAAGGGATATAGTTCCTTTGAGTTATAACAACTACAAGAGAGTACTGTACCATATTTATTATCAACTTCAATAATGCCAGGATATACATTTACATTATTATTACATAATTGATGAAGTAATTTATACAAAAAAACAAAATCTTGATAATTATTCTTATCAATATTGACCCTTACATCTATTGTACATTGTTGAAGACATTTACTTGTCTTTACAATATTATTGACAATTTTCTTAAAAGTTCCTTGACCACTTTCCTTTAAGAACCTTGTTTTATTATGATTTTTCGCACATCCGTCCAAAGTTATTTGAATATTATTAAGCTTTATTTTGGAGAAGAAAGAAAGTATTTCTTTATTAATTAAATAGCCATTTGTAATTATGGAATTTTTTCGTATATTAACATTAGTTTCTTTTATTATTTTATCATATATCTGTTTTATACTCATAAATGATATTAGAGGTTCTCCTCCATACCATATTAATGATATAGTTTTAAGTTCTAAATGACTATTTATAAAAGAAACTATTTGTTCCTGTACAGCCTCAGTCATTTTTATTATGTCCTTATTGCCCTCAAAGCAATATGGACAAGCAAAATTGCAATTTGTTGTCGGCATAATGAATAGTGTCATATCTTCCGTATCAAAGTTAAGCATATTATATTTAACTTCCATGCTATTGTAAAAATTGTATTTATCTACGGATTCAATTATAATATGCTTTTTTTCTAAGGCCTTTAATACTTCTATGTCAATCATAGAAAAATCATTCTTCTTTAACTTAGAATATAAGTCATATGTAATTGAAGCCTTTACCAAAGTTTCCGTATTAAATAAATAATATTTATTCCTACGTGAAAATAAATGGGTATACATTGAAAGTATCTTCATATAATATTAAAAAGTCTTTAAGGCAAGGTTACTATATTAAACGTAACCTTACCTAAATTTAATGAAAATATTGCTCTATATCCTCAAATCCGCAACCTATCAGTTTGCACTAAAGTTATCTTCAAAATTGGCAGTGATTTAAATTTGATCTTGCGTTGAATGTCCTGTTTCAATCTGGAATCGCACGATATCCCCTTACCCCACGATGCGACTTGAGGCAATACGCAATGTTTTCGGCTCTGAAGACTTCATTCTTAGCCGGATTCTGTCTTGAACGCCTCTGCGTAGGCATTGTTCCTGGAGTAGATGTTCAGGACGGACTGCCTTGAAGCCCTGATCCACTTGGCAGGTACGGTGATGAACCTGAACACGAAGGTCTTCATGCGGCTTGTCTGCTTCAGCCCGAACTTCTTTACGTCCAGCTTCTGCATGACGGCCTTATAGAAGTTGCGTATGAGTGCGGTGAGGACGAGGAATACGGTGTTCTCTGCCATGAACGACTTTGGAAGCCTGTCCCAGCCAAAGCCGTTGTTCATGTCATCGAAGATCCGCTCCTTTCCACCACGGAGGTTGTAGAACTTGACAATGTCTCTTTCGGAAGACTCATGGTCATTCGTCAGGATGCAACGATAGTTGTATTCCCCCTCCCATAAATCCAGACAGCCGTCAATCCGCTTCTGCCGTTGGATGACCAGACGGTATGCCTTGCCCTT
>DAIPMC010000057.1:0-15796 GCA_036768895.1 Prevotella sp. | reverse complement strand
GTTCAATTTCAATGTCATTGATTTCTTCTTTCTTCCAGCCCCTCAGGGCGAAGATGCAGTCATGGAGCGAGCCGCAGCGGTTGGCACGGATATAAAAGTGGCGGCAATGCTTCTCCACCTCGCCCACTATATCCTCTGAGCATGAGCCGCAGTCGGCCCGGAAACGGTTTATGCTGATGCCCTTGTCTTCAAGTCTATCAAAGAATCTCTTCAGCGTATCCTTCTGGTGGAAGCGTACGTTGGTATTGCCGTCGCTGTTCTCTATGCCGACAATCATATCGCCTATGACTGCCACTCCCGGACGGTATCCGAGGAACTTCCTGTATGTCGGTTTCGCATCGTATTTCTCGGTCTCTATGAACTGATGGTCAAAGTCTGCCGTATTGAAGTCGTAATCCTTTCCTGTTTCGGAAGTGTATGAGATGTTGCCGGCAGTCAGTTCCCTGATGGCTCTTAGGATTGTATCAGAGCTGCAAGTGCGGAGGGCAGGATGAAGAGCAAGGTGAGGCATGAGGTGTGCCGTCACATCCTCAATGCATGAGCCTCCGCAGAAGTAGATGCTCATGAGCGAGCGGATGATCTCGCTGTATTGATAGCCATAATGCTCGCATCTCAAGCCGAGTGCAGAGTCAATCACAGAGGAGAGCATGGAGTCAAATTGCTCCATGATTGGAAAAATTCCACCGAAAGGTGTGAGTTTCTCGTATTTAATCTGTATCTTTGCCATGTCGTATCAGTATTTTGCTTGCTTTTTTTTGTAACACTAAGATAGGTGAAATTTCTGACATGGCAAAATCCTGGGCAACATTCTGTTGCTCAGGTACTTATAAATTAATATATATCAATGTGTTGCGGAATTAAGGTATATAAAAATTATATGCCAAATTTCTATTCTATCTAGTCTTTGTTGTATCAGGTTCTTCAACATAGCAAGCATTAATTTTAATACTAATTTTCAATCTACGTTTACCACCCATTAATTCACTCATGGTCATTTCGTTAATTCTTTCCTCATCATTGAGAAATATTAAATCTTTCATTTTTTATTAAATTTAAATTCTACCTACTCTTTATAGCTTTTCGATATCCGCTCCTTTTTACCAGTCTGGTCTGAATATATAATGTGCTAGCAAGATTATATGTCAAATTATTCTATATTCAATTCGGTATTATACACGATGTTTCCCTCTTACTAAATATCTATTTCATGCGAGCCGGATCCATTAAAAGTAAGTATTTCTACATATCCGGCCGGAATAGCATCATAAGTTGAGGAGGTCATTAACTCTCCCTTTTATATAGGGTCCATTGATTTATTCTCATCAGCCTATGGCAAGGAGTAAAGTTTTCTTAACCATCTGCTTTTAGACCAAATCCTTATCTTTCATAGTCAATATCAAATTCTATTATTGATTACTAATTGGATTCAACCGTTATTTATCTATGAATACAAAGATATAGCAGATAATCCAAACCTCCAACTTTTAAGCGTTTCATTTAGCGTTTCATTTTTTACACTCATTATAACGAAATAACCGCGTAAAATAATTACAATCAGATTATTATAAGGATTGAAACGCTATAATTCATTTTGAAACGCTTGAAAAAATGAAGTATTTGTAACATAAAACGGAATGAATTTATACAAAAAGGGACTATAAAGAAGGAAAATTAATCTTTAAGATCATTTGTCAGTAAGCCTTTTTTTGTTACTTTTGCATGAAAACTAATAAGCGAACTCTTCTGGCTCGCACAAAAAGAAGGGGAAAAATGAAGAAACTGAAATATATTCTATTAATCCTATCAATAACTCTTACAGCCTGCAGTTCTCATTATAAAAATTAGTTAGAGGCAATTGAGACCTTAATTGATAAAGGACAGATTGACTCTGCGAAAAGCGAAATACAGAATATTCAATATACAGAACTTCATAACGAGTCCGAACAAGCTCTATTCAATCTGATCCAAACAAGGATAGACTGCATCGACGGAAAAATGCCGGCATCAGATACTTCCCTAAAACAGGCAATCACCTGCTTCTCGCAAGAAAAGAACTATATTCATCTGGCTGACTGCTATTATTATAAAGGAACGATAGAGTTTCAAAAAGGAAACCGGAAACCGGCTTTTCTGGATATGAAAAAAGCTGAAGCACAAACCAGCAAGACTAATGACCTGACTATCAAGCATAAAATATGTGAACGACTGCTGGACTGGAATAATTCCTGTGGTGAATATGAGGAGGCCTTGAAATACGGACAGGACAACCTGAAATACGCTATTTCTGCCAATAACAGTAACTGGCTGGCTTATGCTTACGGATTGTTGGCTGTTACCTATAATGGTCTGAACAAGACCGAGAAGGCTAAGGCCTGCCTGGTAAAATGTATCCCTTATCTCCATGCAGTGCCGGCAGCAGAAAGAGTAAATTTCTACGATGGTCTTGCGGTTCTCGACATTGACAAGGACCGGAATCAGGCAAGAAAGATCTATGAAAGGTCTTTAAGGTTCGGAAAGGACCCATTAACCTATTATGGCCTGGGCTATCTGGAATATCTGGACGGAAACAGGGAAAAGGCAAATGCTTATTTTCAGAAAGCGTTGCATACAAAAGAACCGTTGCTCAAGCTGGATACCTACAACAATCTCGAAAAACTCTATTATAAAAACGGTGACTATAAAAAAGCCTGCGACTATGCCTCAAAACGCATTAACTTAAAAGATTCACTGGATTTACAATCCAACGAAGCAGATATCAGTCGCTTACAAATGAAATTTGACTATGATACTGCCCAGATCAAACTTAAACAAAGAATCTTGTACGCTATATATCTTACGGTCATACTGGTATGCATAGGAATATTAATATATCTTCTAAAAGGAATTAAAGCCAATCGCCGGAAGGAGCAGATTCTTCAGGATCAAATGTTAATTCAAATCTATAAAAAAAGACTGGATGATATTCAGAATAAGAGCATTACATCCGGTAATGCTACAAATTATTCAGAAAACAAGGAACAACTGGAAAAGAAGATTTCAGAAATCAATAACAAACTGTTGGAAATGCAGCATGATGGCAAACGGTTATACGATCAGATTGCCAATGGGAGAAACACTGTGACATGGGGGAAGAAGGAGTTTATCCGTTTTATAGAATACTACAAACTTATAGATCTGGCACTAATTGATCATCTGGAAAGGGATTTCGACAATCTGTCACCCAGATACCAGTTCTGCATCATCTTGAGATATATGAAGAAAAGCGACAAGGAAATAGAGGAGATTATGGCGATCAGCCCCGGAACAATCAGAACCATCAGGTCAAGAATTAAGTCAAAGATAAAGGCCTAATAATCTGCGTCCCATTACTTATGTTACTTCAGTTGAGATCTTGGTTTTTTGCTACAAAATCTCCATTTGAATATCAATCAATCGATTTCTACCATTACTAACGTAGCATCATCTTCTGTTTCTACAACTTTGTCTTGTATATTCTGAATATCAGAACTCGTAGATAACAAAGCAGCATTTTGGGCATATAAGCCATCCGTGCAGATATACACTCGATAACCTTTATCCAAAGCTCTTTGACCAAAAGGAAGAGAAGGCCTCAATCCCTGTCCCTTAATACAACGGGTTAGCCTCAGTTCTCCATAACCAGTATCCAATACATGGTCTTTGCTCAGGAGGTTACAAATTCCTTTATATTCAATGTAAAGTCTGACATTGCCTTGCCAACAGAAACACAGATGTGTGGGTGAGATAATTGCCGCTAAAGTTGCTGCACCCATTTGTACCCTGCGTTTTTCCATTTCTTCTGCAAGCCGCTCATCTGCATACTGCATTGCCTTGAACAGGAGATATTCGTTCTTCTCTGATCTTCTAAAGTGGTTTATATACTCTACAACACTTTTGCTTACGATTCGAGAGGCAATGTCTCCACAGTCCAGTCCTCCCATACCGTCTGATACAGAGACCACCACATCCTCATTGGAATGTAATATTTCTACCCAGTCCTCATTGATAGCGCTATTGCCTTTAATACTAAACTTCTCTATCTTCATCGTTACGACGGTCTAACTCCTGCTGAAATATATTTTGTATATTACGCCAAATCTTCTTTACTATATCAACAACATCTTCCGATTCGTCATTTATATAGTGTACAAACTGGCCAATCAGTTTGCTCTCGCTATCATCAAACAATTCCTGATTGATAACATTGATATAATACTGGAGATGTTCTGATGTGAGCATGGACTTCAAATCGCATGCAATCCACTGAGCTCCAGAGATAAGAAAATCTGATGTAGGATCATTATCGAAATCCACCTCGTCTGGAGGAACAGAAGACAAAATCATGACTTCGTAATACTTTCCGAGCAAGAAGAGCATATCAGAGGCATCTTTGCTTTCACGATCGTGGCGGTCTATCCATGCATCAAACTTAATAAGAAACTGGCCACAGAGTGGTGCTATATTCACGTCGAAACTATTGTTGATCCTTATCCGAATGGCATGAGACAATACATCTTTAAAACATTTGACCGACATAACAGGTACTCCTTCAGGACGCCACTTGATTAATTCATTCTCCTCCACACCTCCAAAAGGAATGATATCTACCTCGTAGTCGTTATTATCATTGATACCAATGTAAACAAAGCGTTGTTTAGCTGGCAATTTCTTAAAACGGTTGCCCAACAGCACTTCCCTTACTCTGTCATACATTTCCCAATTGGGAATGGCTATGGCCACATCTAAATCTCGGGTCCTTCGCTTTGGCTCATCTTCATGGAAGATGTGCATTATGATGTCTCTGGCTGTGGCTCCTACGACGTACAGGGAAATGTCCAAACTTGCCAAAGATTTTTGCAATGCAAAAAGTGCATCGTAGAGCAGATCATTGTGAAGTTCCTGCTTCGAAAGTCTATATTCCATTATCTTTCAATCGTTGAGCAGCCTCGAGGCATCTGCTGTCGCCACTTCCCATAAGGTCTGCATAAATGATTAATTTAGGTGCCAGGTTATGGAGATCGTTCCCTTTCCAGCATTTTCGATAGACGGAAATATTCCCCCTCCTGGACGGCATCACTTTCCGTGTCGTTAGAAGCTGCCGTATCGGTACGTCACTATAGATCGTTAGATTCTCAGGCATCAAGTAACCATCTATCAAATTAGCCCCGCTCTCACCTCCCCAGCTCATTCCATCAGGAAGAATAATGGATGTCCAATCACGCTTTGCTTCATTGCTGATAAAACGCATCTTCCCCATGAAGAGTTTGGGCTTCATGACAGCATTATATGACTGCTGCCACAGTTCAATGAAGTCGTCCCTGTTGATAAGCATCCGCTTGCCATCGTGAATCGTGATGAATTTTCGTTTCATCAGACTCTCTATCGTATTTTTGATGGTGCCAAGGGAAACTTCCGCATCGTTGTGGATAGCCCTATAAGTTTTACTGACATTTGCCTGGTCAAGGAGGAAATAGAGAATCAGCCGCAGTCCTGCTTCATTAAAGGACTTACCGAGAATATCCTCAGTTTCAGGAGATCTGCGTCCTTGAATATTGATAAAGAGTTGACCACTGGATATCTGGCAATTTCCCGAACTGTCAAGCACGTTCACACCCTCTTTCTGAAAAGTCGACAACGTTGAAGGAGAAAAATATTTACCTATCAGCAACAAAGGATACTGGGTAGTATTTTTTATATTTTTCAAGGCAGCAAGAATGCTCAGGACATTGGCAGTAGTTGCGCTACCAATTACCTTGGCAGTGAATAACACTTCACCTATTCCTATTTCTGAGTCGTACAATGTATCATTAACATTAAGACATTTCCGTATCATAGGCTTAAGACCCGTGGCACTCTGCAGATTGTCCAAGGCTTCAGCTATGACAACATGTTTCTTTTCCATATCATCTTGTTCAATCATTTTTACTTGTTCATTATCTATGAACAAAGCAAATTTAATGAACATAATTGATATCTCCAAATATTTCGTTCAAAAATTCACACCTATTCATCAATAATAGTAAATGATAAATATTGACTTTCTGATAAGATTCAATATGATACCTTAAACTATGCGATAGTCTTGAATCCCCACTATTGTGTCTTGAATCTTGAAGTATCTACAGTTGCACGCTTTTTTTCCTTATATCCCCGGGACTTGTTATTTTCATCACATTCTCATTTGTTTGATTGCTGTAATTCCTCCATCTTACTTCTCAGATCCGGATCATCATGATATTTCAAAGCAGTCGTCCAACTGTCAATAGCCAAACTATTCTTTTGCTGCCCGGCATACGACTGACCGAGACACTTATGTAGGATCAGGCATATACAATTTTGCCGCTTTTTCCAAACTGATACAACTTTCGGGGAAATCTCCAAGACGATTTTCCACCACCCCAAGCAGATAATACGCTACTGGATAAGTCGGGTATCGGGACACTGCCGTCTGAAGATATACCCGCGCAGAATCCATCCGGTTCAGGTACTGGTAGCATAACCCAATATGATACAACCCGGAATAAGTAGTATCCCTTTCCTGAAGAAGCCGTTGGTATTCGCCCAAAGAAGAATCAAAATTGCGGTTGGCAAAATAAGCTTCAGCCAAAGCACGATTGACATCAATATTCTCTGAATCTGTCTTGCAATACTTTTGCCCCACTTCTATAGCATTCTGGGGTTGCAGCACTTCATCCGTTGAATAGACATGCATCAAATCTGCCAGGATCTTGCTGTCCATGGGATAACGAGACAGGAGTTGATTACCCCAATACACTTGTGAACCAGATTGCTTCATTGCCCCATAAGAATAAAAGATCTCTCGAAAGGCATCATGGCTTAAACTGTCTTCATCTATCTTCTTCAAGAGATCCGTACAGGATTGGAAATCAGAGCGGCAATAATAGCAATCGGCTATTTTCATTTGTATCTGAAAATCATCAGACTGCTTCTGTGCCTGCCGGTAATACTGCAAAGCATGAAAATAATCATAATGGCTGACACAACTATCACCGGATGCAATCAAACTCATTCGATTTCCTGCACTGATTCCTAAATGACTGAACAGGATACCAGCCAGCAATAAGAACATTTTCTTTCTATTCATAACATTTTTCTATTCATATTCCAACAGAACCCGACTCTCATTTTTCAGAATCTTCTTAGTTCTGAAGTTTTCCTCCGATTCATATATCTACTTACCTTAGACTTCAAACTATATACAATCATCAAAAAAACACTTCTATTATCAGAGCAATTAGCAGAAGTATCATAAATATCATTTGTACGCCAGACCTGACGCGTAAGTCTAGTACCGGGAATATTGTTTACGCCCAACTGCATAAATAAGCCGCATCTGAAACTCTTGGAAATACTTATCGTACTATACCATCGATAACTGTTCTCAATAAATGTTATATATCTTTTGCTATTATAGCCAAACAAGCCATTAATCTTAACATTGTTATGCAGTGAAAAGGTATTATTCACGCGAAAATTAAAATAAGGACGTTTAAAGTCACATTTACTTCCCATAAAATCATAAGTAAAATTCTGCTTCCCTGAAGAAGCCTCTATATATGGCGTATAAAAGCCGAAGGTTTTAGTCCATGACAACCCTAAACTGCACGTTTGATAAGTTGGCAGATTTATAATCTTATCAAGGATTATATCCTCATCACCATATCTCATACGAGGTCTCATTGCCTGATCCTTTATAATATTGTACTGGGCTATCACCTTGAAGTCTTCGATACTGAACAATCCGTTTAAGGAATGGTCCAGTTCCGGATGTAAAAGAGAATTCCCCTGTTTATATGTATATCTGTCATCCGTCTGGATTCTATCATTAAGCAAACTATATGACGGTCTTGTCAAAACACTTCTTAAGCCAACTGATAGTTTACATTTTTGAGTGAAAGATATATCAAAATTGATATATGGAAGAAAATTCGTATAATTCCGACTCTGCTCCCGACTCTTCAGATGGTTTTCATGATAATTGAACTTCACATATTCATACCGTCCACCAAAATCAACCCCAAAGTTGTCTTTTCTATATCCAGAGCCCAGATATAACGCCCCAAGGAATTGCTCTCTTTTGTTATTTGAGGTTTGCAATGGTGTCGTGATATGCTGTTGATTATAGTCAAAAGTCTGGTCATCATTCGAATAAGTCAGTTCACTTCCATAAGAAAGATTGAATTTGCCGATAGAAGTATGAAAATCCAACATCGTCGAATTCATCAGATAATGCATTTTACTCTGTGTGTTGATTGAAACTTTATCAACGGTCTCCTGATAATCAAAATCATTCGTTTTATATCCCCTTAAGAATTCATTTGTGGCAACAAGATCAGTTTTTGCTACCTTAACGGTATAATACATATCCGCCAGCACCTGGAAAGGTTTATCACCCGACCATGCAGATGCCGGGGTACTCCGGACAACACTATTGTTAACTTCATGTACAAGACCTGACATATTGATGCTATTATCTATTTTATAATACAGCAAATTCGTATTCAAACCAACATTAGAAGAATCATTAATATGATAATTTCCACCAACACTGGAAGAGATCACATTTCCATGATTCAAAATCTCAGATCTATTGACAGTCTGGGATGTCGGAGTACTCATCAACAGTGTTTTATCTTCCCATCTGTTCCGACTTGCCAGTCTACTGTAAGCCAATGAACCATTCAGATCCAAATTGCCGGATCTGTAATAGAACGAGCCACTGGCAGATCCGGTAGTCTTTCTACCTTGAGCTATCCTAAAACTCACCGTACTTCCTATCCCATCATCTTTCTGTTTGACTGTATAGATTTTGACAATAGCCTTGACATCTGACTTGTATTTTGGCCCAGGATTTGTAATCAACTCAATGTTTTTAATCTGTTTAGAATTCAGGCCATCCAACTGGTAGTTATTGTAAACCCTCTGACCATTAAGATAGACGATAGCATCTCCTCTTCCAAAAACCACAAAATTTCCATTACTCACAGACAAAAAAGGAATTTTATTCGCCAAATCTTCCAAAGATCCACTCTCCGACAATAATGTACCAGCAACATCCGCTATAAGAATATCTCCCTGAATATGAAAAGGATGCCGATACCCCTTGACTACAACTTCAGAAAGAAGAGAACTATCTGGATACATGATAAAAAATGCGTTCTTCCTGACAGTCGGCAATGAGATTATCCTGGTTTTATACCCCAGACAACTTATTTTCAATTTGAGATTTTTCCTGTCCTTCACCCCTATTGAGAACATACCGAGAGAATCTGTAATAGCGACACTTACAGTTTTCTCCATACTGTGAGAGAGAGCCACATCAGCCCATTGAACCGGTTGATGTTTCGGATCAACGACCTTTCCTGTAATCGTTCCTTGCGAAAAAGCCCTGACACAGGTTAACAATGTCATTATCATACAAATGAAATATGGCAGTTTCCTCATCTTCATTTCTCAAATTTCATCGTATAGGAACTATCATCGGTATCTTATTCACCAGATTCCATTTCTGATCAATGCAACCTGAAACTGATAGGAAGGCTATACTTCACTCTTACAGCCTCACCATGTTCATAACCAGGCTGCCATCGTGGCAGCAAATTGACCACACGCAGAGCTTCTGCATCAAAGGCCTTGTTAACCGAACGAACTACCTCAACATGAGAAACAGAACCATCCTTCTCTACAACGAACTGCACCAACACCTGCCCTTGCAGTCCAGCTTTCTGGCAGGCTTTCGGATACTTCACATTCTCGCACAGAAAAGTCATCAGGGAATTGATGCCTCCCGGATAGACCGGCATCCGATCACAGTAATCATAGATTTTAGCCGGCTCTTTCGCAGACATTGTCTGATGATGTATTTCCTGAAAGTTGAGGTTCAACTCAGAATCTTCACCAGTCCTGGCTATGGATTCAATATTACTGACAGCCAGCAGTGCCACTGCTAATGGGATAAAAAGCAAATACTTTGCCTTCCCCCTTCCATTTGTACGATGCTTATTCATCATTTTAATACGGTTTTTAAGTTGTAAGACATTAAATTGATTCGTCAGACTATCTTTCGCCGGATGATAGGCCAGACCGAGCAGATGATACTGATAGGATTTACGAGTTGTTCCCCTGTCCAGTACAGACTCATCGGCAAGATACTCCAGATTAAGACGTATTTCCCTCTTCATCAGCCAACTAAAAGGATTGAACCAGCAGAAGATACAGAACATCTCGGAAAAGAGAATGTCTACAGAGTGCCATTGACGTGCATGAGTCTGTTCATGAACCATGATCTCATGGAGTTGTTCAACTGACTGGGCATCAGGATTGACAAATATCCATTGCATGAAAGAAAAAGGACTCTGCTCTTCCGGCAGGATATGTACGGGAACACCTTCAACTTCCTGCGAAGAAGTATGGCGAACCAAAGAGAATATGCTGACAAGTTGCCAGAGAAATCGAATGGCAAGTATTGCTACACCTAACAGATAGATGCCACTAGCCACATCCTTCCATGTCAATGCAGCAGAAGAGGCGTATACCGAAACCACAGGGGTTATAAAACTGGCATAGGTACCGGCCATGCTCTCTGCCGTAGTATTTCCCTGAAACAAACCGGTCAGATTAAGAAAAGGAACAAAAATGCTCACTGCAATCAGGGCAAGTAATATAAAGCGCCGATAATTGAAAAAAGTATCCTGCTTCATCATCAACCGATAAAAGCCATAAAGCAATATCAGGATTAAATTCGTTTTCAGAATATAAATAGCCATTATCCTATCCTTAAAAAGTTATTTTTTATCACCACCATCCTCTATCTCATGAATGATGTCCTGCAAGTCCTGTTGTGTCAACTGTTCATCTTTTGCAAAGAAACTAACCATATCCTTGAAGGAATTACGAAAATAGTCATGGACAAAACCTTTCATAAATCTCTTCTTATAGTCATTCTCCGTAATAGCCGGCTGATAGATATAGGCTTTACCTTGCTTACCCTGAACAACAAAGTTTTTGTCCTTCAGATTACTGACAACTGATGCGACTGTCGTATAAGGAGGTCGTGGTTCCGGTAATTGATCTACAATATCCTTCACTCCACAGGAGCCTAAACTCCAGATGACTTTCATCACCTCTTCTTCTTGTTTCGTTAACTTTTTCATACGCTGATCATTTATGATTACAAATCTACGAAACTTTCGTAACAAGAAGGCCAAATGAAGAGTTAAAAAATTTAAATCAGACTGTATTTTAACATTTTACGAACTATTCGTAGATAATGACAACCATTATCAATAACCTTTCAACCTATGCAATAGACAAAAAATAAATGAATATCACTTTTGGGGTGAGAAGATATTCATTTACGAAAATTCAACTTAATGATATATTCAGAAGGTGTATTACCAACATACTTTTTAAAAACTTTCGAGAAATAATTAGGATCAGAAAAGCCCGCCTGATAAGCTGTTTCAGAGACATTAAATCCTTTTTTCAACAGATCACAAGCTAATTCAATTCTTTTGTTTCGTATATAATCTCCCATAGAAATATTCATCAGACTTTTCATTTTAGTATGCAATAAGCTTCTACTCATGCCCAACTCTATAGTAATATCTGAAACCGAAAAATCACTATCTTTAATATGCTTGTTGACTATAGCATTCATCTTATGGATAAACTCCTTATCAAGATCACTAATAGCTATTGTGTCAATATCCTTCTCCTTAGTATTAACAATTTCTTCCTGTCTTGATTTAACAAGTTGTAAAATATTTTTAATTTGCAATTCAAGTACCTGCGGGTCAAAAGGTTTTGAAATATAAGAATCAGCACCACTTTTATAGCCCGTAACTACATCTTGAGAATCAGTCTTAGCGGTCAATAAAATAACAGGAATATGAGAAGTCTGCATATTCTTTTTCAAGCATCGGCAGAGTTCATTGCCATCCATACCAGGCATCATGACATCAGAAATAACAAGTGATATGCTTTCTTGCCTAGCTAAATTCAAAGCTTCCTCACTATTAATGGCAGGCAGCACCTTATACTGTCTTGAAAAATATTCCACTAAGAACGACAAGAAATCTCGATTATCATCAACAATCAATAAAGTATCTTTATCCTTTATGGAAGCAATATCTTCAGTTTCTTGATCCGTCTTAGATGGCGAATCTGAAAAAGTCGGAAACTGATATTGATTCATTGGTACAATAACCTTATCATTTGTAATACGACATTGCTCATCGAATGCACCAGCGGAAACATTCAACCAAATCAAGAAAGTTGTACCTGACCCTATCTGGCTACTAACGGATATTTGTCCCTTATGCAAGTTAACCATACGTTTGACAAGAGCAAGGCCTATACCCCACCCTCTGCTATTAGTAATATATCCACTTTGCGTCTGGTAATATTTACTGAATATACTATTCAGTTCAGACTTTTCAATACCAATACCAGTATCACTTACTTTTAAAAAGAGGTAATTATAATGATTATCAGAATCCTCAACGATAGATGCTCTTAAAAAGACATCTCCACCTTGTGGTGTAAACTTAAAAGCATTAGTGAGAAGGTTACCAATAATATGTTCAAGATAAGAAGGAGAGAACCAAACTTCCTCACCATTATCCTCACAATCAATATCAAAATTAATATTCTTTTCTTTCGCATATAAACCAAAAGAGTTACTATATTTCATTATAGATACTAATGGATTTCCTTTCTGTACATAAAAAGGAAAGTTGTTAGTTTCCAATTTATTAAATGTGACAAGTTCATCTATTAGAATTTGCATTTTATGAACATTCCTCAGTGCTATGTTTAAGTATTTCTTTTCCTTTTCATCCAATTTAGAAACAGAAATGCCTTTCAATGGAGCCATAATAAGAGATAAAGGAGTCTTTAACTCATGAGAAATAACCGTAAAGAAATTGAATTTAGCTTTATCTACCTCTTCTACTTTCTCTTTCTCTAAATGAGCTATTTTTACAGCATTACGCTCTTTTTGACGAATCAGAAATTGATGGCGCCAGTACCAAACAAGAAAACAAGCAACCATGAAATAAAAGAAATAAGCCCATATAGTCGCATAGAATGGAGGTGATATTATAATTTTCAAAGTCCTGACCGGGCAAGACTGCCAATTCTGTCCCGGAAATCTTGCCCTGACATGAAAGACGTAAGTACCAGGTCGTATATTATAACTACTGAATTTGCAGTCTGTTCCTACATTATGCCAGTTTTTATCTATTCCTTCCACTTTTATCTGATATTCTACACCATCCGCCATGCAAGGCATAATGACACCATATTCGATACTGAAAGAATGTGCCTGGCTATAACTTAAATGAAGTGTCTTCGTGGAATCAAGTTCCATTTTAAGAGGTGAATCCTTCATCGATGCATTCATAATCACATTACCTATGGTCAAATTTTTGAAATGAACATTACATTTAATATATGAAATGTTTATTTTACCAGGATTGAAAATGATTAATCCATTAATCGTTCCAAAAAGCATATCACCATTCATTGCCCGAAGTGAAGAGGAAAAATTAAACTGGCTTATTGGCAAGCCATTAAATTGTGAATATCGATTAAGCCGTTTATTTTTTCCATCATATCGAAACAATCCCTGGCTAGTACTGATCCACAAACATCCAAACCGATCTGCATTAATACTGCAAATCGTTGTCTTACTCAGTAAATCATCTGAAAGAGAACAAAAGTATTTCTTTTTCTTGTCCAGATACTGTAAACCATTATTGTTCGTACCAAACCACATTCGTCCAGAAAGGTCCTGATAGATACATAGGATATAATTATCTTTTAATCCTTTATGCCCAGCCAATATATGATGAAATTGTCCTGTTCTATGATTCATCCAGAAGATACCATGATTAGTCGTGCCGACCCAAAGATTGTCCTGATGATCAACATATAAGGTATATATGTATTCATTCCTTAATATTTTATTCTGTGGTGCAACAAAAACATCATGAGAAGCATCGTATAGCCTTAAGCCTTTCATTGTAGCAACCCATAAATTTCCATTCCGCTGTTGAGCAATATAAAATATACCTTCCGCATCAAGACCTTTTTTCAAATAATACTTATGCTGGATACCAGAAGCTAAATTATAACTGATCAAACCGTCAAAGCGTGTCCCGATCCATATCACTTTATTTTTGCGATCATAACAAAGGGAATGAACATTTGTCCCCAAACCATGAACACTTGTTAAACTTTTTATCATTCCTGTATGAGAATCATAGATATTGATTCCTCCATTTTCAAGAGCAATCCAGAAGATTCCAGGTTTTACCTCTACTAACATACGGACGACACTTGCTTTCAAGTTATCGGGTCCTATTCCCGGCTGGATCCATCGAAAAGCAGTATTAGAATGTGCGAGCAAATCTACCCCACCAAACCAAGAGCCAATCCAGATATTCCGATGATGATCACAAAGGATTTTGTAAATTGCATTATCACTAATAGAATAAGGGTTATCTGGTACATGCCTCAACTTTTCTATAATACCATTCGGATGAATTACAGATATTCCACCTTCAGTACCTATCCACATATTATGATCATTGTCCTCTTCTATAGTCCTCACAATACCATTAGCAATTAATGAAGAAGGATAAATATGGCTTTTTTTCGTTTTTAAGTTGATCCACATAACCCCCTGCCCATTTCTTCCAATCCATAAACGATCTTTGGAGTCAATTTTTATAGGTTGAATCACAACATTAAAATTTTTTATGAAATGGGAATAATAAGATATATTAAGAGGATGAATCTTCATAAAAGTATGATCATACCAATAAATAGAATTATTTGTAGAGACAAAAAGATTATCGTGTGAGTCAACGCTCATTGAAAAGATATACCCATTGTCCAATGTTGGAATCCTTTTAAAACTGTCTCTATACGGATTATATAAATACAATCCATCTCCTCCTGCAAATAATTTTCCGCAATGAAGCTGCGCCATAGCACCTGCATATTTTCGTGAGCCAGGATAATAAACGAAATTATCATACTTTGGCCTATACCGACATAGACCGGCTTCTGTCCCGATCCAAATATGTCCTTCTCTATCAGAAAACAAGTAATGTATATAATTATGTTTAAGTGAATGAAGATCATGTGGATTATGATAGTAAGTCGTAATCTTATACCCATCGTATTTACAAAGGCCATTTCTGGTACCAATCCAAATGTATCCACTCCCATCTTCAGCAATGGCCTCAACCTGCTGGTGAGAAAGACCATTCCGACTATTTAAGTGCAGAAAACGATAATTTCCAGCCACTAAAGGTACTGTAAAAACAAAACTAAAAAATATAAATACTAAACGTAGTATCATGATCAACAGGTTAAGTTTCTCATATTATAAATCATATCATATAAGCCAGATCTCCATTTTCGACACCTTTTACATTCATCTTAATTAGACCAAACTTCTGTTTCCTTTATTGATCTTCAAAAATCAAAAAGAAGTACAAACTTACAAAATTAATCGATAAAAGTCATCAATACCAGAAAAAATTAATTTCATAAGTTTGTACTTAAGAATCAAGTTTACCTTAAAACATCAATGTCCACAAAGTTGAAATTGTTAATGAACATCCTTGTTCTCCATTTATCCTGCTGACAGCCGGTCCTCTAGAACTTTCATCCAGTATCCACCAATGACGGAACGAGCCTTGAAACCTACCATTTTTCCATCGGTCGTCTCATGCCAGTCACT
>DAIPMC010000161.1:0-2898 GCA_036768895.1 Prevotella sp. | reverse complement strand
TTTCTCGGTCAAATTGGGTGATTTTGGTAATAAAAGTAATAAGAATGGATGTTATTATTCCCTGAAAATTTTTATCTTTGCAAAGTTGGCTTTGTAGTCAAATGGTGTTTTGGAAGGAAAAACGGGATACTTATAAGATGAATCTCGTCAAAAATGGAAGATTCAGATCGACAATGATGGGCGTTGGTGAGGCCGTAGGCGTCTCTGATATAATAGAATAATCTAAATTGACAGGTTAAGTTTCTACATTTATAGCTAATGAAAATGAGAAAACCTATAGTAGCTTTGATTTATGATTTTGACGGAACATTGTCTCCCGGCAATATGCAGGAGTATGATTTCTTGAAAGCCATCGGAATCCGTAATAAGGAAGAATTTTGGGCAGAGAATGCTCAGTTGGCGAAAGATCAGAATGCCAGTGAGATTTTGTGCTATATGCAGTTGATGATTAAGAAGTCACATGCCAATGGCAGCCCTGTCAAGCGAGAGACATTTGAAAATTTTGGCAAAAGTATTGAACTCTATCCGGGTGTGAATAAATGGTTTGACCTTATCAATAATTTGGGACGAGAGAATGGCGTGACCGTATTGCATTACTTGAACTCCTCCGGATTGAAGGAAATGGTGGAAGGAACTTCTATTGCCAGAAAATTCAAGGAAATATACGCCTGCTCCTTCATGTATGATGAAAATGGAACAGCCGTCTGGCCTGCTGTAGCTGTCGACTTTACAGCCAAAACCCAGTTTCTCTTTATGATCAACAAGGGAATCGACAAAATTACCGACAACAAGAGAGTCAATGAGTATATGCCTGAAAAAGATCGGCCGGTCCCTTTCAGTCAGATGATTTATTTTGGTGATGGAGATACGGATATCCCCTGTATGAGACTGATCAAACAACAGGGAGGGAATTCTATTGCCGTGTACAAGGCAAGAAATAAAAAGAAAAAGGAAGAAGCGCAAAAACTGATTCGTGATGGACGTGTGAACTTCGCTTGTGTTGCTGACTATACTCAAGATTCTGAAATCTATCATATCGTGGAAGCCATCATCAAGCAGATCAAGTCAAAGTCAGACTTCGACAATTTGCAGGTAAAAAATCACAGTCAGATTATGCCTAAGTGAGAAATAGGCATCAGACAATAAAATCTCATGATGAATTTCATGACTATTTTTACAAGAAGTTTATTAAGTGTCTGAAATCAGAGTCTTGCCAGAAATGATAAGATATTTTTCTTTTTTTCTTCTTGGTAGTTTAAACAATTACAGTTATCTTTGTAAATGTAAATGGCTATTTATATAAATCACCGTTAACATAACTACCCTGCTTATGAAGTTTTATGATAGAGAAGAAGAAATGAAGATACTCCTGGATAATGAAATGCAATCCAGGGCGCATGCGGTGTTTACTGTACTTATGGGACGCAGAAGGATAGGGAAGACATCCCTGTTGTTGCATTCTTTGAAAGGAACGGAGCATGCTTATCTGTTTGTCTCTAAGGATAATGAATCTTTACTTTGTCAGAAATTTCGGACGATTCTGGAAGAGTCACTTCATTTGCCGATTTATGGAACCGTTACGAATTTCAGAGATTTGTTTGAAATCATCATGAAAGAATCGGAAAAGAGACATTTCACAGTAGTGCTGGATGAATTTCAGAATCTCTATACTGCCAATCCCGCAATTTTCAGTGAGATACAAGATATATGGGACCGTTATCATGCTACTTCTCGATTGAATCTCATTGCCTGTGGTAGTATTCATTCTCTGATGAAGCGAATATTTGAAGATAAATCCGAACCTCTTTATGGGCGGCCAACCTCCAAATTTATTCTTCATCCTTTCCGTTTGCCGGTAATCAAGCAGATACTATCTGATTCTCATCCTGAATATAGCAGTGAGGATTTGCTATGTCTTTATATGCTGACGGGAGGTGTGGCGAAATATCTGGAATTGCTTGTGGACGGTGGAAATCTGACTAAGAAAAAGATGCTGGATGCCGTGTGCAGGCAGGATTCATATTTCCTCTCGGAGGGTTTTGATCTGATAAATAATGAATTTCAGAGGGATTATAGCACTTATTTTTCTATCTTGCAGTTGATTGCGTCAGGTATGACGCAACGTACTGAGATAGATGGTGTCCTGCAGAAAAGTATGGGAGTGTATCTGAAGAAACTGGAAAATGACTATGAGATGATCTCCCGGCAGCAACCTCTGAAGGCCAAACCTGGTAGTAAAATTACGAGGTATCAGATCAAGGATCCGTTCCTGCGTTTCTGGTTCCGCTTTATCTATCCTTATCAGAACCTTATAGAGAGCAACCAACTCTCATTGATCAGAGAAAATATTGAACGACAATATGATCAGTTTACGGGACGAACACTGGAAGTGTATTTTCAGCAGAAGGCTATGGAATCGGGACGTTTCACCTGTGTCGGCAATTGGTGGGACCGAAAAGGTGAGAAAGAAATTGACCTTCTGGCATTGAATGATTTTGACCATACAGGGATGGTCGCAGAAATAAAACGAGAGAAGAACCGCATTAGTTTGCCCGGACTACAGAAGAAAGTTGAAGCTCTTCCTGTTGCCTTTCATAAATACCATCTTCAGTTCCAAGGACTTTCCCTGGAAGATATGTAAAGTAACGACCCATAGTAATATCAACAAAAAACGTAGAAATATAGCACGTTTAAAATAAAAGTATTACCCGTTGGCGGAATTAATTTAGTGCGTACTTAATTCTAACGATGGGCTCGCCATTAATGTAATTCATATATTGTGAAACGGTTAGCGCACTGATTTTTCCGATTATTCTGGCAAACATGCTATTTGTTATCTTTGCATAGTTTCTGATGACCAAGAATTGATCTGTCAGTTGCGAGAACAATGTTTCAATC
>DAIPMC010000056.1:0-17784 GCA_036768895.1 Prevotella sp. | reverse complement strand
AAAATCGCAGTATAGCAGGTTGTTGATAATTCTTACTTCCGAAACTTGAGTGAATTATCATTCCGTACGTAATCTTGTACATAGAGGGATGACTAAGTTGCGTTCTGAGGCAGTATAAGATAAGACTGTGTCTTTTGTCTGAATTTCTGATTTAGAGTTTGGGTCGTGTCTGTATTATTGTTGACTCCACTCTTTTGTCTGGTTGACAATCCAGTCTACTATATCATCTGTGGCAGAAGGAAGAAAGCAACGATCACTGTATACAACCTTAACGTCTTTACCTAATGCTTTTTGTATCTTTTGGCTCAAGCCTCTAGATGCCATGTCTTTGGCGGTATAAGAGAGGTATACACCTTGGATGATGATGCGCTTCTTTGTCTTCGCAAGATCCTTGAGTACTGGTATGATCTGTTCTGCTACCTTATTGCCCATCCCAACAAGTTGATATCTTGCTTGGCTGATTCCTGTTGAAGAGATGCAACTCTTACAGATACTATTTAGCTTTGTGTTCCAGAAACCATCATACATTTTATCGCCATGAGCCAGAATCAGGATCGCTTCATCTTTCGGGTTCTCAGATAAAGCCTTTACATTTTCTGCTGTGACCTTTTCCAGTACATTACCGTAACAGCCTAGTGTTGGTCCGAGGACAATATGTACTTTACTGTTCACGAACTTTGTTCTTTCAGCCTTGAGTCTTTTTATTGTAGCTGGATTGAATTTATGTCCGATGATGTTCGGAATATCATCTTCAGAATGTTCTGAAGGGACAATAAACAGGGGAATGGCGAAGACTGTATCGCAGTTTTGTGCTTCACAGTCCTTGATTACGGTAGCAATGGTAGGCTCTGTAAATTCCATCATAGCTACACGTATATAAGAGATGTTTTTCAATCCTTCTTCAGCAATCTTTTTCTTAAGTAAGGGCTCAAGATTCAATACCGGTTGTCTCCATGTATCTGACGGAGATCCGTGAGCGATTATTACGAGGGCATTTTTAGCATTGATGGATAATGATGTGATGGCAAAAAATAAAGCAATTAAAACTTTCTTCATTTCTATAATTTTAAGAATTAAATATAGTTAGTTCAATCTATCATTTAGTTTCTGATGAACGTATACTGATCATCTGAATTTTTCCAAATTGATTGGAATCCAAGAAGAGGGCCATTCTCGGGTGCAAAGGTAGAAGTTCTATTCTTACTAAACAATACCTAAAATTAATGAAATCTATGAGAAATCAGGTGCAGGAACAGTATTACTGCTAATGTTTTAATACCTTCTAATGTAATCAGTGTTTTCGGTCTGAGAACAAAAAAGCCCGTTAATCTTTTAATTAACGAGCTTTGTATGATGAAAAATTGATAATATCAAGAATATCTCAGAATCATTCCCGGTCTGATATTTGCATTCTTTGTCAAGTGGTTAAGTTTGCATATCTGGTCGACCGAAACTCCTCTGCTACGTGCAATAGACTCAAGAGTTTCTCCACTCTTCACCTTATGGTACATATTCTGACCACCAAATTCATTTTCAAGTTTTTCTTCCTGTTTTGTTGAAGCAGTTTCACTCGTTCCGTAAACATCAGAGCGACTATAACCACCGTTGCCTCGTTTACCTCTCAATCGCGTAGCTTCAGCTGATTCAGCTCCGTATGTATCCTGATTATAGGTGTAGTAATCAGCTACGACATCTTGATTTCGGAAGTCAAACATTAGTGCCGGATTAAGGGCAACTCCACACAGGCGCGTCTCAAAATGAAGATGGGAACCCGTACTTCGTCCTGTATTGCCTCCTAAACCAATAGGCTCTCCGGCTTTGACATATTGATTTTCGGCAACCAATTGTTTAGAGAGATGGCCATAGACAGTCTCTAGTCCATTATTATGGCGAATGACAATATAGTTCCCATATCCTCGAGGTTCGTATCTTACAATACGGACTTTACCAGAAAAAGCTGCACGAATAGTATCGCCGATATAAACTTTTACGTCAAGTCCTTTATGCATCCTGCCCCACCGGTAACCAAAGTTGGACGTAATGACACGACTTGAAGTAGGCATACAGAAACCTCTTAAGTCAATTTTAAAATGATCTGGTAATGGGGTAGCTTTATGAGCAAATTTATCAGAAAAGTCTGCATATAAATCAGCAGCAGGATTTTCACGATTTTCTTTGATGATATAATATCTCGTTGCGACAGTATCTACTGCTCTCATCTTACGGTCTATTGGCGCTTCCCTGGCTAAAAGGTCTTGCCCACAAGCAGGAATTGCTGTGATAACTAATAAGGCTACTATCGTTAATCTTTTAAAATTTCTTTTTAGATTCATGTGGTGAGTATGTAGGTTTAAGTTTTTCAATGGGAACTAAGTGGTTCCCTTAGAGAATAAACTGTCATTATATAAAGGTGATTTTTACTAATGACATTGCAAATATAATAAAAATATTGCAAAATGACAATACCATTAACAGATTTTATTGCGGTTTAACAAGTGCTATTTCTTGTTTTTCGTTTTTTCAATTTACAATTTTAGTGTTTTTAATGTAATAGAGTCTATAAGATTTAAAAGATATCTCTTTGAATTTTTTCTTACAACTTTATGGAATTTCTTCTAATTGATTTATATCAATTATTTACTTATACAGTGTTTCTTTCTTGGAGAATTTGGAAAATGTCTTATTGGCAATTTTCTTCATTGCTTACATTTTGGATTCTCAATCTCAATATTGAGAGAATGACTATTTATTATTCGACTCTCTTAATTAGAAATTCTATGGCGATTACTGTTTTAACTTAAAAATAGTGAAAAGCAGGCTTGACTTATAGGAAGAAAAAAGTTCTTTTTGATTCTTTGAAAGATAAATAACTTGAATTTTTAGCGCTTAAAGTCATGATATCTATTTCTTTTTATGATAATGATTTCCTTGATATCTTATGATATGGCTGCCCAATTGATGTGGGTTTTTCGGAGCTGTTTCAAGCGTTCCCATAATATCTGATTATCAGTTTTATTACATAGAGGATCGCTATCGATAATCTTTTGAGCCTGCTCCCTAGCCAGTTGTATGATCTGTCCGTCTTGAGCGATATTTGCCAATTTCAGATCAAATGCAATACCGCTTTGTTGTGTTCCTTCCAGATCTCCCGGTCCCCGGAGTTTCAGGTCGGCCTCTGCGATACGGAATCCATCATTGGTTTCACACATGATCTCGATACGTTTACGCGTAATCTCATTGAGTTTATGTGTGGTCACTAAAAGACAAAAACTCTGATCTCCACCACGTCCTACCCGTCCACGAAGCTGATGTAATTGGGATAATCCGAACCGCTGGGCATCAAGAATGACCATTACGGTTGCATTAGGGACATTTACACCTACTTCTATTACCGTTGTGGCTACAAGTATTTGTGTCTCACCCTTTACAAACTTGTGCATTTCTGCTTCCTTCTCAGCCGGTTTCATCTTTCCATGGACTTTACTGAGTTTGAACTCCGGAAAAATATCTTTTAAAGCTTCAAACCCTTCCTCAAGATTCTTGAGGTCAGACTTTTCACTTTCTTTGATAAGAGGAAATACAATATAAGCTTGTCTTCCAAGAAGAATCTGTTTGCGTATGCTTCCATATAGGCTTGTTGTCTGATTATCAAAATAATGCTGTGTTACAATTGGCTTCCGACCCGGTGGAAGTTCATTGATGACGCTGACATCAAGGTCACCATAGATGGTCATGGCAAGTGTACGTGGAATAGGTGTAGCCGTCATGACAAGTATGTGCGGAGGACGTTCCCCCTTTAACCACAGTTTGGCTCTTTGCTTAACGCCAAACCGGTGTTGCTCATCAATAACAGCCAGGCCGAGATGAAGGAAAACTACCTGGTTTTCGATGATAGAGTGTGTGCCGACCAGAATTTGTATTTCGCCGCTAGCCAGTCCTTGAAGAACCTTTTGCCGTTTCTTTCCCTTAATGATACTTGTAAGGAGTTCTACGCGGATATTCATATCCTTGAGAAAGTTGCGAATCGTAATCAGATGTTGTTCTGCAAGAATTTCCGTTGGAGCCATGATGCAGGTTTGATAACCGTTGTCTATTGCTATGAGCATAGACATCAGAGCCACAAGTGTTTTGCCTGAACCTACATCACCCTGTAGAAGGCGGTTCATCTGTTTGCCGGTTTTCATATCATTCCGTATTTCGTGCATAACTTTCTTCTGCGCATCTGTGAGTGTAAAAGGCAGGTTATGGTTATAGAAATAATGGAATTGAGTTCCTATATGTTGAAAAATATACCCTTGGTATTTCTTCTTTCTCTCATTTGCATAGCGAAGAATATTCAGTTGCACATAGAAAAGTTCCTCGAATTTGATTCTCAGGCGTGCCTGCTGCATCTCTTTCGTGTCGTGGGGATAATGGACCAGATGAAAGGCTGAATCACGGGAAATCAGATGAAGAGACTGGATGATGAATGGTGGAAGTGTTTCTGATAAAGGCTGGTAGGAAATTTTTTCAATAAGTGTTTTTGTTAGTTTCTCTATAGAGCGGGATGTAAGTCCCACTTTTTTCATCTTATCAGTTGTAATATAATAGGGTTGCATGCCCATAGAAGACAGTTCAAGTTGATCAGCTTGATCGATATCCGGATGTGTAAACTGAAAGCGTCCGCCGAAAATAGAAGGTTTCCCGAAAATGACATATTCAGTGTTAATCTTATACTTCTTATAGACATACTGAGTGCCATGGAACCAGACTAAATCAACAACACCGTGACCATCGGAGAAATGGGCAACGATACGTTTTTGCCTTACTCCCATTGCATATTCATCGAAACCAAGGATCTTGCCTTTCAGTTGTACGAAAGGCATATCATCAGAAAGTTCATCAATATGATAGATTTTACTCCGGTCAACATATTTATAGGGATAGTATTCTAATAGGTCACCATAAGTTTTGATTCCGAGTTCTTTACTCAGTATCTCTTTCCTTCTGGGGCCTACACCCGGTAAATACTTAATGTCCTGATCGAGAATATGATTCAATTTCTGATATCTTTCCTAATTGATTGGGATGATAGAAAACTCTTATGGTAAAGAGAATGATAAAAGACTCTGTTAATGGTTACAGCGATGTTTTTATCGGCCGCTCACCCGCTGACTCTTTTTTTACGAAGACTTCTGCAATATTCATGTCGAAAGGCGTGGTAAGTTTAATGTTTTCCCGATTGCCTTCGATGAGAGTGACCTTCTTCCCATAAGCCTCTACGACAGATGCATCATCGGTAAAACTTTTACTGTATGGTTGCTGATAGGCTTTCTTGAGAAGACATATATCAAAACATTGAGGGGTTTGCACTAATCGAAAATCACTGCGTAATACATTCTTGTTCTCAGGTAGGTATCTTAATGTTTCTTCCACGGGCATTACGGGGATTACTGCTCCTGCTGTTCTGGCTGTCTGATAACACCTGCTGATAACATGAATTGAAGGGAAAGGGCGTACTCCATCGTGGACACCCACTATGCCTCTAGCCTGATCAGGTATCGATGCCAGTCCGTTGTAGATGGAGTGAAAACGTGTTCTTCCTCCTAAGACAATTTTACACGGTATGTTAAATTGATACTCTTTGCATAGACAGGCCCAGTAGTTGACTTGGTTTTCCGGTAGGACAAGAATAATATGCAGTTTCTCCGAATAATCCCAAAATCTTTGGATCGTTCGCATCAGGACCGGCTGACCGTCAATAGGCAAGAATTGTTTAGGGATATCAGAACCCATCCGTGTTCCTTTTCCTCCTGCTGTGATAATAACGTAATCCTGATCCATGATATGAATATCTTTTATATCACTCTTTCTTTTTTGCTTCTTCTATTAAATGCGCATATTGCATTTTGACCTCGAGTTGTCGTACAGCTTTTTCGCCAATAAAATAACTGAGGATACGATAAGCGTAAGGAAAAGTAGCAGCAGGTCCTTCTCCTGTGATAATGTTTCCGGCTTCTTGATAAAGTGCACCTGTATATTCGGCACCTGTAAGATATTCTTGGAAACCTGGTGAACAGGTTGCTTTCTTACCCTTCAAAAGCCCCAGACTGCCCAAAACCATCGGACCCGCACAAATGGCGCCGATTCTCTTGCCGGCACGGTATTGGGCCATCAATGCATGACGGACACCTTGATGAGCATTAAGGTTGGTTGCTCCTGGCATTCCACCCGGAATCATCAACATATCCGCATCACTTAAGTCGGCATCTTCAAATTTGATGTCAGCTTTGACTGTTACTCCATGAGAGGTCTGAACCCATTCAGAACCTGTCACACTTACCGTCTTGATGTTTACGCCACCTCTGCGAAAAATGTCTACAGGTGCCATGCCTTCAACTTCTTCGAAGCCATTAGCGAGAAATTCATAGATGTTTGCCATAAAATATGTATATTGTTAATAATATTTTTCGAAAATTTTCGCTATTTTTGCAAATGTAACAATAAAATCCGAAACGGCAAAAATATATGTTTAAGGAGAAGTTGAAATTTATCATCTTTGGCAATGAATATCGCAAGCGTGATATCATTCCTTGTATCCAGCGTATAGAGCAGTATCTCGGACAGCGCCATGCTCTCGTTGAGGTGGATCCAACAGATTTAAGCGAAGCTGATTATGCCATATCCATAGGTGGGGACGGGACTTTTCTTAAAGTAGCCAGAAGAGTAGGAGAACTCCAGATACCTATTATAGGTATAAACATGGGGCGTCTTGGTTTTCTTGCCGATGTCCTTCCTTCTGAGATAGAGGAGGCTTTGGATGATATTTATGCAGGAAATTATTTCTTGGAAAATCATGCTGTGATTCAAGTGGAAACCGATGGCGAACATTTGACAGGCTATCCTTGTGCATTG
Source organism: Prevotella sp. (assembly GCA_036768895.1). Taxonomy (GTDB): domain Bacteria; phylum Bacteroidota; class Bacteroidia; order Bacteroidales; family Bacteroidaceae; genus Prevotella. The sequence goes on along the minus strand of DAIPMC010000056.1, from coordinate 10,890 downwards.
AATGAAGTAGCTGTCTCTAAAAGGGATACGGCATCCATGATCAGTATCAGAACTTATATCAATGATGAATTTCTTGTGAATTATCAGGCAGATGGCTTGATAGTGACAACTCCTACAGGAAGTACTGCTTATAGTTTGTCTAATGGTGGCCCTGTCATTATTCCTCAGAGTCGAAGTTTTTGCCTCACCCCCGTGGCTCCGCATAGTTTGAATATGCGTCCAATCGTCATTAACGATACCAGCGTCATTAAGCTTGAAGTTGAATCCCGCTCACATAATTTTCTTGTCGCAATGGATGGTCGTTCTGAAAAGCTGGTGGGGGGAACCCAACTGACTATAAGGAAGGCTCCATATTCTATTCATGTAATTAAACTTATGAATAGACGATATTTTTCTACATTACGTGAAAAACTGATGTGGGGTGCTGATGAAAGACAAAGAAAATAAGATCCATTTTGGATCTTGAATGTGGACTACTATGATAAAACACACTGTTGATGATGTATTGGAATTTGCACCTGTATTTTTATGGTTTATTGGTGCTTGAAGGCAATGGAAGTAAAGAAGAGACATGGAATTGAGGTCACTTCTAAGATTGCCGAAAGCAGAGTATAGTACTCGTACAATTTTGAGATGGTTATGGAAAGTCTGGAAAGGTAACCGTTTGCAGGCTTTTCTTAATGCTATCATCGGATTATTAGGGGTTGTTGTAAGTCTTTGTCAGGTAGCGGCAGTAAAACATGCCATCGATGTTGCTTCAGGAATAGGGAAAGGGAATGTCATAGTGGCTGTTGCGTGGATGGCGGTTCTTGTTCTTATCGGTTTTGCCCTTAATATTTCAAGTATTTGGATCAAGAATATTTTGGGTATTAAGGCTCAGAACAGAATGCAGCAACAATTTGTGAACCGACTCCTTCACTCGGAATGGAATGGAAAGGAGAAGCGACATTCCGGAGATGTCATCAACAGGTTGGAATTTGATGTAAATACAGTAGTTAACTTCCTGACCGAAACCATTCCTTCAGCTATCAGTATATTAGCAATGTTTCTTGGTGCCTTTGTCTATCTCTTCTCAATGGATCATTTGCTGGCGATTATTACAGTAGCTGTATCTCCCTTTTTCCTTCTTGTCAGCAAGGTTTATGTGCGACGGATGAGACGGCTAAACAGGCAGGTGCGCAACTTTGATAGTAAAGTCCAGAGTGTGTTGCAGGAAATGATTCAGCACCGTGGGCTAATTAAAACTTTAGAAAATGATGGCATGATGGTGTGTCGACTGGAACATACCCAAAGACATCTTCGACATCGCATAGTAAAACGTACGAGATTCCGGGTTTTCAGTAATCTGTTTCTCAATATTGGTTTCACATCTGGTTATTTGTTGGCTTTTCTATGGGCTGCCATAAGAATGTCTCATCATACATTAACTTTTGGAGGAATGACGGCTTTTCTACAATTGGTCAATCGTATACAGGGGCCTGCACATAATCTGGCACAACTTATACCAGTCTATGTTAGTGTTTATACAGCTGCAGAAAGATTGATGGAACTGGAAGAGGATCCCTTGGAAGAACAGGGTAATCCGGTTAAACTGGATTTGCCTTGTGGCATCCGGATGAAAAATGTTACCTTTGAATATGATTCAACAGATGGTGACGTTATTAGAGATCTTTCTTTTGATTTCACGCCGGGATCTTCTACGGCTATATTAGGCGAAACAGGTGCAGGCAAGACCACACTTATCCGACTTTTGTTTGCTTTTCTGCATCCTCAGAACGGAAATATTGAAATCTACAATGGCAAGAGTTGCCAAGATTTATCTCCATTGCATCGTTGTAATTTTGTGTATGTCCCACAGGGGAATACTTTGATGAGTGGTACAATCCGTGAAAATCTGCACTTGGGGAAACGAAATGCTACGGATGAAGAGATGAAAGAAGCTCTTCGGATAAGTTGTGCAGAATTTGTCTATGACTTGCCTGATGGACTTGCTACAGTGTGTGGTGAACAAGGTGGGGGACTCAGTGAGGGGCAAGCCCAGCGTATCAGCATTGCCCGTAGTCTTCTCCGTGATTGTAGTATTATGATTTTTGATGAGGCCACCAGTGCTCTGGATCCGGAAACGGAACATCGTCTTTTGCAGAATCTTCTTTCGATACAGGCCAAGACGATATTGTTTATTACCCATCGCAAGGCAGTCGCAGAATGTTGTGACAAGATTCTGATAATCAGTAAAATAAGATAGGGTGAGGAAAATAGAATGCAAAATTTTGAATGATAAATGATTTTAAACATGTGTATTGGATGATAGTAACCTTTTCAAATCTTACTTTTTGAGCAAACGTTTGCATAAAGTTTAAGTAAATAAAAAGATTGGATAAAGAGTAGGTTGAATGTTTTTGGTTATCTTTGTGTTTGTTGAGATAGAATAACATGAAAGAACAAGAATCAATTACTATGAAGGATATTGCACGTAATCTGGGCGTGTCCATAGCTACAGTTTCGAGGGCTTTGCAGGATTGTCCGCGTATTAGTGCCAGGCAAAGGGCTCGTATTCAGATTTATGCAAGGGAACATAATTTTTATCCTAATATCATAGGAGCAGCTCTTCGGCATAGCAGGATGATGCCAATGAAGATTATCGGAGTAATTGTACCGCAGTTCGTACATTATTATTTCGCTTCTGTCCTTACGGGCATTGAAGAGGAAGCACGAAATAGAGGTTATCGGATTATGGTTGCTCTGAGCGATGAACGTTATGCCAGGGAAGTAGAAATATGTGAAGATTTCTATAAGGATAAGGTTTGTGGTATCATAGTTTCTCAAGCAAAAGATACGACAAAGTACGACCATTTTCAGAGACTAATAGATAATGGCGTGCCTTTGGTATTTTATGATCGTATCTGTACAGGTGTTAATTCTTCTCGTGTTGTCGTAGATGATTATATGGGAGCTTATACGGCGGTGACACACCTTATTGATACGGGGTGTAAGCGAATAGCTTATTATGGATCCTCTATGACTTTGGAAATCTCCAAAAATCGTTTTAATGGTTATAAAGATGCTTTGTTTAAACATGGTCTGAAATTAGACGACAGTATTGTCCGATTATGTGATAATCGCTCTGATGCTGAGGCGATAACTCCAGAGCTTTTGAGTATGGACAACCATCCGGATGCGTTTTTTGCAGTTAATGATGATACGGCTATCGGAGTTCTTTATACTGCTAAACGGATGGGATTTGATATACCAAAGGACGTTTCCATCTGTGGATTTACTAATGGCTATCGTGCTGTCACTTGCGATCCGATGCTGACTACTGTAGAGCAGCGTGGTACACAGGTTGGTGAAGAAGCTGCTAATATCTTAATAGGCCAGGTCGAAGGGATTCTACCGATGGATAAGGTGGAAAAGAGAATTGTCAGGACTCGTCTGATAATCAGAGAATCAACAAGATAGGGTAGTCCTTTCAAAGATAGGAACCGGGTCAGATTCTCGGAATATATATAAGAAAGGATTATACAAAGATACAAATTATAAGGATTATATCATGAAGGAAAAACCAGATTTGAACTTCTGGAAACTTTGGAATCTGAGTTTTGGATTCTTTGGCGTCCAGATCGCTTATGCTTTACAGAGTGCAAATATTTCGCGTATCTTTGCTACGCTTGGTGCAGATCCACATGACTTGAGTTATTTTTGGATTCTTCCTCCACTGATGGGTATTATTGTACAACCTATCGTAGGGACTTGCTCTGATAAAACATGGTGTCGGTTCGGAAGGAGAATTCCTTATCTGATTCTAGGAGCTGTTATTGCTGTTCTGGTCATGTGCCTTTTACCTAATGCCGGATCTCTTGGAATGTCGGTAAGCTCGGCTATGCTATTTGGGCTGATTGCCCTGATGTTCCTTGATACAAGTATCAATATGGCTATGCAACCATTTAAAATGCTGGTTGGGGATATGGTGAATGAGAAGCAGAAAGGATTGGCTTATGCCATTCAAAGTTTTCTCTGTAATGCCGGATCCTTGGTCGGGTATGTCTTTCCTTTTTTATTCACAGCATTTGGCATAGCCAATACTGCTACGCCAGGGGTGATTCCTGATTCAGTCATCTATAGTTTTTATATTGGTGCAGCTATCCTGATACTTTGTGTGTTCTATACTTCGGCAAAAGTAAAAGAAATGCCACCTAAAGAATATGCTGAATATCATGGACTTAAGAAAACTGACAATGAAGATCATGCCAATTGGTTTAAACTCTTGAAGCATGCTCCTGCAACTTTCTGGAAAGTAGGGCTGATACAGTTTTTCTGTTGGTTTGCTTTCATGTATATGTGGACTTATACCAATGGGACGGTGGCTTCCAATTGTTGGAATGTAGATATGACTTTGACCGCAGCTACAAGTTCCAAAGGTTATCAGGAAGCCGGTAACTGGGTAGGGATTCTTTTTGCAGTCCAGGCTATCGGCAGCATAATATGGGCAGTTATTCTTCCTCGGTTCAGTCGCCGTAAGGTGGCTTATGGGCTGAGCCTTTTATTGGGTTGTGCAGGTTTTGTAATGACGGCTTTCATACGTGATCAGTATCTGCTCTTCTTACCCTTCCTCCTTATCGGGTGTGCATGGGCTGCAATGTTAGCAATGCCTTTTACTTTTGTGACAAATGCTTTGGAGGGTTATGGACACATGGGAGCTTATCTGGGACTTTTCAATGGGACTATCTGTATACCTCAGATTGTAGCAGCAGCTATTGGAGGGACTTTACTGTCTGTGACAGGATCTGCACAGAGTCACATGATGCTTCTGGCCGGAATAGCCTTATTGATGGGCTCTCTTTCTGTACCAATGATTAATGAGAAGGGGGACTCATAAGAATCATGCAAACGTTTGCATAAACTGTTGGAGATTTTATAAGTGACTAACAAGGTATTCCTGTCTATTTTTATTAATTTAGCATCGGAAAACTAATCATACATCTATGGTATTCGAATTCAATATAGAATATAAGACTGCTTATGGAGAAGAGGTCGTCCTTTATTTGATAAATGACAACAAACTCTCGCGTTGTGAAATGTGGACCTGTGATGGCCGGATTTGGAGATGTCAGCTTTCAATTCAAAAAGTGCCGAAGATACTTACTTATAGGTATGAAGTGGAATGCAACAAAAATCATTCAAGATGTGAATGGTCGTTGATGAAGCATACACTAGAGATCACGGCCAAAAGGTCAGGGACTTATATCTTATATGACAGGTGGCAGGATATTCCTGAAGATTCATACCTATACAGTTCTGCTTTTACGGATTGTATTAATAATCAAAGCCTAGGTAATGTTAAAACTTCTGACTTTGCAAAGACGGTCCGTTTGAAAGTAAGAGCTCCTCAACTTTGCAAGGGAGAGCGACTGGCTGTCGTGGGTTCTGGTAAGGCGCTGAAAAACTGGGATGCAAACCATGCAATAGAAATGGTGGAGCATAACTATAATGAATGGATCGTAGATGTGAATGAAGCTGATTTCCCTGATCATCGGATGGAATTTAAATTTGTTGTCCTTAATGTTGACAAAGGAATTCTTCCGCTATGGGAAACCGGAGAAAACAGAGTGATTGAATGGCAACAGATAAAAGACGGTACGATAGTTGTATATGAGTTGGATCAGTCTTTCCTTGATCGTTCGAATCGAAAACTATCGGGAACATTAGTGCCTGTTTTTTCATTGAGAAGCAAAAGTAGTTTTGGTGTAGGTGATTTTGGCGATCTGAAAAAAATGATTGACTGGATTTCTATCGTAGGACAAAGGGTCTTGCAGATATTACCGGTTAATGATACGACTATTACCCACACTTGGACGGACTCATATCCTTATAGTTGTATTAGTATCTTTGCTATCCATCCCCAATATGTAGACCTTAATGCACTGCCGGCTTTGAAAGATAAAACCCACATGGAATATTATAAAAAACTTCAAAGCAAACTGAATCTTCTTCGCCAGGTTGATTATGAACAGGTTAACTCAGCCAAACTCAGATACCTGCATGAGCTCTTCAATCAGGAGGGCGGTAGAATTCTGAAAAGTACAGGTTTCCATGCTTTCTTTAAGGAAACGGAAATATGGCTGGGACCTTATGCACAATATTGTGTCTTACGAGATGAAAATAAAACAGCAGACTTTTACAAATGGACTGGTCATACGATGTGGAACGAAGGGGATCGCAGGCGCCTTTCTACTCCGGGGACAAAAGATTATATTAAGGTCGCGTTCTGGTATTTCGTCCAATATGTTCTTGACCTGCAGATGAAGGATGTGCATCATTATGCCCGTAGTAAGGGAGTGATTCTAAAAGGTGATATTCCAATAGGAGTAAATCGTTTTGGATGTGATGTTTGGATGGAACCCGATTATTTTAATCTCAATGGCCAAGCTGGTGCCCCTCCTGATGCCTTTTCTGCTAATGGACAGAATTGGGGATTCCCCACTTACAACTGGGAAGTAATGCTGAAGGATGGCTGTAAATGGTGGATTAATCGTTTCCAGAATATGGCGAAATTCTTCGATGCTTATCGTATTGACCATATCCTGGGTTTCTTTCGTATCTGGGAGATTCCCATAAATGCTGTACAGGGACTCCTCGGACAATTTTCTCCGGCTCGGGCTATGACAGTTGATGAAATTCGTGGATATGGACTCAATTTTCAAGAGGAGCGGTTTACGGAGCCATTTATTACAGACTGGGTTCTTGACCGGGTATTCCATAATCGGGCAGACGAGGTACGTGAGAAATATCTGGAAAAGATAGATGATGAACGTTATCAGATGCTACCGGAATATGATACGCAGCGAAAAGTTGGGAAGATTTTTGAAGGATCAAAGAATCAAACTGATAAAGATCTCCGTGATGGGTTGTTTTCTCTGATTAGCGATGTCCTTTTTATCCGTGACTATAAAGATCATACTAAGTTCCATCCCAGAATTTGTGCGCAGTTCGATTTTGTTTATGAGAGTTTATATGATAATGATAAGGCTGCTTTCAACAGATTGTATGATGATTATTTTTACCACCGTAATAATCGATTCTGGGAAGAGCAGGCGATGAAAAAGTTACCAAAACTTGTTCAGGCTACCCGCATGTTGGTTTGTGCTGAGGATTTAGGTATGGTTCCGGATTGTGTTCCTGTGGTCATGAATCATTTGAAGATTCTCAGTCTTGAAATTCCGAGTATGCCGAAAGAACCATATATACGTTTCAGTCATTTAGATCGGAATCCTTATCGTTCTGTTTGTATGATATCAAGTCATGATATGCCTACGCTGAGGCAGTGGTGGGACGAAGATCTGTCCCGTGCCCAGGATTATTATAATTCCGTGTTGAATCATCAAGGTTCTGCGCCACACCCTTTACCGGGATGGCTGGCCAAGGACATTATTTCTCGTCATCTGGGCTCTCCTTCTATTCTTTGTATCTTGAGTATACAGGACTGGTTAGCTATAGATGAGGATATCCGATTCTCAGACGAGAATGATGAACGAATCAATGTTCCGGCTGATTCAAATCATTACTGGCGCTATCGTATGCATCTGAATATTGAAGATTTGATAGCAAATCATGATTTCTCAACTACTGTTTCTGAATTGATCCATCAGGCAGGAAGATAGTATTTCAGGTGTTCCTGTTTGATGTAAGGTGGTTGGGAAAGTCCTTTTTGAGATGAAAATGTTAATTGCGCTTAATCGGAAAAGTTAAATCCTCTTCAGAAGATGGTATGACGAAAAACAATCTTAGATATTTTGGAAAATGATGAGAAACATGACGAAAAAATTGTTATTTTTGTTCGGTTGTTTATTAACCGTGATGCAAATGAATGCCGTGAATATTGACCGTATAGAGCCAACCAACTGGTTTGTTGGAATGAACAATCCCTCCTTACAATTGATGGTATACGGTAATGGTATCAGGAGCGCGAATGTGTTTGTGAACTATCCTGATGTAAAGGTTGATTCGATCGTACGTTTGGATTCACCTGATTATCTGTTTGTGTATCTGAATCTAAAAGATGCCAAGGCAGGTCATCTTGTGCTGAATTTTACACAAGGTAAAACTACAAAAAAGGTAAGTTATGAATTGAAGAATCGAGAGATGGCAGGTGATCGTCATCTCGGTTTTACCAATGCGGATGTCTTGTACATGTTGATGCCTGACCGTTTTGCCCAAGGGCCTCATCATAAAAGTTACATGAAGAAGATGAATCCTTATAAAGAAGACCGTTCCCAGCCGAGTCTTCGGCATGGTGGTGATCTGGAAGGAATCATAAATCATCTTGATTATTTCAAGCAGTTGGGGGTTACGGCTCTTTGGCTTACCCCTGTTCTTGAAAATAATTCTCCGGATAATCAGGGTTTCAGTACTTATCATGGTTACGCAACGACAGATTATTATCATATTGATCCGCGTTTCGGTACGAATGAAGAATATACTCAACTTGTCCGGGCGGCTCATGAAAAAGGATTGAAAGTGGTAATGGATATGATCTTTAATCACTGTGGCTTTGAACATCCTTGGGTGAAAGATATGCCATCAAAAGACTGGTTCAATTCTCCGGGATGGCTTGCTGGAGGTAAAGATGCTAAGAGCAAATATAAACAGACTTCATATAAACTGACGACAATACTGGACCCTTATGCTTCTAAAATAGATAAGAACGAAACTGTAAATGGCTGGTTTGTTCCCACGATGCCTGATCTGAATCAGAGAAACCCTTACGTCATGAGATACCTTATTCAGAATAGCGAGTGGTGGATAGAAACAGCTGATATTGACGGTATTCGTATGGATACTTATCCTTATGCTGACCGTAAAGCTATGTCTGGTTGGATGAAAACGCTTACTGAAGAGTATCCTAATTTTAATGTAGTAGGAGAAACATGGGTTACTGAACCGGCTTATACGGCTGCATGGCAGAAAGATTCCAAACTTTCGAAGATCAATAGTTATCTGCCTACAGTCATGGATTTCAGTCTCTATGATAAAATCAATAAGGCCAAGGCAGAAGAAACTGATAATGGTGAAAAGGGCCTGAACCGTGTATATAATAGTTTGTGCTATGATTACCTCTATGAAAATCCTTCTTCGGTTATGGCTTTTATAGAAAATCATGATACGGATCGTTTTTTGGGCAATGGAGAAGATACCTTGGCTTTGAAACAAGCATTAGGATTATTGCTGACCATTGATCGCATTCCTCAACTTTATTATGGTACGGAGGTGCTGATGAATGGAACGAAAGAGGTGACGGATGGTAACGTACGTAAGGATTTCCCGGGTGGATTTCCTGGTGACAAGCATGATTGCTTTACGGTAGAAGGCCGCACGAAGGCAGAGAATAGCATGTTTGACTGGCTGAGTAAACTCCTGCATTGGCGTCAAGGTAATGAATTGATTACAAAAGGAAAACAAACACAGTTTTGCCCTCATAATGGTGTTTATGTCGTAGCCCGACAGTATGACGGTAAAACTTCTATGACGATTCTGAATGGAACTAATAAACCCGCTGTCATGGATGTGAATCGTTATGCGGAAATTATAGGTAATAATGTTTCTGCTAAGGATGTGATAACAGGGGAAATAGTCAGGCTGGATAAAAATCTGAACTTAATGCCACGTCAAACTCTGATCATTGAGTTCTAAATGGATGGAGATAGAAAAAAGATGATAGATGACAAATTTCTTTTAATGTTAAAATAAAAGAAATCTTGATGTTTTCGGGATAGGGGGAAATAAACATAAATGTTTTATTTCCCCCTTTGTCAATAAATGTAGATAGGGCAAGCTAATGAATAGAAATGATATTCGTTTTTACTTGCCAATTTCCTTTTTTTGAGATTATTTATTATATTTGCAGTATTTACTCATAAATAATATTCATGAAAGGCATCTTCTGTACCATCTCTTTACTTGTTTTAGTTTTAGCTAAAGTTTTTTCTCAAAGTGCTTTGGTAGAACGGTATAATTGTTCAATTTTGAATATGTCTGGTGGTCTCCCAAATAACTTTGTAGATGATATTTATCCAGATAGCAATGGTTTTATCTGGATATCTACACATGGTGGCGGATTGGTCCGTTATGACGGTTATGCTTATCAGTATTTTGGAGTAGGTAATCAGGGCATTAGTTTGGAAAGCAATACTTGTAGAAATGTTTACGAAGATAATTTCCATAGACTTTGGATAGCTTTTGAGGAAGGTGTTGAAGTACTCGATCTTGAAACTTTAGAACCTGCCAATTTGAAATGTACGACCAATGTTCTTTCCAGAAAACTAAAATTGCTGATGGGTGAAAATTGCATTCGGGTATACAAAGATTCTAAAGGTTTGATTTGGTTCTTAACCAGAGAGCATTTTTGTAGAGTACGCTTTGATAGAGATGGAAATATATGCGATATTAAAGTTCTTAAATTTAATACTACTGCCCCTGATGTAGCGATTAAAGATCTGTATTCAGATGGAAATGTAATGATTGGATGTGATGGCAGTATTGGCAGAATGGTCGCGAAAAGAGGGGAACTGATTATGGAACCTTTCTGGAACATGCCCATAAATCATCCCGGTTCTTTTATTACGGATTTGATTCGTTATCAAAATCATATCTGGGTGGCAACAAATGCAGGCTTGTATTGTTTAGGTAAAAAAGTGATTTCATATTTTCATAATGGAAGTGCCATAGGACTCTCACACAATTTCATTTCATCCTTAGCTGTTTCCCCAAATAATCGACTTTTGATTGGTACACTTGGTGGAGTTGATATTCTAGATGAGAGAAGCAGAAAAATGGAACACTGGAATATTTTGAGTAAAATTAATCCTTTAAGCAGTAATTTCGTGAATTGTATTT
>DAIPMC010000055.1:13150-17918 GCA_036768895.1 Prevotella sp. | reverse complement strand
GCAAAATTCTTCATGTGGCAGAGTCTTTGTTACAGCTTTCCCGGATTTCCTGACATATAAGCGTTTCTCAGCTTCTCTAGCGTGGGAAACTGAGGTCTGGATTGCAGAGATGCCAGATCACATGATTCATTTGAATGGCGATAAGTTTCTTGGTCCCCGGTAGTGAAGGTGTTGTATTCAAATCTAAATAGATTAATCAGGAGGCCACAAGCAACTCTATGTATTCCTTATATTGGAAATTAGAATTTTTTAGGATATTGCCTTTTTGATTAGAAATATCTATGAAGATTCTTCTTGAAGAACAACCTTAATGGATACATTTATCAGGAATACATATATAATAAAGATTGTTTGGGGTTATTATGTTATATATGGAATTACTAACTATTTTTTCTCTTTGGTTAAGCTCCCATAATTTAAGAAGGGAACATTTTTTAAATAAAGTATTAGTACGTTGGGGATCCATAATTTCTTCAGATTTTATTAAAGACGTGTGGAAAATAGAATCACGTAAATGGTAATCAAATGCAAAACTAATAAGATGTTCGTTTTCATCCCACTTGATATGAACATAATTCCTTAATTTTGCCACATGAAATGTAATATCTATTTGAAAACTATATAGTATAATACAATCTGTGGTATCTTTTGATTGGCAATGCAGAGAAAAATTAATGTCATTATTCTTCCAATCTATTATGAAGTTAGGACCTGAAAAATGTTGAGTAATGTCTCGTAGGTCTTGGTCTTTTAATTTTGTTCCTGAATATTGATTAATAAAATCAACTTTATTTATTTTTTTTACAGCAGCTAAGTTATCGTTGAATAAAGGAAAATTTGCCTCTTCCAACTTTCCCCCTATTTCGTGGCAATTATTAAAAATAGGATTACTTTCAGGAAGGACATGAATATATGGGCTATTTGCAACATTTATACTCTGCCATTTCCATGCATAGGCTTTATGTCTGTCTGTGGCATCTTGATACTGCCATTTATATGGATAGAATGACATCATTTCTTTCCAATGCTTTGTTAAATCAGAATTGTATTTAAATCGACCACGATCTACATCTACCATTGGTACAATATACATATAAGCAATATCATAAATCCAAAGTATTGCTGTACAATATGGTGTGACTTCATCATCAGATTTGCGAATATAAAAGTCGATATAGGGTTGGTCAAAGAAACGTCTTGTATAAGCTATCCAAATACCTGGAAGGAAATCTGGTTCCCATTTACCGAATGAAGTAAGCCACTTGATTGTATTCCGAAAATGGACTAATTCTTTTGATGGAACTAAATCGATGACCATCTTGACAAGTGCTTGATATACCCCTTCATTTGTCAAGTTAGCTTTATTGTCCAATTTGTAGTTGAAAGGACGACTTCGATCAACTCCTAGTGGTAATTTTTCTTTCATCACGTAAAGTTCAGCATATCCATTTTTATTTGGTTTGATTACAAAATTATATCCTATTACGACTGCGCTTTTTTTCGTTCCCTTTCTTGTAATATGGTATAGTGAACGGCGGATATCCATAACATGAAGAAAATTATCTTCTACTTTATTAAGAGTATGATTACAATCATCACATTCTTCATTGCAAATTAGCAGACTGTTTCCTAAAGATTCTTGGATTGCATGTGCCACATCGTGAAAGTGTTTTACCCCAGTCTTTCCGCAAAAACGACATTTGCGTTTAGATTTATCTTGTTCTCCGATAGCAACTTTTAGACCATCAAAACCATAGGAATAAATATTGTATTTTAAATTGATTTTGAAGAGTTTATTTGCAATCTCATTATGAACCGATTGCCATCCACGACCATTTGGTGCAAGATTAAGACATTCAATAGCTGTTTTGCGGAATATTAGGTTGGATTCATCATCATTATCTTCAAAAATATAGAAAGCTTCATTAGGGCTCATTTTTTTTAGAAGAGCTGGCAGCCTATTCAAGGCAGAGCATGAATGGCCATAGGTTGAAAGAATAGAATTAAAAGTTGCTTTCGTTTTTGTTCCATTTAGGATTCTGAGTCCATAATCTCCCATGTATCCATCATTATCAGTATTTTTCCAAATACTATTCTTGATGGGGGTAATAATCTTAGTATTTGTCTTGACAATAATTTTATCTTTCTTTCGAATAGAATATAATAATAGACGGAGTTCAGACATATTCTTGTCAATCATAATAAATTTCTATTTACAGATAAGCTTTGCTTTTAAGACTGTTGTCTGACATGATTTAGTTATGTATAGACAAAAATCGTTGAGGACTATTGATAAACTCAATTAGTTTTTCTACAAGTTTAGAATAGGGCTTACCTTGAGGATATTCTGTAGCAAGATAGTAGGTTCCTCCTTCTTCATAAACTGAAATGTAGTAATCTCCCCAATGTATTTTTATAATAGGTGCTTGCTGGGAGAATTGTCCTGGCAGGAAGTCTTTATACCAGTTATAGCCCGTAGATAGAATAACGAATTTCGGAGAAAAGATCTTTACTTCTTTATTAAAAATGTTTTTACAGTCTTCAATTTCTAAGTCACATAGTTTATCACTAGGTCTTCCCTTTTCTTGTGGAGCTACTTTATACAGATTGGACCATACAACATAATTGTACCATTTGTCAGGATAGATCTCCCTTGAAACTTTCTTAGTAAGCGATAAGATTTGGGAGAGATTAGTATTATAATTTGGATTATTGTTATCTTCAATCCATTTTACTTGATCATTGGAATTAAAGTTCGCTAAATTATTCCCTTCTTTGAATAGAGCATCTTCTGTCGTTAACGTATTTTCTTCATCTCCCCATCCATTTGTAGATCTTCCATAGAACATGATGCCTCTATGAGGGCCAGTGGGATACTTCTTCCCCCATTGAGTGTATAATATTGCATAGTTACTCGCCTTATCCTTTTCAATACTATAAATCTTTTTTATCAGTTTGCTATAATCTTGAAATAACTCAGTTCTTATTTTTTCTGAAATATTCATAGATTTTAAAATTAAGTGTTGTATGTAATTCTGACTTTCCTTTTCTGAGTACTTGTTTCGAAAGGAGGTCGGGTGCTACTTGATGCTTTCGTCATAAAATATGGATTGAATGTAATCGAGGAGTGGCTTGTTATTACAGATGGCATTCTGCATGCTGTTGTGCTTTAATCCGTGCTTTTCAAGTCCAGCTTCCGAGAGCAGGTTTCCTTTATATTCTTTATGTAATTTGAGTTTGTAGGTGAGTCCCTCACGTGGAGTTTCTGCCCAAAATTCCTGGTCTTCACGTTCACAGTCTTCGGCATCCTCTTGCATCTCATATCGGACGCTCCGCGAATCTGACATAAAGAGAAAAACGGTGTCACCTTTAGCAAAATGGAAATTACTCTTTTTCCTCCAGTTGATGAATCCCAATTTCCGGATAGCCTCCGCATGTTTACATTTTCCTTCTTGAGCAAGAATCAACCAAGTTCGATTTTTTTTCATAGTTTCATTATTGATTTTGTTGAACTTATTAATAAACGAGAGCGTGACGCTATTGTTTTCTCCTTTAAATGCTATTATATGTTTTATAATAAGTTCGTTGTTTAAATATTATTGTATGTTTTCAAAGTTCGTTGCGGTTCTTGAAAAGCTCACCAGTGCTGATACTAAAAAATCCGGTAATTGTGTCTTGGAACGAAGAATAAGGTATATTCCAGGCGAGTTAGTGATCAAGTTTATCTGATCGGATATATCCTTAATGGAAATGAATCTTTCAAAGCCGAATGATTTTAAATCTTCTGTTTGTTTAAGCATAAGATTAAGATTCTTGTTTGCTGTTTCCCTAAATTGTATTAGTTTCAATTTGTTGCTTTAGCAATGGTATAAGAGATGATAGCAAAGATAAGCAAAATATTAGAAACAAATGTCTTCCTGGTGATTTTCTTATATGTGTTAAATCGGTTTTAATTAAATTTATTCGATGCAAGGTCTTTAAGAATATGGTTTTGTCGTCTTTCTGTTAGCTTAAATAGTAAACTAATCGGTAGTGCCTTTTTATTCTCATAAATTATCTTGTTAGTTTTTTTTGAACAAATAAAAACGAGGATGAATTTACACCCTCGCTTTCTATATTTACTTAACTGATAAATTGTAATTTAGTATCTACTAATTAGTATACGTTCAGTTCACCTGGATTTATCTTCTGGAAAACATTTTCTGTAACAGTTAAGATAGCTCCGCCTTTTACAGATTTAACAGTATATTGATATATCTGATCTGCGGAAATTGCCTTATTCAAAGGCCAAGTTGTACTGGCATTACCACCCATGTTAGCTGTGTTTAATGCAATTGTAGAGTTAGAAGTAGCGCTCTTATCTGCACGGATATAAATGTAGTACCATGGTGCTTTGTCGTTCCATGCTGTTTCAGTTGTTTGCCAGCTGTCAAGACTATAGTTCGATGTTGATGTGAGGCTGGTAGTTGGTGTATAAGTAACACCTGTTACAAAGTCATTATTTGCAACACAAACGGCAGCATACTTGTTGTTCAATGTTACTTTAATGTCTTGGCTAGCTCCAGAACTTAAATCTGCAGTATCTTTCCCAAATAAATATAAAACAGTTGAACTTTCCGGAAGATTATCTTCAAGGCTGGTTACATCTGCTTCTTGACCTCCTTGATCAGGAGCATTTGTGCTATAATTTGTCACATATACTGTATAAGATATTGCTGGTACAGATACTGATATGGCAGTATTTTCTTTAATTCCTGAAATCTTACGA
>DAIPMC010000055.1:6193-13135 GCA_036768895.1 Prevotella sp. | reverse complement strand
TATAGTCCCCCTGAGCCGTTGTTGCTACAAAGTAAGCGGTATAAGTAGTAGTTGAAAGATCAGCTGCAAAACTTGTTGTAGGTGTTTCGTTATCTCCATCTGCTCTTGTGGAGATACCTGCCCTTGTTGAAGTTTCCGATTTAGCGGTTTGATTGTTTAATGAACTACTGGATTCTGATACTTCAATCCCTGAATTGACACTCAGACTTACAGTTACGCTACCTACACTTTTTTCTGTTTGGTTGTTAAGGCTTGAATCCTTTGAGCATGAGCCCATAACTACGATTGCAGCTAAAGCTGCGATACTAAAAAATAACTTTTTCATTTTTTAATAAACTATATTTCTTGTTTTTTTGTAATTATAACATTATTATTTAAAAGGCCTGTTGTGACCTTAAAGAGACTTGCCACCAGATTTTACTCTTGTGGAAATGATCAAAAATCTTATAATGCAGATTTATTCAACATCATGCTTCTCTATCTTGTTAGCGAAGTAATATTTTGCAGTGTTATCCTTTATTCCTGCTAAATCTAAATGGAAAAATCTTCTGGTCATTTTGGCCTTGCATCAATTCATTCTTGTAAAATTACCTTCAAATTTTCTGATTTGAAGTTAGTTTTGTTCTGCATGATGTTTGAAAGACCATTTAAAGTCTCGTTCAATCTTTTTCTTTCCCGATGCAGTTTCATACACCAATCACCAATAATGCAATGATTAATGATTACAATAAAACAAACTCTATGGAATATGTCATTAGACATATAGTGTAAGGTTCATGGTTTAACCTTCTTTTCATCTTTTCTTAACAGTGTATCACGGTCTATAATGACTTGTGCATTTTTGACTACGTCCTGTTTCCTGATTAAGCTGTTTCTAGCTTTTACTCCTTTTTCCTTCTCATAATTCTGTCCTTCACTTTTATCCCTGTTTTCTTTGTTTTTTCGCCCAAAATCTGTAAATTTGTAATGAAAGAAAATAAGTTGGGCTGTTATCTGCCCCCAAAAATACGATAATAAATTCTTATTTGCAAGAATATAAGAGTAAAGAGTATTATTTTTATAATTTGTTAACTATAAGGTGACTTGTGGAAAGAAAAGATAGGTTAAAAGCGGCATTTGATTTCCTTCGCTCTCATGGTAAAGTGCATACTCAAATTGATGTTGCAAATGCTGTTGGAGCGTCACGATCTAATGTGTCAAGTGCTTTCAATGGGGATGAGAAATGTCTGACAGACAGGTTCTTACATCGGTTTATAATGCCTTCGATGGCATATTTAACTTGGATTGGTTGATTAATGGCAATGGCGATATGCTCTCAAAACCAATAACTAGTATAGTTGAAAATAGTCTTAATGATGAAGAACGAAAATTCTATCAGGCGCAAATCCAGAATCTTATGAATCAAGTTAAAGACTTGACAGAACGGAATGTGCGTTTAGAAGATATCCTGCTTGGATTTTTGAAAAAAGATATACAGCTAGTAGTAAAAACAACGCACAAAAATGTAGGATAATCAGGATAAAGTAAGAGGCGAAAGTAAGATATGCATCTTATATGGACATCACGATGTCACATATAAGATGTGTTTGGTTTTATCGTTCTTGGTTACTAATGGTTATAATATGATGTCTTACTTGTGTCTTATTTTATTCTTACTTATGTCTTATTGTTTGGCGCTCTTTTTTTAGCCTATATTTCTTCATTAACTGATTTTTATTACTCATTTTATTTATAATAAGGTGTAAATTTGTGCCAGTAAGATTTTTTTTGATAATTAATAATGTTTTTAGGGAATTTAAATCTTTTCTTAATTGAAGAATTATAGGAATGGTGTAATAAGAATTGATTATGGAGAGCTATTTTATTGAAATTTCAGATAACCTCAGAATCTTTAATTGAATTCGTACTCGCTTATTGAGGGAATCGTAACAGATTATAGGCATGTGATAGATTTTTTATTTACAGGAAAATTCTTGGTGAGTATAAAAAAATTATATATCTTTGTAATGCAATATTTGTGTTACATAAATACTGTAACAATAATCTTGTAATGCGTATGAATGCAAGGGGATATTAATGTTTATGGCAAATGAAGATAATGCAAGATTTGAGCAAGATGCTTCAGATAGCAAAGCGTGAAGACCTAATTGCTTTTTCCATTGACTATGCTAAGGAGAATGCAAGTTTCAAAAAAGATTTGATGGCTTATCTTGGTAAGAAGTACATCGGTAACAAGAAGACCATAAAAGAATACCGTAAGGAAATGTCCGCTGCTTTCTCTCAAACCAAAAATGTTGGTAACCGGTGGAGGTGTTTTGAAATAGCTGATTGGGATTCTATTTTAAATAAGGTAGACCGTTTATTGCGTGAAGGCCAGAAGTTATTGGATTTAGGAAATGCTAATGCGGCAGCTAGTATGGCCGTTGAATTTTTTGTTTCGTTCAATGATACGTTTGATGAAGATACCTTTCTTACCGATGGCACTGGTGAAGATTTTGGTGCTGGAGATTCCTGTGAAAATGCTGAAAAATTGCTCTTTGATGCTATAGAGCATCCTTATATTACCCCTTCTGTGCAAAAAGAATTAGTTAGTGAATTGAGAAATCTGTCTAAAACTGATTTTGTTTACAATCTTAGTAATTATGGCATCTTCGATTTTGACAATATGCTTTTACAAGTTAATTTGAAAACACAAACACCTGAAGATACCTTGCAAATGCTTGATATTCAGATTGACCAGCATAAAGGGAAATACGACGAATATGTTTATGTGGAGCGAAAAATCGATTTACTTCAAAAGATATATCAGACATCTGATGCTGAAAAGGTAGAACAGAAGTATATCAACATCCCAGAGATCAGGCAACGGATAATCAATCGTTTTACTGACCAGAAGAAGTTTGAAGATGCGGTAATGTGTCTCCATGAAGGTATAGGTGTTGCTCTAAAAGATAACCATTTGGGAACCGTTGAGCAGTGGAAGAAACTTGAACTTGAGATTTATGAAAAGCAGGGAGACAAGTCTAAGCAAATTGATATCTGCCGGGAACTCTTTACTAGTGCCAGGGGATCAATGGAATACTATCATAAGCTGAAATTACTTATTCCAAAAAGTGATTGGAAAAGATATTTGAATGATCTCCTCAAAGATACAAAAATTGGAAATGATTCCATTTTTGGCTCAAATATACTTGCGGACATCTTTGTCGAGGAGAAAGATTCCGAAAGTCTGTATCAGTTCATTAAAAAACAGACTTATGATCAATTGATGACATTGGATCAATACTCCAGATTTGTCAATGATGATCATGCAAAAGAATTGCTTACTATTTATGTACACCTGTTGATGAAAGAAGCAGAACAAAACGTTAATAGTAAGGCTTATCAACGAATAGCCCATTCAATGGAGAATATGAAAAAATTGAAAAATGGCAATACTGCAGTACATCAACTTGCTGAATATTTCCGCAAAACCTATTATCGCAGACCATCTATGATGGCTGAGATGAAGAAATTCTGATGAGTCACTTTTCTCTATATCTGTTTTCTTCAGTCCATTTATCTAATAGGCTTTTTATTCATCTAGAAAGAAAAAGCCGTTCATCATACTCATGTTATTCAAAGGATTGTTCTCCAGCATATAATTAGTGGAAAAGTCTTTATCCCAATATGGCCTCAGTTTAAGCATCTTCCGGATTTGTGCAGACTTCTGGGTGACACTTGACTGCTTTGTTCCGAAATAGTCATGGATAGTACTTGATGGAATATACGGCTCAAATGATTTATCGAACAAAAAGTTCATGGTGGCTACCGTATAAACGATTGCTGCCGCCCAAATTTCAATCCGGCCACGTTCAAGAGGATTTGTACGCTTCCGTCCAAGTTTCCTTACCATTTTTTCACACAGGGCTGTATATTCCTTGTCAATGTGAGATTTGCAGAATGTGGTTACCATTTCTGCTATCTGGTTTTCTCTTTCCTTTACTTCAAGTTTTTCCATTATCTGTGATTATTTACTGATTATCTCTTTTTTGCCGTGATCAATGAAGTATATATGTTTTCCCCCTTTAAAGTCAGGAGGAAATTGAACCCTTTCTCTTTTATTACCATAGATTAGCTAATTACTTTACAAAAATAATCATTTTAGTTGAAAATAAGAATATTTTCGCTGTCTTTTATAATCAGATTTATTCTGTTCAGAATTCAATTCCTTGTGTCTGCTCCGGCATGATCTTGGGGAATCTGTATGGAAGGATTATATCCAAGCCTATCGGGAATATGCCCGCAGGGTCTGTCCGATCTATGAAATCCCTTGTGATGCGGATGGTGCATACAATGCGTTATATTACAAAGGTGCTGTGCTGCTGTATGACCTGGAAAGTCGGGTGGGTAAGAAGACATTCTTTAGCTTCATGCAGGGTCTTGCTGCCAGGCATGTGGCTACAAATGAATGTTTCCTGCAGATAGCCCGTGCACATTTGGGGCAGAATGATGTGGAATGGCTTGTGAAGCGGTTGAAGGAATGAGTAACTCTTAATAATTCAGTCCGAATGCCCAGAGGGGAATCATATTACCCTCTCCATATTCAATATCATCCTTTACGATATAACCATCAATAGCACCTGCAATTTGGCTTTGTCCTTTTCCTCTGCCACCTATTTCAAATGTCTTTCCATTGATGGTAAAGTCGGATATGCGTGAGGACATCGTATCATGGTGTACCCGCATCTGGTTGTAGAAAAACGTTTCACGGATATTCCCGATGTTTGTAACATTGCCCCCGAGTTCATAGGCAAGATTGGTGTTATCAAGATATATCTTTTCTACTTTCCCTAACCCTCTGATTCCACCGGTATCATCTCTCAACTGGCTGATGAGTCCGGCTTTTTCCATATCGAGGAGATAGTCTCCAAGGTCATTCCGACTTACATTAATCATCCGGCTTATCTTGTCAATAACGGGTTTGAAAGGTACGCTTTTGGCAATGATGGAAAGAAGTCGCTTTAATTTCCTTCCAGTAGATGCGTTCATGCCGGCATAGAGTGGAATATCTACTTCCAGAGTCAGATTAATGATCTGGAGGAGTCGCATGTTGAATTCACTATCTTTTGCGAATGGATAATAGCCGCTTTTTAAATAAGTTTTGAAAAAAGGAAGTGGATGCCGTACTTCTGGAATTTCTGCCTGATTGGCCAGAATTCCGTCCAGTGTGAAGACGGGTACGTCTATATGCTCAAATATTTTCAGATACTCTCTGAAAGACAGTCCTTGCATAGTATACATCGGACAGCGGCGGCTTAAATCTGCGTTTCCATCCAGAATATCCAATACAGATGATCCTGTAATGCCAATTTTTAAGTCTGGATGGGTATCGTACACTTGCTTCAATTCTTTTGACCAACCTGCATATTTGTGGATTTCATCTATGAAGAGCTGTTCTCCTCCTTCCTTACTATATTCATCTGCAAGTTCTATTAAAGTATGGGTAGAGAAATAAATATTATCGGCTGATACGTAAAAGATTTTTTTATCAACAAGATGTGCTTTTGTATATTGAAGAAACATGGTAGTCTTGCCTACTCCCCTGGGACCGACAACAGCGAATAAACGGTCATTCCAATCTATCTGGTCAAAGATATATCTGTGGAAAGTAGGAATTGATTGGTCAAGTAGTGACCGCATGTAATTTGTGAGTGTTATATCCATTTGTTTGGTTTTCTGCAAATCTATAAAAAATGCACCATAAAAGTGCAGAAATTATTCGTTTTCTGCACTTTTGAGGTGCAATTCTTCTGGGAATGCGTTAAAATCAAGACCAGATAAAATAAAAGGAGTGGCATTTCGTTGAAAATAAAGTAAATAGCGTTGTAATGAAGATGATGAAACATTGGAAGATTTCAATATGGGCGGTGGTAATATTGTTTCTGCCGGTAGCAGTTTTTGCGGGTGAGTATCATATAGAAGGACAATTGGTGGATAAAACTCCAAGTATGATCTATCTGAGCAGATATACAGATAAGGCGTTTGTTCTGAAAGATTCTGCCATTGTGCAAAATGGCCGGTTTGCTTTTGATGGAACTCTATCCTCACCATTATTGTATGGGTTGAGTACAGAACGGGACAGTAGTCATCCTCTGACTTTCTTTCTGGAAGACAGCCCTGTCAAGATTCGTTTGAATGAACAGCACTCGGATATCGAGGTCAATGGTTCACACGCAGATAGTCTGTATCGGAAGGAGCTGCCAAAAATTGAGCAGAAAGGCTATCAACTTGACAGCCTGATTGCTGCCAATCCCAAGTCTGTAGTGCCGGCATATTTCCTGATTCATAATTTTGCTTGGAGCCTTGACCTGCATCAGTTGCAAGTTCTCCGTTCCGCATTCTCCTCTGAGTTGGATCGTACTTTATACCTGAAGCAGATAGATACACTGATTGTTTCTCTGAAGAAAGTTGATATCGGACAGAGAGCACCGGATTTCACGCTTCGGGACGTACAAAGCAGAAAGGTGAGCCTCAGTGATTTCCGTGGAAAATATGTATTGGTCGAATTTTGGGCTTCTTGGTGTGGAGATTGCCGGAGGGAGATGCCAATCATCAAGACTATCCATACAAAGTATAAAGATCTAGCTATTTTAGGAGTTTCTTTCGACCGGAACAGACCCTCATGGTTGAATGCCATACGGCAATATCAACTGGGCTGGACTCAGGTGTCCGATCTAAAGGGATGGGGGAGTAGTTTGACTTCTCTCTATGCAGTCCGTTGGATTCCTATGGTGTATCTGTTAGACCCGAATGGAAAAATTATCTATAAGGCCCTTACGCTGGTAGGACTGGATCAGATTCTTGAACCTTATTTCAAATTATAAATTTTAGAAAAAAGCAAGAGAGTGCAGAGGGCTGGTCAGTGTTTTTGACCAGACGCTCTGTCTTAAAGTGACGTTA
>DAIPMC010000055.1:0-6183 GCA_036768895.1 Prevotella sp. | reverse complement strand
GAAAGATTCTCTATAAAGCTCTTACCATGTCCGGGCTTGATCAAGTCTTAAGATCTTATCTCAAACCATAAATCCAGAGCAGTGAAGTCTGAAATATTATAGGAGCAAGATCCCTTTAAAGTTCTACGGCATACACATCAGTATGTCCCTCGAAATTAGCGCGGAAAATCACCCAGCGGTCGTCAGGGGAGACATGCACATTTGGTTCCAGTTTGTAGTCATGATGTTTCATGTTGACCAAACGTTCAATTTTAAAGTGATCACCATTATGAGTGAATTTATCAATCCACTGGTCTTCCGGTGAATGGGCTACGGAAGTTGGAGAGCCACCGTCACCTACAAGAAACCGCTCGTCCCATGATGTGTTATAGTGTACTGACCATGCAGAACGTGGAAGTTCCGTATCCTGTTCTGTTCCGTTCTTGATATCCACTTTTCCTACATAAAATCTTACACCGCGGGGTTTTTGCAAGTCAAAGTAAATATGCTTGCCATCAGCTCCGAACCATTCGTGTCCTGCAATCTCACGATACATGGTGGGTTTATGTATCAGTTCCGGGGCTTTACGGTCCCGTACATTGATGGTCCAGATACGATCTATATCCTGCCAGGGTCCTTCGTGGCAGAACATGAGAAGGTTGGGATCCGTTGGAGAAAACTGTAGATGGTTGAGCCATGCATGGTCACTGAAAATAGTATCCATGACCCCTGTTTTTGTGTTGAGGATAAATAATGTTCTCTTTAGTTTTGCTTTATAGATAGCATCAAAACTTTTCTTGCCGGGATTTTCCATGGCGATATCCATTTCTTGTGGATCATCTAACTTCCCGGCAAGGAGGGTGCCATTGCAGTTTACACAGTTGATAGCTCCTTTCATGGGTAATACGCTTATGATGCGACGCTGGCAGTTGTCTGTATTTACGGAAAAGACTGTGTCTGCTCTTTGGAAAAACAATTCATGGGTAGCCGGACAGACGATTTCTGTGTTGACAGCATGTGGCTCATTCGTGAGTTGTCTGATTTTTAATGTATTCAGATCTACGGTAAACATTTGGCGCCAAGGCCCCTTTCTGCTATCATCCCACCAGTTCCAGGCTGCTTTTTTGCTTTTGCTTCCTCCGAAGACCATTTCGTTGCCAATGAATGGATTGTTGTTGAAATAGAAACTCTTGTTACTTCCAGCCCTTCGTGTCAGACGAATAATCCGATGTCCTGTATCTTTGTCTATCCATTCGTCAGGCATCTTTTGTCCGCCCGTTTCCATAACCGGTAATTGGGCCTTTGGTTTCGGGTTCCCCATTTTCAGTGGGGTGGCAGACCATGAAACGGATGCTATCATGGTAGCGATTGCACATAATAAGATTCTCATTGTTTTAGTAATTGTTTTATAGGAGTTTTTGTTGCTTGCAAATATCGAATTTTTTTCTGAGAAAAACAAATATAATATTGGAAAACAGTAGAAGTTGAACACCAGAATATAGGTTGTATCGATATAAAAAATCTCTGCTTTAGAATGTTATCAGATAGAATATTCTGGAAAATATACTTCCACCTCTTTTATATAAAATAGTGTATTAACATTGATTTTTGATTTTCTACTTGGTTTTTTGATAAAAATAGAAAAAAGTTGTAAAAAGTGAGTACAAGCATTCTTTTTAGTACTACCTTTGTAGTACAAACTATCTTAAAGAAACTATTTGTATTCCTGCTATATCAGGAAAAACACCTGAAGAGTAATTTACTACTAAACGAAGAAATTATTTGTTTTTATGATGAATATTAACAAGATTATTTCAAATAACAAAGTACAAGAATTAGAAAACATACACATACCAAAATGGGTATTCCTTTTTGTTGTTATTGTGTTGATGACCTTTCTTGATTTGCAGGCCTCGGAACGTACGCATACTTATTTTCCGGACAGAAGGGATATTGTCTGTGTCAATGGAAATCATCGCTATACAAGAGCACTTTATGGCACCCATACTCTTTTTCGGCTTGAGACCAGCGACCGCCCCGTATTTGCTACATTTGATAAAAATAAAAGCAGGAATATCCGTTTTATCCTCACTATTGGTGGTAAAGGCTATGCCCTGGATAGTACCTCTTACTGCGAGTCCCGTTATCAGGGAGGAAAGAGGGAATATCTTTTGAAGGATCCTCATTGGGGGAAAGGCATTTTGCACGTTACGGCATGGGCTTCTTTCTCAGAGGAAGGTGCTGTATGGGAGTTTTCCGGCGAGAATTTTTCATCACCTTTTTCTCTTACTGTAAGAATTTGTGCAGTAAGGAATTCGAAGATGAAGCAAAATGGAGAACTTGGTATTGAACCCAGAAGCAGTTTTGAAGCTTCTGCACCTGAACAGAACCTTTCTGTGAAGAATTGGAATGGAGAGGGAACCACAGTCCTGCGTTTTGATAGTCCTGATCGGTTAACTGTTTTACGAGGACAAGAGGGGCAAAAGCTGGTTCTTAAAGAGGAAGAGGCTCGAAAGC
This sequence comes from Prevotella sp., assembly GCA_036768895.1. Taxonomy (GTDB): domain Bacteria; phylum Bacteroidota; class Bacteroidia; order Bacteroidales; family Bacteroidaceae; genus Prevotella. The sequence continues at coordinate 3,687 of DAIPMC010000055.1, read as the reverse complement.
AACTTGTTGATCGTTTGGAAATCAATACTCCCGATCCTTATCTGAACACACTTGGCGCTAATCTGGTAGCAGCGGCAGATGGTCTTTGGGATGGGCATACGTGGCTTCACGGTTGTATCGGATGGCGTACTCCATACGCAGGCTGGAGAGCAGGGTATCTGGGTGATGTCTTGGGATGGAACGATAGGGCTGTAACACATTTCAATGCATACGCTAACAGTATGCTGACAGCAGTACCTCCCGTTTATCCTCAGCCTCAGCAGGATTCTGCCAAAAATTTGTCACGAGGAACAATGAAATGGGGTACACCTATATATAGTAATGGTTATATCTGTAAATTGCCTGACCGAAAAGATGTCATCTCTCATTATGATATGAATCTGAATTATGTTGATGAACTCCTTTGGCATTTTTGCTACGATGCTGATACAACTTATTTGCGCAGGATGTGGCCGGTATTGAAATCTCATCTGGCATGGGAGAAACGTAATTTTGATCCGGATAATGATCACCTTTATGATGCTTACTGTTGTATCTGGGCCAGTGACGCCTTATATTATAGTGGTGGTGCGGTAACCCATTCTTCAGCTTATAATTATCGTGGGAACCTTCTGGCAGCACGTATCGCAGAAATGATCGGGGAGGATCCTACTCCTTATCGTCAAGAGGCGGAAGCGATCAGAAAGGCAATGGATGCTCATTTGTGGTTAAATGGTGAAGGACATTGGGCTGAATATCGCGATCTTATGGGTCTGAAGAGATTGCACAGAGATGCTGCTTTATGGAGTATTTATACTCCGATAGACTGTGGAGTATGTACACCGCAACAGGCGTATCGTTCCACGCTCTATGTGGATAGTTGCATCCCTCATTTTACAGTGGCTGACAGTTGCCAGACAGTGTCTACCTCTGATTGGATGCCATACGAATGGAGTATCAATAATGTCGCTCATGAAGAGGTGATGAACATGGCTCTGGCTTATTTTGAAGCCGGACGTTGCAATGCCGGTTATCGTCTTTTTAAAGCAGATGTTCTGGATGGAATGTATCTGGGTCAGTGTCCGGGTAATTTTGGCCAGATCAGTTATTATGATCGGGCAAGAGGTGAGGCTTACCGTGATTTTGGTGACGATGTGGGAATCTCAGCACGAGCACTGGTTAATGGGCTCTTTGGTATCCGACCGGACGCTTTATATAGTCGTTGCATCATCCAGCCTTCTTTTCCGGATCAGTGGGACAGTGCAAGTATCCGTACACCTTATCTTTCGTATTCTTTCCATCGGGTGGAAGGGAAAGCTGTCTATGAGATACATCAGCATTTCTCTCAGCCTCTTCAGTTGGTTCTGCGTATTTCTTTGGGTGAAGGTAGATTCAAGGATATCATTGGGGATAGCAGGGACAACCAGACCTTTGTCGTCGGGCCATTCTCCCGGACTGTCACGAATCGGAAAATGTATGGCTCTTCTTGTAAAAGAATAAATACCGATAATCCTGTTTATCTCAACCAGATGGGACTTTCCGGGCCCATTCAAGGACAGGTGAAATATCGTCTTGTCGACCTTTTCGGGAGTTATAATGCTAATGTGGATGATATCTTCAAACAGAAATACCTTTCTCCTCGTCCTCCTTATACGACCTTGGAAATACCGGTTCAGGGTATTGGCGACTGGTGTACACCTGATCGGATGGCTGATATAGAAGATTCCGGACTCCGGTCAACGATCCGGAAAGGAATATTCGATACAGGTAAGGGTATCCGGTTCCGCTTACCGCAGAAGGGGTATAATATCGTATATACATCACTTTGGGATAATTATCCGGATAGCATAGTAGTGAAAGTTTCCGGGAAAGCAAAGGCTGCCTGGTTGATGATGGCAGGTTCTACTAATCCGATGCAGAGCAGAATAGATAATGGTTTGGTTATTGCTACCTATCGTGATGGTAGTACCGACACCCTGCATCTTGAGAATCCGGTCAACTGGTGTCCGATAGAAGCGGATTATCGTGATGATGGCCCTGCCTTTCATTCAGCAAAGCTCCGGCCTTACAGGATTCACCTTGGATCCGGCTTTACTTCTCGTGATATGTCGTCAAAACTGATCTTGCATCCTGTGAAGGATTATTATCGCACGATTCGCGATGGAGCTGCAGAAATGTTGAGGATGCCTCTCAATCCTCGAAAACACTTGAAATCCATAACTCTTCGTACGCTTTCCAATGATGTGGTTATCGGCCTGATGGGAATCACTTTGGAAGAATGAGAATGCTATGGAGGTGAAGGTTATTTGAGGAGATTTATTTTAATCGTTGTTTGAAGATAAAAATATTGGTTATTTTATCTTCTGATTGTAGTATGCTTTGGTTAAAATTAATTTATCAATGCTGAACATAAAATCAATAAGAAATTCTCGAATTTTTGCTTGCGACAGAAAATTTGTTTATTTTTGTTCTTGCAAAAGGAAATCGCTTATTTTGGCGATTGGTTAAGAAATTGTTGATGAGGAGAATATCGTTTAATGTTGGTTATTCCTTTTGCTGGCAGGTTATATACCGAAGATTATTCGCAAACGCTTAAAATAATTATATTAAGACAATGAACAGAATGAATTTAACAGGAATGGGACTCGTCGCTGCTGCTGTCATGCCAGGAAATGCTTCAGCACAGCAACAGAGTCAAAAGGTGACGCCGGAACGTCCGGACATCGTATTTATCCTGGCTGATGATTTGGGGTATGGTGATTTACATTGTTATGGCAATGATTATATCAAGACACCGAATATCGACCGGTTGGCAGCACAGGGAACGGTCTTTGAACAGGCATACGCAGGGAGTGGAATCAGTTCTCCGTCCCGTTGCTCCTTGATGACGGGTAAATTTACCGGTAAAACGCGTATTCGTGATAATATGTGTCCGGTAGGAGGCATCAGAGGAATCAAAATAGATACAGATGGGGATACAACTTATGTCCGTCGTGCCAATCTGCTGCCTCAGGATTCAACCATCGGAACGGTCTTGCATACGGCAGGATACCGGAGTTGTGTGGTCAATAAGTGGCATCTGGATGGTTATGATCCGAAGGCTACACCTAATCATTGTGGATTCGATGAATTCTATGGCTGGACAATCTCTACACCAATCAGTAATGGCCCGTATTATTACTATCCTTATTATCGCTTTCATGGCGACAGTCTGGTTCATATTTCTGCAAATGCCCATGATGCCCATGTGAGACACAATACGGAAATATCTACTGATGATGCTATCGCTTTCATCAATCGGGAGAAAGATCATCCGTTCTTTCTCTATCTGGCGTACGATGCGCCTCATGAACCGTATCATATAGATGATACTTCGTGGTATGATGATAAGGGAAAATGGAGTGACAAGACTAAACGATATGCGGCTCTCGTGACACACATGGATTATAATATTGGCAGGGTCCTGGGGGCTATTGATGCTTTGGGACTTCGGAAAAATACCCTGATTATCTTTGCTAGTGATAACGGTGCTGCCGTGATGGCTCCTGTGAAAGATCTCAACTGTGGTGGGGGACTGAAGGGGCACAAAGGTCAACTTTATGAGGGTGGAATCAAGGTGCCTCTTATCGTCAACCAACCAGGAATGGTTCCTGTGCAAAGATTGAAAAATATCGTGTGTTTCCCTGATTTTATGCCTACTCTGGCTGC
>DAIPMC010000054.1:0-17989 GCA_036768895.1 Prevotella sp. | reverse complement strand
GATCACCATCCAGAGAATCAGGCACCGTGGAAGAGATAAGTCTTCTGGGTATCTGCAGCCAGACGGGTGAAGAGTTCTTCTGTCAGGTTGCCTGCTACCTCCAGTGCCTTGTTCAGTACACAGTCTGAGAAGTCCTGCAACAAGTCCAGCGCCTTCATCGGCTGTTGCTTGTAGAGTTTCAGGTATTCCGCTTCCATTTCCTTCTGGCGCTGATCCGTCTCTGCCTCAAATCTGGCATAAGTTTCTTTGATAAGCGGAGCATATTCATTATAGTTGACCATACCGAGAGTCATCACCTTGCGGAAGATCCAGTAGGCAGAATCCTTGCTGGAATGTCCGTCACCGATCCGGTAAGCTTTCGGGAAGGAGCGCACACCCTCATAGAGCGGAAGGAATACCCCAAGGTCAGCCATACCTTCAGCCATATAAGTGATGCAGCCGATAGCCGACGGCAGTTCCGGGCGAACCTGGAGCAAGTGAGTCTGTGTCGTACGGAAGATAGATACCGGGCGGTAGGGTTCCTTTGGATTGCTGTGCAGATAAGGGTCATGATCCGTGTTGTCGTAATGGAAGCGAAAAGCACGGCGCATGTCAGCAATACTGATTTTCTTATCGGCCTTGGCGAATACCGGGAAAGTATTCTTCGTAACATCGTTTTTGATAGACGGACTGAACATCTCCTGCAATCCCCATACACGAGGATAATTATAGGTTGTGTCCTGCTCCTCGTCACGGGAGTAAGCCTCGTGAAAATCGAAGTCTCCTGCAGACGGATCATAGAGTTGGTTCTTGACAGCGAAGTCGATCAAGTCAGCAGCAGCCAGATAGTTCTTCTTGTCTTTCGGATCATACTTCCGGAACCGACTCTGGTTTCCTGTAACGAAATACTTATCGGCAGGTATGCGGCAAGCCAGCCAGCGATGGCCGCAGGCATTCTCAAGATACCAGATTTCTTTGTCATCGATGAAACTGATGCCGAATCCTTCAGCAGAGCCATATTTTTCAATCATTGCTCCCAAGCGTTCCACACCCTCACGGGCAGTCCTGATATAGGGCAGGACGACATTATAGATGGAGTTCTCAGCCAGTCCACTTTCTATATAAGGGTCGAAGGATAAAGCTTTGTCACTGCTGAAGATCGTTTCCGTAGAACTCATGCCAATACCTGCTGTATTGAATCCGGCACTTCCCCATTCTCCGTGGAGATGATAAGGGGATAAAGCCTGGTAGCCCAGAGCCTTCTGAGGGAGTTCGCAACGGAAAGGACTGTCTTTTGCAACAAATTCTTTCGGACCGCAATCCGTATCCTCGAAAATTTCAAAGTTTTTGGCGTACATGGCGTCCCAGTCCTCTGAACGGGCTGCAATGTGTGAACCGTCGCTTGTCATCTTATCACCTACGATGATCGTAGTGCACTCCGACGGTAAATTGACCATAGGTCTTTTGTTCTTCATATCGTTAGTCTTGTAGTGAAATTATTATATTCTCAGGTACAGATCATGAAAGGTCTGACCCAACTTTCCGATATCTGTTGATTGTCAAAACCTGTTCTTTTGTCAAGAAGAAGGGCAAATCAACTGCGTTATGACAAAGGTAAGCATAAAATCTGAAAAATCATGCTTTCCGTTAATACTTTTTATCAGTTCCATTTGCCTTTTATCCTGGTTACGAAAATGTGATAAGGAAGATTTTATCTCTGAAATACTAGAAATAAATAAAAGTTCACCAATCGGTGGTCCACCACTTGGTGAACCAAATGTGAATATCGGGCAAGCCATTTCAAAATGGAATGGATAGACATATTGATTCCGTTCCGGATTCTCCAACGCTTATTCCCGATAGATCTTCTTTACAAACCGGAACCAGAGATAGTAGGCCACATGAAAAGCAATGATAATGTTGAAGATAATCAGGTCAGTATTACAGCCTGTTTCAGACCGGTGATGTACATAGGTAAAAAAGGCGAGTAAAGCGCACAAGGCAAGTCCGCAGACAGACGTTACGTTCTGTGATTTCTGTTTTTCCTGCGGCGGGTCATTTTCTGACGACTTGCTATGCTTTGGCCCGCGTACAAGGTAGATGTCAAAACCGATCATCATCCAGACGACAAGGCGTATCCAGGTGTCAATACTCAGAGACACCATCATGGACAAGCATACCAGTGTTCCCAGTAAGGGAATGACCGGTACCCAGGGAGTCCTGAAAGCGGGTTTGGCCCCGGGATTGTTCTTTCGGATGATGATGATTCCCAGACAGACCAGAATGAAAGCAAACAATGTTCCGATGCTGCTCATCTCTCCTACGACCTTACCCGGAATGAATGCAGCGATTAGGGAGACGAAGACCATAAACAGTAGATTGGATTTAGCCGGTGTCCTGTATTTAGGATGCAAATGCGAGAAGATTGGAGGAATCAGTCCGTCGCGGCTCATGGAATAGAAAACCCTGCTCTGTCCGAGCAGTAATACCAGTATCACAGAAGAATAACCTAGGAGGATGGCTAGTATGATGATTCTGTTCAGCCACGGGTAAGCCGGGATGACTGTTCCGCCAGGGCCAACCTTGCCCATGTGATTGATAGCTGTAGCAACGGGTGCCAGATCGCTTCCGGCACCGCTGAAAGTCTTGTAATTGGCTACGCCGGTGAGGACATAAGCGAACAAAACATAAAGGATCGTGCAGATCAACAGGGATCCCAAGATGCCGTAGGGCATCGACTTTTGTGGGTTCTTGGTCTCTTGTGCCGCCGTAGATACGGCATCAAATCCCATATAGGCAAAGAAGATCATTCCTGCCGCCCTGAAGATTCCAGACCAGCCGAACTTTCCGAAACTCCCTTCATTTTTCGGGATAAAAGGGGTCAGGTTGCTTTTGTCAATATAGTGGAATCCGATGAAGATGAAAAGCAGGACGATGCTTACTTTCAAAACGACAATCACGTTGTTTAGTCTGGCTGATCCTTTTGTACCGTGTATCAGGACCATCGACATGACCGTGACAATGAATATGGATGGGAGATTGATGATTCCGCGGACTATTTCACCACCAGGTAGAGTAAAGGTCTCAAACGGAGTCATCATCAACCGGCGATCCATAGAAAGCCCCATAGAATGAAGCAGCTCGAAGAAATAACCAGACCAACTGGAGGCGATTGTAGAGGCACCGACGGAATATTCCAGAATCAGATCCCAGCCGATGATCCAGGCAACAAATTCCCCCATCGTAGCGTATGAATATGTATAGGCACTGCCTGAAACCGGTATGGAAGAGGCAAATTCTGCATAGCATAATCCAGCAAAAGCACAACCGATGGCTGCAATGATGAAGGAGATAATGATGGCCGGACCAGCATGGTCGGCGGCTGCAATGCCTGTAATTGAAAATAATCCTGCGCCGATGACAACTCCTATCCCGAGTGCAATCAAGGCTCCTGTTGATAGAGTTTTTTTCATCCCATGTTTGTCTGAGGCTTCAGCCATGAGACTACTGATGCTTTTCCTTGTAAACAATCCCATATTACCTTAATTTTATGTTTTACCTATTTTGTATACAAATATACTAATTTAAATCTTATATAGATACATTTTGTTATTATTTTATTTATAAATTAAACTTATTGATTTAAGAAGCACTTGTCTTAAATAGTATAAGGCATTCCGCTGTAATACTATATATGAAATGAAATACAGACTATTGAAATTAAAACAGGGTTATGTTTAGGAAAAAAAGCAAATTGGTAGCGAACGTCATAGAAGACAACTGCCGTAACTGCAGATATTGTGAATGGGTCTGCTGTCATAAAGTTTTTGAGAGTTCCTGGGTACAAGACAAATATGTCACTTTCGTGAATCATCCCGAAAGGTGTATTGGTTGTGGCGAGTGTGTTGAGGCTTGTCCCGAAGATGCAATTGAATTGATCAAGAGATACTGTTAATAGCGACACAGATGAAGAAATTCCTGAATATTATCGGTCATACTCTGATCTGGCTGGCTGCTATCGCTCTTTTTATCACCATAGTCATTCTATTATGGAGCCGGTTGATGCCGGATATTTACTGATCCGTTATTAACATATTTTATCTATATCATTTTGTGAAAATGATACAAATTCAGTAAATTTGTCAATTACTTGATAATGTAGTTTGAAAAATGAGTTTGAATATTGACAAAAATGGTAAAAAGCGCGTAGTCATCGTAGGTGGTGGCTTCGGAGGACTGAAACTGGCGAATGAATTGCGCCATTCAGGTATGCAGATTATCCTGGTTGACAAGAATGACTATCATCAGTTTCAACCACTGATCTATCAAGTGGCGTCAGCCGGGATGGAACCCAGTTCCATATCGTTTCCTTTTCGACGGATCTTCAAGAAAAACCATAATATCTATTTTCGGATGGCAGAAGTGCGTTCGATATTTCCTGATAAGAAGATTATCCAGACCTCTATTGGGAAGATAGACTATGATTATCTGATTCTGGCAGCTGGTGCAACGACCAATTATTATGGTAACAAGCACATTGCCGAAGAAGCCATGCCGATGAAGAACGTTTCGGAGGCAATGGGACTACAGAATGCAATACTGGCCAATCTGGAGCGAGCCATTACCTGTGCAACCGATCTGGAACGCCAGGAACTGCTGAACTTTGTGATTGTCGGTGGTGGTGCTACCGGTGTAGAGGTGGCCGGAGTCCTCTCAGAAATGAAGAAAAGTGTCATCCCCCATGATTATCCGGAACTGGACAAGAGTCTGATAAATATCTATCTGATAGAAGCTTCCTCAAAGTTGCTTTCAGCGATGTCACCGGCCGCTTCACAAAAGGCAGAAGAGTTTCTCCGCCGCATGGGAGTAAACATCCTGTTGAATAAACGAGTGATGGACTATAAGAACTATAAAGTTCTCCTTCAGGATGGCAGTGAGATAGCTACCCGCACATTTATCTGGGTGAGTGGTATCGCAGGCGTATCCATCGCCAATATGGATCCGTCGATGATCGGTCACGGTGGTCGGATCAAAGTGGATGCCTTCAACCGTATACCAGGTATGGAAAGTGTCTTCTCCATCGGAGACCAGTGCATTATGAGCGGAGATAAAGCCTATCCGAAAGGGCATCCGCAATTGGCTCAGGTTGCCATTCAGCAAGGGCAACTTCTTGCAAAGAATATCAGACGGTTAGAGAAAGGAAAGAAATTGAAGCCTTTCCATTACAAAAATCTCGGTTCTATGGCTACTGTAGGACGGAACAAGGCCGTCGCAGATTTCAAGACCGTAAAGATCCAAGGCTTTTTCGCCTGGGTAATGTGGCTGGTCGTTCATCTCCGCTCCATATTGGGCGTACGCAATAAAGTCGTCGTATTACTCAACTGGATGTGGAACTATTTCAACTATAATCAATCTCTGCGTATGATTTTCTATCCCCAGAAAGCGAAAGTAGAGAAAGACCGTGAAGCACGCGAAGCCATCATGCACTGGGGTGAAGACCTGATGCAGAAAGAGCAGAAAACAGAGAATGCCGTAAAGGAGAAGGCCTGACCTTGGGCCTTACTCTTTTAGTCTGAGTGTTCTCATTCGATAACATACTAAACGCGATATGATGATGGACAATGAAGTTTTGAGGGCAATCCGGGAAAGAAGAAGTATCCGCCGTTTTAAAAAAGAACAGATTAAGGATGAAGAGTTGAAGGCCGTCCTTGATGCCGGAACATGGGCTCCTACCGGTATGGGAAAGCAAGATCCATGGATCGTTGCCGTACAGAATGAAGAACAGATCGGGCAATTAGCCAGGATGAATGCAAAAGCCATGGGGGTCACGAGTAATCCGTATTACGATGCGCCGACTCTTGTCCTGGTCTTGGCACCGGCAGACTGGGTCAACAGTATTAAGGACGGTAGTCTGGCACTGGGCAGTATGATGCTGGCAGCCCATTCCATCGGTCTTGCATCCTGTTGGATCAACCGGGAAGATGCCATGTTCAAGACAGAAGAAGGCAAAGCCCTGCTGAAGCAGTGGGGACTTCCGGATGGCCTTATCGGAGTAGGCGCTCTTTCACTGGGTTATGCTGCAAGTTTCCCTCATACGATCAAGCCCCGCAAATCCGACTACTATCGGATCATCAAATAGGAGGGATTTTGAATCTGGCATGGTAGAGGACGATAGAGGTAGAGTCGTCCGTCTTACAGAAGGATTAACTATTCATAAGCATTATACCCGATTTGTAAGTATAATGCTTATTTTTTATGACTTTATCCAATTGACCTTAATATTTTGCAATTTTTTTCGTACTTTCGCAAAGAATAAATGTTTTTAAAGAATATTCATGAAGTTATTCAAAAAACAAGATAAGCACTATTGGCATGAATTTTTCAAGTTGGCCGGTTTTATGTCATTGTCTGGTTCTTACCACGCAATGAGGGCAGGCAGTTTAACTATGATAGCGGCAAACCGTGGATGTACGGATCCTTTATAGCCAAGTTTGATTTCCCGGTGTATAAGACCGATCAGACTGTCCGGAAAGAGAAGGATTCCCTGATGAGGAAATACCAACCTTACTATAAGTATAATACTCAGGTGGAAAAGGAGAATATTGCCAAATTCCTTCATGATTTCAAAGATGGTATTTCCGGTCTGCCTCAAGACTATATTCCGATGATTGCCAACAGGCTTCATCAACTTTATCAGTCGGGTATTATCAGCACTCCGGAATATAACACTATAGGCAAGGACTCTACCAGTATGATCCGAGTCATTAAGGGGAAACTGGCCCGAAGTACACAAGTAAGTGGTATCTATTCTACGATAGCAGCATACGAACAGTTGTTTATGGATGAGAAACTGAATAAAGAACGTCTCGTCCTGCAGCGATGCAACCTGAATAATTATATCGAACCCAATCTCGTCTGTGATAAAACGAGAAGTAAAGCAGAAAGACAAGATCTCCTGAACAGTATACCGTTGGCCAGTGGTATGGTATTGAGAGGACAGAAAATAATAGACCGGGGTGAGATCATTGACGATTATGAATATCAAGTATTGCATTCCTATGAAAAGGAAATGAAGCAGAGAAGTGCTACTCGGGTAGAATTAACTTCTACCATGCTTGGGCAATTGATGTTTGTCACCATACTTGTGATATTATTCACCTTATATCTGGTCTTGTTCAGGAAAGATTACTTTGAGAAGACACGGAATATCATGATGCTCTATTCTATGATCATCATCTTTCCGATACTGACGTCACTGATCATGGAGCATAATGTGTTCAGTGTCTATATCATTCCTTTTGCCCTGGCCCCCATATTTGTAAGGGTTTTTATGGATTCCCGGACAGCTTTCGTCACTCATGCCACGATGGTCCTGATCTGTGCAGCAGCCGTGAAATACCAGTATGAGTTTATCATCGTACAACTGATTGCCGGTATTATGGCCATTTATTCTTTGCGCGAACTTTCCAGTCGTCTGCAATTCATCAAGACAGCCCTGTTCGTGACTTTTGTCAGTATGGTTGTCTATTTTGCCTTGAATCTGTTGCAGAGCAATCATGTCATGAAGATGGACCGGAGCATGTATACCTATTTCCTTATCAATGGTGTGTTCCTCTTATTGGCCAATCCACTGATGTATATTATCGAGAAAACCTTCGGATTCGTCTCAGATGTGACGCTAGTAGAACTTTCGAATACAAACAAGGGAATATTGAGGAGACTGAGTGAGGTTGCTCCCGGCACTTTCCAGCATACTGTCACTGTCGGTAATCTGGCCGCAGAGATAGCCAACAAGATCGGGGCTGACAGTCTGCTGGTTCGTACAGGAGCTCTGTACCATGATATCGGAAAGATAACCAATCCGGTATTCTTTACAGAAAATCAAGCCGGCGTAAATCCTCATACCAAGATGACCTGTAAGGAGAGTGCCAGGATTATCATCGGTCATGTTACCGGAGGTATGAAGATTGCAGACCAGATCGGCCTGCCAAGTGTACTGAAGTCTTTTATTGCTACCCATCATGGAACAGGACTCACCAGGTATTTCTATGTAAAGGAAAAGAATGAGCATCCTGATGAGGAGATCGATCCAGCTGATTTCCGCTATCCGGGGCCTAATCCGTTTACCCGGGAACAGGCCATCCTGATGATGACGGATACAGTAGAGGCAGCTTCGCGCTCCTTGCCGGAGCATACAGAGAAGAGTATCAGTGACCTTGTCAACAGATTGATTGATGGTCAGGTAGCAGAGGGATTTTTTATAAAATGTCCGATTACTTTCCGAGATATTGCTCAGGCTAAGGAAGTCCTTATAGAAAGGTTGATGTCGATCTACCATACCCGGATCTCTTATCCTGAACTCAAACGGCAGAATTCTGATTCCAATGAGTCGCATTCCAAAGAACAAAATGAAAAGTCTGCTACAAGTTCTTTGAGGTCAAATCCGGAATATGAAGAAAATCATCCGGGGAATTACCGAGATTGAGAACCGGAAAAATAAGCGAGTCTGCTTTGTATGATGGAATCCGAAATTATAATTGATTGATGATGGCGAAATATGATTATTTGATAGTTGGCTCAGGTCTTTATGGTGCTATGTTTGCTGATATGGCGATGAAACACGGGAAGACTTGTCTGGTTATAGACAAGAGACCGCAGGCAGGAGGTAATCTCTATTGTGAGAATGTAGAAGGCATCCATGTACACAAATATGGAGCTCATATATTCCATACATCCAGTAAAAGGGTATGGGATTTTGTCAATTCGATCGTGGAATTTAACCGGTATACGAATTCTCCGGTAGCCAACTATAAAGGGAAATTGTATAATCTGCCTTTCAACATGAACACCTTTTATCAGATGTGGGGAGTAGTGACTCCCGCTGAGGCCCAGGAAAAGTTGGACTCTGAACGGGCAGAGATGCGCCGGAAGTTGGATGCTGCCGGCATTTCTGAACCGAGGAATCTGGAAGAGCAGGCCCAGTTGCTCATCGGCAAGACCGTCTATGAACGGTTGATCAAAGGTTATACTGAGAAACAGTGGGGCAGGAAATGTACAGAGCTTCCTGCTTTTATTATCCGCCGGTTACCCGTGAGACTCGTTTTCGACAATAATTATTTCAATGATGATTATCAGGGAATACCGAAGGGCGGGTATAATGTGCTTATCGACGGACTTTTGAAAGGTGCTGATATTGCAGTAGGAGAGAACTATTTCGCTCATCCTGAGAGATGGCGTGGCATGGCAGACCGGATGCTGTTCACCGGTAAGATAGACGAGTTTTTCAACTATTGTTTCGGGAAACTCCAGTATCGTACAGTGAAGTTTGAGCAGGAGATACTGGATGTTTCTAATTATCAGGGGAATGCAGTAGTCAACTATACCGCCCGTGAGGTACCTTATACGCGGATCATTGAGCACAAGCACTTCGAAAATTTCGGTCAGGAAGTGTATAAGAATCCGAAGACTGTGATTTCACGCGAATATTCAGCAGAGTGGAAAGAAGGGATGGAACCCTATTATCCTGTGAATGACAAGCGTAACAATGGCCTGTACCTTCAATATAAGGCACTGGCCGACCAAGAGAAAAATGTAATTTTCGGTGGAAGGCTGGCTGAATATAAATATTATGATATGGCACCGATTGTGGAACAGGTGTTGCAGATGTGGGACCGAAAGGACTGAAAGGGGGACTGTCACTGATGCTGATTCGTATCAGGTATTGAGGTAGAAAGGAATGTGATTCGGGACCTTAAAGAAATGTTAAACATTGTTCAAATGGGAAAGGATTAGAGCAATCTAACCCTTTTTATTACTATCTTTGCTTCTGACAGATCCTTACGAAGAGAGTCTGTCTTTATTCATTTAACCCGATATACCTATGAAAGAACTAAAGATGTTTATTGCTGGACAATTCGTCCAGAACAAATCAGAAAAATGGATTGATGTGCTTAATCCGGCTACAGAAAAGGTTATCTGTCGTCAGCCGGATGGAACTGCTGAAGATGCCCGGATGGCTGTGGAGGTAGCCGAGAAAGCCCAGAAGAAATGGGAACAGACACCCTCCGTGGAACGGGCAGCTTATCTGAAGAAGATAGCCGAAGAAATTCGCAGGAGAGCGCCGGATATCGCAGAGGTCATCGTGCGTGAGGGTGGAAAGACCCAGGCTCTTGCCAGTGGTGAGGTCGCCTCTACAGCCGAGTATTTCGACTATATGGCAGGCTGGGCCCGTCGCTACGAAGGAGAGGTGATACCGAGTGACCGTCCGAACGAGAATATATTCCTGTTCAAACGTCCTATTGGTGTCACTGCCGGTATCCTGCCCTGGAACTTTCCATTCTTCCTGATAGCCAGGAAAGCAGCGCCGGCACTGGTTACCGGAAATACCATCGTGATGAAACCATCACAGTTGACTCCTGAGAACATGTATATTTTTGCTCAGATCTGTCAGGAAGTCGAGCTCCCTGCCGGAGTCGTAAATGTAGTGTTCGGAAGAGGATCTGTCGTAGGACATGCCCTGGCTTCCAATCCGAAAGTGGGAATGGTGAGTCTGACAGGAAGTGTGAGTGCCGGTCAACAGATCATGCATGCAGCCGCAGAGAATATTACCAAGGTATCTCTGGAACTGGGCGGCAAAGCCCCTGCCATTGTCCTGCCTGATGCAGATCTTGATTTAGCCGTGAAAGCGATCATTGATTCCCGTATCATAAATACCGGTCAGGTGTGTAACAATGTGGAACGGGTATACGTGCACCGTAGCATTAAGGATGCGTTTATGGATAAACTGCTGGCCGGTTTTAAGGCTGTCAAGGTGGGTGATCCTTCAAAGATCGCTGATCTGGATATGGGACCACTGATAGAGGAGAAAGCACTTCACTCTGTGTTGGGGAAGATCGAGCATGCCGTGGAGCAAGGTTGTGAATTGGTCTGCGGTGGTCATCGTATCGGTGATAAAGGATACTTCATTGAGCCTACCATCCTGGATCATGCACGGCAGGATATGGATATCGTGCAGAAGGAAACCTTCGGCCCGGTCCTGCCTGTTGTAACCTATGATACTGTTGATGAGGCTATAGACATGGCCAATGACTGTGAATACGGTCTGACATCGTCTATCTATACAAAAGATCTGGATATGGCAGTAAAGCTGAACCGGGAATTGAAATATGGTGAAACGTATATCAACCGTGAAAACTTTGAAGCAGTCCAAGGCTTCCATGCCGGTTGGCGGAAGTCAGGTATCGGTGGTGCTGACGGTAAGCACGGTTTGGAAGAATATCTACAGACCCATGTGGTGTATCTGGATACACAGTATGATTCTAAATAAACATTAAGAGGGACTGACACCCTGTTTCCGGTATCAGTCCCTCTTCGTCTCTTTCCTTTCAGTCAGAGTTATAATCTAATCTTTCAGTTTGATCTGGCAATTATCAAGCGATTCGACGATAGCCAGTGATTCACAGCGTACACCTTCTTTCTCAATGGCTTCCCGTCCATGTTGGAAAGCCTTTTCGATAATGAATCCCATCCCCACGAGGCTGCATCCAGCCTGGCGACAGAGGTTGATGATGCCTTTAGCTGCATTTCCGTAAGCCAGGAAATCATCAATGAACAGTACTTTATCCTTCGGAGTAAGATAATCTTTGGAGATGACCACGTGATACTCCCGCTGTTTGGTAAAAGAGAAAACAGTAGTGGAGAGTTGGTTTTCCATTGTCGAAGGTTTCTTCTTCTTGGCGAACACGACCGGTAAGTCCAGGAGGAATCCCATCATGATAGCCGGAGCGATCCCCGATGCTTCTATGGTCAGGATCTTGTTGATTTCCGTACCCGCATAGCGCTTGATAAATTCTACGGCACATTGCTTCATCAGGTTCGGATCCATCTGGTGATTAATAAACTTATCTACTTTGAGAATACCACCCGGATAACACTTTCCATCTTTGAGGATACGTTCTTTTAGCGTTTTCATTTTATAGTTCTTTTTCTGATGCCGTTGTTTCTTTCTGTCCTGTGAGTTTTCTGAAATCATCCATCAAGCGCTTTTCATCCCCCTGTTCCGTAGGATGAAAATAAATTCTGCCAGCCAGCTTTTCTGGCAGGCAAGGCTGTTGGATGTAGTGGTTGGGATATTTGTGGATATCTCGTAATCCTTTCCCCCGGCCCAGTTTGTCGGCTCCGGCATAACTCGCATCCTGAAGGAAAGCAGGAATAGCCACATTTCCGGTTTTCTGTACATCTGCCATAGCCGCATTTATCCCCTGGCAAGTATCAGATTTAGGAGCCATGCAAACATAAAGTGCAGCGTGAGCAAGAATCTCGCGGCATTCAGGCATACCGATCCGCTCTACGGCTAAGAACGCATTGACCGCAACAGCCAGAGCATTGGAATCAGCCAGCCCTATATCTTCCGAGGCACAGACACAGATACGGCGAGCGATATATTTCGGGTCTTCTCCTGCTACGAGCATACGCGCAAGATAATATAGCGTAGCATCGGGAGCCGTGTGTTTCATGCTTTCAATAAAGGCAGAGATAGTATCATAATGATGATCACCTTCCTTATCATATCGGATTACCCGTTTCTGTATACATTCATGAGCAGTATCCAAAGTGATATGAATGATACCGTCCTTGTTCCGTTCTGTGGTCTCCGCAGCAAGTTCGAGTGCATTATAAAGTGTCCGTGCATCCCCGTCAGCAGTTTCGGCCAGGAACAGAGCCGCATCGTCATCGATGAGAGCATGTTCTTTTGCCAGTCCCTTCTCTGCAGAGAAGGCGCGATTGACGAGGGTGAGAAGATCCGTCGTTGAAAGTGGCTTCAACTCGAACAGGGTAGAGCGGGAGAGAAGTGCACCGTTAACTTCAAAATAAGGATTCTCTGTAGTCGCCCCGATAAGGATTACCGTACCATCTTCCACATAGGGCAGGAGATAGTCCTGTTGAGCTTTATTAAAACGATGGATTTCATCGATGAATAAAATCGTTTTTTTCTGAAAAGCACCAAAGTTGTATTTCGCAACTTTGATTACCTCTTCCATGTCTTTCTTTCCAGAAGTTGTTGCATTGACCTGTTTGAAGTCCGCGCTGGTCGTATGAGCAATCACTCTGGCAAGAGTTGTCTTTCCGGTTCCCGGAGGCCCATAAAGGATAATGGAAGACAACTTATCTGCTTTGATGCAACGATAAAGAAGTTTTCCTTTTCCGATAATATGCTGTTGCCCGACTACTTCATCAAGTGTGTTGGGCCGCATGCGTGAAGCCAGAGGCGAAGAACTCGCCCGTTGGCTACGGACGGCAGAATCGAAAAGATCCATGGAAGATGTCGAAAATACAAAGGTTATCTGCTGACGATGACAATATCAACAGCATTCTTGCCTCTTGCACTATCCTCGGTTTTAAAAGAGACTTTGTCTTCTATCTCAATTTCATCAGGGGCATTGCTCAGACGGAAATAAAAACTGTTTCTCGAATCTTCCTGTTGGATAAAGCCATAGCCTTTTTCTACATTGAGGTAAGATACCTTTCCGATCAAAGAACCATTTCCTTCTCCATCATCACTCTTCTTGGGAATAGAGACCTCAATGTCTTCTAATTTTACTTCGTCCTTGACGATATCATCCGGAGAAGAATGGAGGTGACCATATTCATCCTCGTATGCGATCATATCATCTATAGAACTCTTACCCTGACTTTTCCGAAGTTCCTTGCGCTTTTGTTTTTCTAATTTCTTCTTCTGTTTCGATTTTTCTTTCTGTCTTTTGTTAAATGAAAAACTTTGTGCCATATTATTTGTTATGTGCGGATTAATTATCCGATTGCTATTAATTATTTCGAAGTTAAAAGGTGAAACTGCCCGATTTCTTATTTCATATCTGGATATTTCTGCCTTGTCAATCCGCCTTAATCTATAGTGGCGGAAGGAATGGGACTTTGATAAAGAAATCGGTAACGATGAATTCCTTAGGTAAGGTCTGTGGGAGAAGTCACGGATGGTTACGCATAGGCGAGTCAATAACAGTATCTTTTCCTCTGTTGTTGCAAAGGTACAAAAAAAAATTGATAATAGCAAGTTGGGTAGATTGTACTCATCTGATTATAGTGATTTTAGGTAAATAGGAGGAGTATTTTAATAAAGTAGATTCACAATTCACAGATTTTCTGTATATTTGTCCTCTATAGAAAAGACAATCCGAGTACGATGGAACGAACAAATGCATCTTTAATTGAAATATTGAAAGGTTATTTCAATATCTTTGCAGACAAAGAAGATGAAAGGACGGTCATTGGGAATATTACCAATGGTGTTCATTTTCGCGGTGCCCAGCTGTGGATACTTATTTTTGCAGTCTTCATTGCTTCTTTGGGACTTAACATCAACTCGACGGCTGTTGTTATCGGAGCCATGCTTATATCCCCTTTGATGGGACCTATTATAGGTATGGGGCTTGCTGTGGGTATCAATGACCTGACATTACTGAAGTCGGCTTTCCAGAATTTTTTGGGTGCGACAATTATCAGTATTATCACAGCAACCATATATTTTCTGCTTTCTCCCTTTGGTGAAGCACAGTCGGAATTGTTGGCGCGGACTTCACCCACTCTCTATGATGTGCTTATCGCTTTCTGCGGTGGTGCTGCCGGATTCATTGCGATTGCTACCAAGGGGAAAGGAAATGTCATACCGGGTGTCGCTATTGCCACGGCTCTTATGCCTCCGCTTTGTACAGCAGGATATGGCATAGCCCATGCAAATATCTATTATTTTTTAGGTGCCATTTATCTGTTTTTTATCAATACGGTCTTTATTTGCCTGTCTACTTTTCTGGGTGTCAGGATGATGAAATATCACACAAGAGAACAGCAGAATCCTGCACGTACCAAAAGAGTCCGCAGATGGATTATTTTTATTGTTGTTATCACAATGGTTCCCGCAGCGCTGATGACGGTTCATATCTTCCGTGAAAGTATTTTCAAAAATAATGTCAATACATTTGTAAAAGATGTATGTGCTGTAAAAGGATCTCAAATTATCTCCACCGCTGTGGATCGTGATACGAAAACGCTCAAACTTGTGGCTGTCGGTAAGGAGATTCCGGCTGAGACGATCCGTAGATTTGAAGACAAACTTTCAGACTATAATCTGACAGGTTATAAACTCCAGGTTATTCAGGGATCACAGTCTGACAGTCTTCTTATGCTGGGACAGCGAGTGAATGCGATGTCTAATCTCAATACAGGTGATACCCAGACCATTCAGGCTCAGCAGAACCGAATCGTTAGTCTGGAAGGCCAATTGGCTTCCTATACCCGTTATGGGGATATGACACCTCAGATCCGCCGTGAGATAGCTACGCTTTACCCTGGAGTCCAGTCACTCGCCATCACACCTGTTGCCCAGTCGAAAAAGGATACAGTAGCAAACTATGTGATTGCCATCGTCGGTACAACCAATGGGCGGCATATCAATGTGGCTCAGCGCGAAAGTATGAGAAAATGGCTTCAGATACGCATCAAGGCAGACAGTGTGCGTCTAATTACAACAAATAACTGACGATAGGACGTGTCCGGGAGGCTCTTATCCGATAACGAGTTTGTCGCTGCCAGCTGCCTTAAAACTCATATCCAATCCCGTGATGCTGTGGGTAAGTGCACCGAAGGAAATGAAGTCTACGCCGGCTTGTGCGTAAGGTATCATGTTGTCAAAGGTTATGCCTCCGCTCGACTCCGTCTCGCAACGTCCAGCTACCAACTTGACAGCCCTGCGCGTTTCCTCCGGTGTGAAGTTGTCGAACATGATACGGTCGCATCCTTCGGCAAGGGCGTCATCAAGTTCTTTGAAGTTGCGTACCTCACACTCTATTTTCAAGTCCTTCCGGTTGGTCTTACAATATGCTTTGGCCCGTGATATGGCATTGTGCACACCACCACAAAAGTCGATATGGTTGTCTTTGATCAGAATCATGTCAAAAAGACCGATACGATGGTTCATACCTCCGCCGATCTTGACAGCCTCCTTTTCAAGCATGCGCATTCCCGGGGTGGTCTTGCGCGTGTCAAGTACACGTGTCTTCGTTCCAGCGTCGATAAGAGCCTGCTGATAACGGTGGGTCATGGTTGCTATGCCACTCATGCGTTGCAAGATATTGAGCATGAGTCGCTCAGTCTGAAGTAAACTCTGTTCACGTCCTTTTACGCTCATGACGATATCACCGGGTTTCACATGTGCTCCGTCCCGGATATATGTTTGGACTTTCAATTCCGGGTCAAAGCGGTGAAGTACCTTTTTAGCGATTTCGATGCCGGCAAAGACACCCTCCTGTTTGATAAGCAGTTTACTTTCCCCCATTGCATCTGCGGGGATGCAGCATAAGGTGGTATGGTCACCGTCGCCGATGTCCTCACTGAAAGCCAAGTCAATCAACTTGTCGTTAAGTTCGTCTACTGATAGCATAATAATGTTGTTGAATGATGATTTAAGTTATGATTTGGTGATATATCCGTATCCATCAGTTATAGTCCCAACTGTCTGGATATTTCTAGCATTTTGTTGATGGGACGAATAGCTTTTTGGGCAATTTGAGCGTTGACCTCGATAACAGGCCACTCGTATTTCAAACAGTTGTATATCTTTTTCAGCGTAATCAGTTTCATAAAGTTGCATTCGTTGCATGCACATGTACTGTCGTCGGGCGGGGCAGGGATGAACAACTTGTGAGGGGCTGACTTCTGCATCTTGTGAAGGATGCCGCTCTCGGTGGCTACGATGAACTCTTGAGCCTCGTCCGTGATGCTGAATTTAAGCAAGGCGGCTGTACTGCCTACTTTATCAGCCAGTTTCACAATAGGGCCTTTACACTCCGGATGAGCCAGTATTTTCAGTTTTAGGCTTTTTTCTACAGAGAACTTCTCATGTACATGGCAGGCCCCATGCCAAAGCACCATATTACGACCGGTGAGGCTATTGATGTATCCGCCGAGATTCTCGTCCGGACCAAAGATAATCGGTGTGTCTTTGGGGAACGATTCCACTATCTGGCGAGCATTGCTGCTGGTTACAACCACGTCGGTCAAAGCCTTGACGGCAGCAGATGTGTTGACATAACTGATAACCGTGTGCCCAGGGTGGGCTTCAATAAACTTTTTGAAATCACCGGCCGGACAACTTTCGGCTAAAGAGCAGGAAGCATTGAGGTCGGGGATGAGTATAGTCTTCTCCGGGCATAATATCTTATTGGTCTCACCCATGAAGTGAACGCCACACATAACGATAATATCAGCATCAGTTTTGGCAGCCTGTTGTGCCAACGCAAGACTGTCACCTACAAAATCGGCGATGTCCTGCACCTCACCGTCTGTATAATAGTGAGCCATGATTACGGCGTTCTTTTCTTTACACATCCGGCGGATTTCCTCTTTGATAACTATGCCATTGGGGATGGCTTCATCAATGAATCCCTTTTCTAACCATCTTTCGTCAGTCATTTTCATGTTGTCAGTTCTCTATTTAGATGTCTGGTAAATTTCTATTTTCTGTCGTAGGCATGTTTGGGATAGTCGATCGTGTAATGCAGCCCACGACTTTCCTTGCGTTCAATGGCCTGACGTGTAATCAGGTAGCCCACATTGATCATATTACGCAGTTCACAGATGTCCCGTGTAGGTTTCACGCGCTTGAAGAGTTCTTCTGTTTCTTCATATAACAGGTCAAGACGCTTCCAGGCACGGTGTAAGCGCAGATTACTACGCACGATACCCACATAGTTTGACATTATCTGGCCTACTTCTCTTTCGTCTTGTGCGATGAGCACTTTCTCCTCGTTGCTCATCGTGCCCTCATCGTTCCATTCCGGAACTTGGGTGTTATAGGTATAATTGTCAATGGTCTTGATAGCATGTTCTGCAGCAGACTTGGCATAGACCACAGCCTCTATCAGCGAGTTGCTGGCCAGACGGTTGCCGCCGTGCAGTCCTGTGCAAGAACATTCCCCTACGGCATAAAGTCTTTTGA
>DAIPMC010000160.1:0-2956 GCA_036768895.1 Prevotella sp. | reverse complement strand
TGGAGAAACCCATACCCGGCTGGAAGTGACTCATGGTCTTCATCCGACGCATATATTCACTTTGGGTGATGACAATGGGCTGACTCTTTTCGCCGAGTGCCTGTACCTCAACCATAAATTGGGCCTTATCCATTTTGGGAATCTGAGAATGAAATACTTCTGTCAGATTGTCACTTTTATCCTTGTCCAGATTTGATTCCTTTGGTGCATCCTTAACAATCAAACGGTCAATGACATCTGCATCAACCCTGCTGAATCGTGTTTTCTCAAATTTCTGTTCAAGCATGCTCACCATAGGCACATCCAGTTCGCCGTCCATAAGGAGTACACTATAACCTTTGTCTTTGGCAGCCTGTACAAAAGAATATTGTTCATCCTTGTTTGTAGCATAAAGATAGATGAGATTACCGTCTTTGTCCGTTTGATTCTCCTTGATTAATGTTTTGTATTCATCGAAAGTGAAATGCTTGCCCTCGACATCTTTGAGGAGTGCAAAGTCTTTAGCGCGATCATAGAAATCTTCACGGGACAGCATTCCATAGTTGATGAATATCTTGAGATCATCCCATTTCTTTTCATAGTCTTTACGGTCTGTTTTGAAAATCTCCTGGAGTCTGTCAGCTACTTTCTTCGTAATGTATACGGAAATCTTTTTCACGTTAGCATCACTCTGGAGATAACTGCGGCTTACATTCAGAGGAATATCCGGTGAGTCTATCACACCATGGAGCAAGGTCAGGAAATCTGGTACGATTCCTTCGACATGATCTGTTACGAATACCTGATTACAATAGAGTTGAATCTTATTGCGTTGTAAGTCTATATTGCTCTTAATACGTGGAAAGTAGAGGATACCTGTGAGTGTAAAGGGAAAGTCTACATTCAAGTGAATCCAGAACAGGGGTTCATCTTCCATCGGATATAAAGCCTTATAGAACTTTTTGTAGTCATCGTCCTTCAGAGTTGAAGGCTTCTTCGTCCATAAGGGTTCGATGTCGTTGATGATGTTATTCTCATCCGTATCAACTTGTTTTCCGTCTTTCCATGTCGTTTTCTTGCCGAAAACGATGGGAACAGGCATAAACTTACAATATTTGTTAAGGAGTTCTGTGATTTTTCCTTTTTCAAGGAATTCCTTGCAGTCATCGCTGATATGAAGGATAACATCGGATCCCCGATCAGTCTTGTCTGCCTCTGATATTTCGAACGACGGACTACCATCACAACTCCATTTTACAGCTTTAGAGCCTTCCTTATAGCTTTTGGTTATAATTTCAACCTTGTCACTGACCATAAAGGAAGAATAGAATCCTAATCCAAAATGTCCGATAATGGCATTTGCATTATCCTTATATTTAGTCAGGAAATCACTAACTCCGGAGAAGGCAATCTGATTGATATATTTATCAATTTCTTCTTCCGTCATACCGATGCCCCGGTCACTGATTGTAATGGTTTTTGCTTTCTCATCCAACTTTATATTTACGGTCAGATCTCCGGCTTCTCCTTTGAAATCACCCTTTTCTGTGAGAGTTTTTATCTTTTGGGTTGCATCGACCGCATTGGATACCATCTCTCGCAAGAAGATTTCATGATCAGAATACAAAAACTTTTTAATAACGGGAAAAATGTTTTCCGTAGTAACTCCAATATTACCTTTCTTTGCCATATAAATATGATGTTTTTAATTATGATTCTAATTTGTCTGTTCTTGGTCCGTCTTAGGTGAAAACTGCTCTAAGGAGTTTTGATTGGTCTTTAGCGGGTAGTCTTAAGATAGGATGACTCTCTGTTCACTATTGCAAAATATGTGCCAAAAATGATAAAGGATGTGGAATATGTTTTCATGGCAGGATTTAAGTACTTTTTCGTTCATAAGCCTATTGGAGAAAATGAAACTGGAAAATTGCTTATAAAAAAATCAGGTTCTGACCGAAAGTCAGAACCTGTATTAAAGAATAAGGTTAGAATTTAGTAACCTTTATTAGTAGCACACTCAGTTGTTTTTGAAAGCCACGATCTCTGTCAGATTCTTGTCCATATAAAAAGTCTGGCGGTATTTTGATACCTTACCGTCGTTGCGGGTAATCTTATACCCTACGGTGACAAACATCAATGTAGAGGTTGGGACACCATACTGAATGTGAGGATGAAACTCCGGCAATTGGCGAGTGACCTCATGCATCTTTTCTATACGGCTTTTTGTCACGAGAGAAGTCGAGTCCAGTTTGCCGTAACTATCATCGCTAATGTCTCCATAGACCAGATTCTCATTGAGAAAGTTTCTGATCAGGACCTTGCTCTGATGCTGTCTGCCACATCCGGAGAAGAGAAGCAGGGACAGGGTTAGGATTAGAACGACTCTTGCTTTCATCAGCCTTCTTAATTTTTCAGATTTTTCAAGATAAGGAGCAGATGATCCCAGACCATCTGGACAGTTGGGATATAGAGCATCTCATCCGGTGTATGAACATTCTTCAGGGTAGGGCCGAAACTGACCATGTCCAGATAGGGATATTTCTCACTGAAGAGACCACATTCCAGACCGGCGTGAATACCCCGTACCTTTGGTTCCTTATGGAAGAGTGTTTTATATGCTTCTACTGCTACCTTGACAAGTTTGCTGTTCGGATTCATCTTCCAGGCAGGATAGCCGTCTGTCACTTCCACTTCAGCGCCAGCCAACTGGAATACGGCCTTGATGGAATTGGAAATATTATCCAGATTGCTCATTACGTTAGAACGCTGGCTTGAGACGATGACAACTTTGTCACTGTCAGTTTTTACACTGGCTATATTGCTTGATGTTTCCACCATCCATGAAAGCGCTTTATCCTGGCACATTGCAAAGACACCGTTATCCAAAGCCTGCAAAGCTCGTATCAGAGAGACAGAAACTTGCTGTGGCATGACAGTCTGGGCTTTTGTTTCTTCAAGATTCCAGACCATTGTAGTA
>DAIPMC010000053.1:0-18151 GCA_036768895.1 Prevotella sp. | reverse complement strand
GTGGAAGCATATCGTGCAGGAATAATTCCTATAAAATTTTTCATCAAATCAACTGTTTACGATTTCTATTTATACTTGGAATCCTCCATGAAAGCGGTCATCAACATACATGACAATTATTCAACATAGAGGACAAGTCCTTTCAGATATTCGCCTTCAGGGTGATAGATATTAATCGGATGATCGGCAGGCTGGTGCAACTGGTGCAGAATCCGGACCCGGCGATGTGCCTGTGCAGCTGCTGTAAACACAGCAGCCCTGAACTGATCCTTGTTCACTGCCTGTGAGCAACTGAAGGTGAACAGGATTCCTCCCGGCTGAATACGCTGAAGCCCTTTGAGATTCAATCTGATATAACCTTTCAAAGCATTATGTAACGCGGAACGATGCTTGGCAAAAGCCGGTGGGTCAAGGACGATCAAATCGTACTTTTCATCATGCTCGTCCAGAAACTTAAAGGCATCCTCATCAAAAGCCTCATGGCGTTTATCTCTGGGAAAATTCATCTCCACATTAGACCTCGCTAATTCAATAGCCTTTGCAGAACTGTCTACAGAATGAACCAACTTTGCTCCGCCACGCATCGCATAAACAGAGAATCCACCGGTATAGCAAAACATATTCAGGACAGACCGTCCACTCGCATATTTTTCCAATAAGGATCGGTTTTCTCTCTGATCAATGAAAAATCCGGTTTTCTGACCTTTAAGCCAGTCAATATGAAACTTCAAGCCATTTTCAACAGCGACATCATCGGCATTACCACCATACATGAATCCATTCTCTTCTCCCAGATCATCATACAGCGGCAAGGTAGTCTCACTCTTGTAAAAGATATTTTCGATACGGGAGCCCATTACTTCGAGTAAAATCCTGCTGATTATTTTCCGGCAACGATGCATACCTACTGAATGAGCCTGCATCACTGCGGTCTTCCCATAACAATCAATGATCAGTCCGGGTAAATTGTCCCCTTCACCATGAACAAGCCGGTAGATATTGCCGTTAATTCCATCTGCTATGCCAATAGCTATTCGCATACGCAAAGCAGATTCAAGTCTTGATCTCCAGAAATCATCATCTATCGGACGATCTTCAAAACTGAGAACACGGACGGCTATACTGCCTGTCTGATAATGCCCAAGAGCTATAAAGGAGCCGTCTTTTGTGATCACCCGTACCAGATCTCCCTCTTCAACACCAGAATCTATATGACTCAGGGCTCCTGAGAATATCCACGGATGAAAACGCTTCAGACTTTCTTCCTTACCTTTTTTTAAATATACTTGCTTAAACTCTTCCATATCAAATTTCTTTAACTATCTGTCCTGTACCGGCGGTTTCATCGGGTATTGATGTATCAGAACTGTCAATATCCGATACTGAAGAAGCAGGGACAACTACCGGATCAGGTACCTTAATCAACTGGTAATCATGTGTTTTCAGCAGCCTCTGAATCTCTTCATAAAGATTGATACAGGTCCAGGCATCGGTAGCTGCATACATTTTCTGAGCTTCTTTCAACTGATCAGCAGCCCAGTTTGTGAGTCGTTGTGATTTACTGATTTTCTCATGGAAGACATTTGCATAAAGTTTTTGAAGACTTTTGTCCTCAATGCCCAATTTTGGTGCAATAGTCTGCAAATCAATGAAATACCCGGGTTTAAACTTTTCACGACGCTGCAAACCAAGAAGATCATCGTGCCACGAAAGGCCTATCTTCGGAACTTTAGTATCTTCCAGGAATCTGATAATAGCAGGAGTTATACCTGTCAAATTCAAGCGAAAAAGGAAGCAGATATCATGAGTTGAAACTTGCAAAAGAGAGACCTTATAGTTTTGCCCACGCTTAAATATCGGTCTGGTTTCTGTATCAACGCCCAGGATATCACTGGCTAACAGATAATCGACAGCCGTTTCTACATCATCTTTTGTAAAAACAGTAATAATCCGTCCCGGAAAACAGACTCTCGGCAAAGTTCCTATGGCATGTTTGTCAAATTTGCTATATATGATTTTCTTCATCTTCGAATCTTACAATCTGCAAATTTAGAAAAAAGTTATGAATTTGTAACTGCCTTTAAAGGATTTTCTTTATTTTTGCAACTAAATAGAGAAGCATTTTAAAATGGCACAAAAAAAGGCTGAACCAAAATCCGGAAGAACGGGTAGAAAGGTCAGGAAACAAAATAAATACACGGATCACTATAAAGTAGACTTTTTCTTAGGCCTCATCCTCTTTTGCTTTGCAGTATATGTCATTATCGCAATGGTATCATACCTCATTACGGGAGCTGAAGATCAGAGCGTCTTGGAAAATATGCAGTCTGGTGAATGGTTGAACCCCAATCATGAATTTGTCAATTATTGCGGTTCCATCGGAGCTATACTCTCCTATTTTCTGATTACCCAGAATTTCGGATTTCCGGCTTTTCTCATTCCCTTATTCCTGATATTAGGAGGATTCCAGTTGATCAAGGCTTATCATCTACGTCTCTGGCAATGGTTCTTTGGGATGACTTTTGTCATGATTTGGTGTTCTATTGCCTTCTCAAAGTTTCTCACTCCTATTTTGGGGAATCTTTTTTTCAATCCCGGTGGAGAACACGGCCTATATTGTGTTCAGAAACTGGAAGGAATAGTTGGTCCTCCAGGACTTACCGTAATCTTAATCGTTACAGCCATAGCCTTTCTTACTTATCTGACAACAGAGACCATTACCGTGGTCATAAAAATACTTCATCCTTCCAAGTATCTGAAGGTTCCTTTTTCCATCACCAATAGTACAAAAGACAACCAGGCCGATGAAGAAGTACTCTCTGATCAGAATCTTTATGGCAAAAATGCAGAAGAGGAAAAAGAAACTGCATCACCGGAACAAACAGAAGGGACAACGTTGAAAAACGGAGTGATCGACCTGAACGAAAAAGATCGAGAAGAAGAATCTATGGCAGAGCAATCCACTCCTCCTGTTGCATCCACGAATGAAGACATAACGAGTGCCGGCTCCTCCACACCAGAAAACACGCCCTCTTTCCTTGCTTCCCAGCGGGCAGCACGCTTGAAAACAGAAGAAGAACTAAGCAAGAATGTAGGGATGGAAATAGAGATTGCAAAAGAAGGTGACCGAGCCACAAAGAGAACGGTCAACAATGAAAATATACTCAAGACCCCTATAAATCCCCGAGAGCCTTTCACAAATTATAAATTTCCGACTCTTGACTTACTCAAGAAATATGACAATGAGGAAAAGCCCTATATTGACGAACAAGAGCAGATAGCCAACAAAAACCGGATTTCAGAAGTACTCCATAACTTTGGTGTAGAAATCCGATCCATACGTGCCACAGTCGGTCCAACGATTACCCTTTACGAAATCCAACCTGCTGAAGGGGTACGAATTTCCAAGATCAAGAATCTGGAAGATGATATTGCATTGAGTCTTTCGGCTCTGGGCATCCGTATCATTGCGCCAATTCCGGGTAAGGGAACTATTGGTATAGAAGTTCCTAATGCCAACCCGAATATTGTCTCAATGGAAAGTATTCTGAATTCAAGGAAGTTTCAAGAAACAAAGATGGAGCTTCCTCTGGCTCTAGGGAAGACAATTACGAATGATGTGTTTATGGTCGACCTGACGAAAATCCCGCATCTTCTTGTAGCCGGTGCAACAGGACAAGGAAAGTCTGTCGGTCTGAATGCTATGATCACTTCCTTACTTTATAAGAAACACCCGAACGAACTGAAATTCGTCCTCGTAGACCCTAAGAAAGTGGAATTCTCTGTCTATTCCAAGATTGCCAAACATTTCATGGCTGTTGTCGATGAAGATGATGAACCGATCATCACTGATGTCACGAAAGTAGTCCGGACATTAAATTCACTATGCAAATTGATGGATCATCGTTATGACATGCTCAAAATCGCCGGAGCGCGGAATATCAAGGAATACAATGCAAAGTTTGTCAACCATAGACTGGACATGACAAAGGGCCATGAATATATGCCTTATATTGTAGTCATCATTGATGAGTTCGGAGACCTGATTATGACAGCAGGTAAAGAAATAGAACTTCCTATTGCCCGAATCGCACAGTTGGCCAGAGCCGTGGGAATACACATGATTATCGCAACCCAAAGACCAACCACGAATATCATTACCGGTAATATCAAAGCCAACTTCCCGGGAAGAATCGCTTTCAAAGTTGCTGCAGCAGTTGATTCTAAAACGATCCTGGACCGCAGCGGAGCCAACCAGTTGATTGGCCGTGGAGATATGCTGTATGTCAATGGCAATGAACCCGTACGTGTACAGTGTGCATTTGTGGATACTCCTGAAATAGAGCAAATCAACAATTATATCACTGCTCAACCAGGGCCTGTTGAACCCATGGAACTGCCAGAACCGGACGACAAAGAAGAAACGGATAGCAGTAGTCTAAAGACGCGCTCACTGGATCCCTATTTCGAAGAAGCAGCACATACCATTGTCCTTTCCCAGACAGGAAGTACAAGTATGATTCAACGACGGTTTTCGATCGGCTACAATCGTGCAGGGCGCCTTATGGATCAACTGGAGGCTGCCGGTATTGTAGGTACAGCACAAGGCAGCAAGCCACGTGAAGTACTGGTACAAGATGAAAATCAACTAAATACAATTCTCGCTCAAATCAGAGGCTAAGTTGTATATACAAGAATATAAATCAATTTGCGAATAACTCTGATAGTTTTTTTAAAGAAATCAAATTATTTTATGAATATGAAAAAGTTTGCTTTTTTGTTTTTATCCTTATTGCTAAGTTGTACGATGCAGGCTCAGACAGCCAACCAGGTACTGGATAGATGTGCTTCCGTCATCGGTCATAAAAGTGGAGCCAGTGCTTCCTTCAGAATATCTTCTGAGAAATATGGTTCGACAAATGGTACCATTGCCATAAAAGGCAATAAGTTCCGTGCTACTACCCCACAAGTCATCGTATGGTATAATGGGAAAACGCAATGGAGTTACATGAAGAAAACGCGTGAGGTAAGCATCAGTAATCCAACTGAAGCACAGCAAATGTCTATGAATCCGTATACTTTCATTCATATCTACAAAACCGGATACCAGGCATCACTTAAAAAATCAGGTGCTGATTATATTGTCCATCTCATCGCCGTCAACCAGAAAAGAACCGTTCAGGAACTCTATCTGGACATTAACAGAAACAGTTATATACCACGGCAAGTACGTATGAGACAAGGAAAGACCTGGAGTACGATTACAGTAAACAACTTCAGGAGCAAGAATATACCCAATTCTTTATTTTCTTTTAATTCAAAGGACTATCCACAAGCAGAAGTGATCGATTTACGGTGAAATCACAGGTCTGGAAAGTGTTATGGAAAGACTTTTCCAAGAGTACCTCAACAGACCTCTTTTCCATATCAGTCAAATATACGAATGGCTTAAATTCTGAATGCTAAAGACCACTCTTTATAGAAGATTTTCGATCTATGCGGAACTTTTCCACCATCGCAGACTGGCGGAAAGGCGAAGTCTGTTTCATGGAAAAAACCAGACAGCAAAAATCATACTCAGTATAACCGGAATATTTATTCTGATATATCTTTTAATACTTGCCATCTCATTAGCCTTGCTGGTATCAAAAGACCAGAGTGTTTCTCCTACAGGAGTACTGTTTAGCCTTACGCCATTTCTTTTTACCATCGATTTTCTCCTACGCTTTATAGCCCAACAGACACCGGCACAAATGATCAAGCCTTACAGTCTGCTTCCTTTGCCTCGACATGCGTGTATAGAAAGTTTTCTAATTTCAAACCTCCTCTGTATAGGCAATTTTATCTGGCAAGTCATGATAATACCCTATTCCCTTATGGCCATCCTGCCACGGGAAGGTCTAATCATGGCTTTAGGTTCCATTATCGCCTTTCAATTTGTCATCTGGCTGTCCAGTCTTTTTTATCTTCTGGTCAGGACACGAATAACCGATTCCGTTTTTTGGATAGTTCTCCCTCTGATATGGTTCGCTATCCTGGCACTCCCTTTATATGGAGGTAAGAATGCCGGATGGGACCAGTATTTTAATTTTTATTCAACGATAGGCAAGCATATTGCAAGAATAAATGTAATCTACTGGCTGGGACTGATCGGGATAATAACGATTTTCTTTTTCATCAATCGAAAGGAGCAAGAAAGTCATGTCATCAAAGAGTTATCAAAACAGAGTACCACTAATCTTCAGCATATCAGCGAATACAGGCTTTTTAACCGTTTCGGAATGATCGGAGAATACATCAAAATGGAGTTCAAATTGGTTTTCCGAAACAAAAATCCAAGAAAGACCTTATTACTCATCATCTTCTATATCTTCTTCAATTTCCTTCTATACCTGTTTACTGATATAAAAGGAAGCGAAGAACTTTTCAGTTGGAAGGCAGATTTCTGGTGCTTTATATGCTTTATTATACCAGGAGGCATACTTTCATCACGTTTGATGAGTTATGAAGGGAATTATATGGACTTTTATATGATCCATAAGAACAACCTATATCAATTGCTGCTCACGAAATACTATTGCTACCTCTGTCTGTTATCCTTATCCATTTTTGTTTCTGTCATAGCACTGGTCCTAGGCAAATGGAGCCTTCTGATGATTATAGCCTATACACTGTATACTGCCGGACCAAATGATATAATGGTTCTACATGCAGCCATCATCAATGACCAGACCACTCCTCTGGACACCAAACTGATCAGTCGGACAAACAACAGTTACAATTATGTAACCATGCTGATTCAATTCGGAGCTATTCTCTTACCCGTAATAATCATTGCTATTTTTAGAGCCATTTTCAATTCTACTATTGCCTATTGGGCTCTTATCCTGTTCAGTATTCCATTTATACTAAGTCATAAATGGTGGATTCAACAGATTTACAGGAAGATGATGACACGAAAATATGAACATCTGGAGAATTTCAGAGCCTCAAAATAAAGATAGTAAGCAAATGGATCTTACCATAATTCAAGGATACGAAAAATTACTCATCCTGAAACTTTAGAAGTTCTTCATAAATACTCTGCACAGGTAGTCCCATGACATTATAATAACTACCTTTCAATCCCGTACAACCGATATATCCTATCCATTCCTGAATGCCATAAGCCCCCGCTTTGTCATAAGGATGATAATGAGCAATATAATAAGTAATTTCTTCATCCGTCAAAGCCTTAAAAGAAACTTCCGTTGTCACAGAATAATGTCGCTGTCTGCTTTGCGTTGTCAGGCAGACACCTGTTACGACAAGATGTTTTTTACCACTTAACCGATGCAACATCATCCGTGCCTCTTCCTCGTTTTTCGGTTTCCCCATAACTGTCCCGTCACAGATTACGACAGTATCAGCGGTAAGGACCAAGTCCTGTCCTTCCATTATTTTCCGGTAAGCAGCCGCCTTCTCCACGGCGATATATTCCGGAACGTCAACAGCTGACAGATCGCTCGGATAAATCTCTTTTACGCCAGGAATAACCCGCACTTCAAAAGGAATATCCAAACCTTCAAGAAGTTCCTTTCTCCGAGGAGAACCACTTGCTAAAATAAGATGATATTTAAATGATTGCATGAATAATAGGATTAATTCAATTTTCAAAGGGAAGATAGAGGGTATATTACCAACCGAAAGCTTTCTTATCAGCAAGCCACTTTCCCTGAGCACGCAGCACTTGTTCCAGCACTTCTCTACCACACCCGTCTCCACCATTTCGGGAACAAATATAGTTCGAGATCTCTTTTATTTCCGTTGCCGCATCATGAGGACAACAAGCACAGCCACAATGCTTCATCACCTCAAAGTCAGGAATATCATCACCCATATAAAGGACATTCTCATCTTTAAGATGGTACTTCATTAATAAATCTTTATAGATTTCAATCTTTACGGCAGCATTCATAATCACATCCTGAACGCCAAGATGCTCATACCGAATCCGTACAGCTTCAGTATTTCCACCTGTAAGTATAGCTTCACGCAAGCCCATTTTAACCGCGAGTTGGATAGCATAGCCATCTTTGATGTTGACTGTTCTCAAAGGTTCTCCGTCACTCGCCAATACGATAGTTTGTTTCGACAGGACACCGTCCACATCGAATATAACCATCTTTATCTTTTTCAAATCATAATTTATCATGGGCGCTTATTCTTCATATTTGTACGATGTATGCTCATAGACATCCGTTCATAAATATCCTTCGTAAGCGGATTGTTCTTTAACAAAGCAGCTTGCGCCCTAATAACATTTTCATCAAAACGTACAGCAGGTCCAGTCTGAGCTTCAAAAGGAGTCAAATCATGCACTTTGGCAGCGGTTTCATCTATCAAGGGCAGCATGACATCAAAAGGGATATGGTGTGCAGAGAGAATGTTTGAAGACAACGTATAACAGTGATTTACGAAATTGCAGGCAAAAACAGCAGCCAGGTGTAAATATTTCCGATCCTCTGTGGAAAGTTCATAAACACGGTTTGATATAGATTCCCCCATTCTATGAAGGGTCTGAAGAGATAAATGATCATTACCTTCAATAAAAACCGGAATACCAGCGAATTCTACATCTCTGTTTTTTGAAAAGGTCTGCATGGGATAAAACACGCCATAATGCAGGGCCATCCCCTGAAAGATATTCATAGGCATCGACCCAGCAGTATGCACGAATACACGGTCTTCCCTACCTTTACATATCTGAGGAATGATATCACCCAGCACACTGTCCTTAACAGCTAAAATGTAAAGATCAGCATCCTTTCGAATCTCCTCAAGATCTGTAGTCGGTGCTCCACCTGCTATTGTGGCCAATACTGAAGCTGAAGCCTTTGTCCTACTATAAACTTGTATGATATCATGCCCTGCATTTAACAAGGCTTTGGCTAACTGCGTGGCTAGATTGCCCGCACCAATAAATATAATCTTCATATTAACTGCAAAGATACTGATTTCAAGCAAAACATATTGGTAAAAAACTTATTTTTATTATATTTAGCTTATTTTGAAATGAATGAAATCCATGCTTTCTCCAAGACTCAACCGTATATATCAACCCTGAAAAACACTCTTGATGAACAACTTCCACTAGATATATTTTTAATTGATTCTTATATTGATTCTCTTTTTTTTTATATCTTTGCATCAGGAAGTACATAAATGGAAAAAATCCATATCAGAATTATCCAACGAAGTAGTGAACTGCCGGTTATGAAGGCAGACAACTTCTTTCATAGCCCCGAATTATTCCACATTACGGAACGGACACCGGGAGCAACTCCTTTTATGGTTGTTGCTGAAGATGAGCAAAAACACTGTGTTGCTCATTTGCTGGCAATGATTCGCCGGAGAGGCACATTGTTTCCACCATTTCTATATACCAATGGTCGTATTTACGGACAAGGAGAATATGATGATACTTTGGAGCATCCTGAAGAAATATTCCAGATGATGCTGAAAGCCATCACACTGAAATTCAGGCGTCATTTATGTTTATACGTCGAAGTCTCTGATGTACATCCGAAAATGTTCGGCTATCGAATATTCCGACAATGTCATTACTTTCCCGTCCACTGGCAGGAAGTACACAACTCCCTTCATACAAAGAATCCTCAGGAATATCTTTCCAAGAGGACACGGCAACGTATTAAGAAAGCTCGCGCTCAGGGGGTAGAAACCAGGGCTGTGAAATCCATTGATGAAGTATACGCTTTCTATAAACTTCTCAAAGGGTTCTACCGGACAAAATTACGACGGCTGATTCCACCGGAAAAACAATTTATGGAACTTAGCCGTTATGAAAAGGCCCAAATACTCATTACGCTCTATCACGGTAAGATTATCGGTGGCAGTGCTTGTGTCTACTCCGAAGGAAATGCCTATCTTTGGTATTTAGCCTCCAAGCGTAAATCACATCCGGCCCTTCATCCTAATACAATGACAATATGGTATGCCATCAAATATGCCTATGAGCACCATTATTCCCATATTTTCTTCATGGATGTAGGGTTACCGTTCAAAAAGAATCCTTTTATGGATTTTATTCTCAAATTCGGAGGGAAACCCGTAGCCCGCTATCGTTGGTTCCGTTTTTATATTTCTTGGATAAATCGGTTACTCGGATGGCTGTTCAAGGAATAAAAGAGATAACATACAGGGAATCGTCTTTTTTTCATTTTGAGGAACAAAATTGGAATAAGGCATCAGAAATCCGATGCTTTGCCACTTCCGGTTTCATGGCTTCGACTAAAGAACTGTCAGTCGGATTAATACATATAACATGGTCGAAACCTGCACGAAGTAGTTCTTCAGTATTCTTCACCTGACCGGAGATCAAAACTACAGGTATATGTTGAGTCTGTGCGTGATGGAGAATGCCAACAGGTAACTTTCCCATCAGAGTCTGACTATCAGCTTTTCCTTCTCCAGTAATCACCATGTCAGTATGGCGGAGAATATGATCAAAATCCAGAATATGAAGCAACAGATCTATCCCATTTCTTCTTTCTGCGCCTAAATATTGCATAAATGCATACCCCAGACCTCCTGCAGCACCAGCACCAGGTCTGCCAGAATCATCATATCCGCAATGTTGCGCTGACATAGTCGCAAATGTCCTTGCCCGACGATCCAACAGTGTAATCATCTTTTTCGTAGCTCCTTTCTGAGGCCCGAAAACGGCTGCTGCTCCCTGATCTCCATACAACGGATTATCGACATCACAAGCTAATATGAATCTCAAATGCTTCAGATGAATATCATCAAAACATTTTCCTGGAGCGAAATGGTCTACCAAAGCTTTAAGCATACCTAGTCCACAATCACTGGTAGCACTTCCACCTAAACCAATAATAAATGTATTACAACCCTTGTCGATAGCATGTGAAAGAATCTGACCTACTCCATAACTGGTAGCAACAAGAGGATTCCGAACCTCACGGGAAATAGCAGATAAACCAATAACTTGGGCGACTTCTATGATCGCTGTCTTTCCACAAATTCCATATTCTGCATCCGTCCTTCTCATCATAGAATCAAAGACGCGGACCTTTAATTTCCGCCCCCCTAAGGCTGAAAGATAAGCATCCAGCATTCCTTCTCCCCCATCGCTTACAGGGATACATTCTATTCTCGCTTTTAAGTCAGCACGCCTAATTCCTTCTTCAGCCGCTTTTTCCACTTCTGAAGAAGTCAGACATCCCTTAAAAGAATCAATCGTTACCAAATAGTTCATTCTCCAATGCCTTTTCCAAAACAGACTGTCCCAACGGCGTACATACACCACGTATAAAAACAAAGACACAACTCCGGAAGATTTCTTTCATGCCAAATTTTTTGAAAAGCCGCTGTTCTTTGATTGCCTGTCTGGAAATATTTGAAATCAGAATGACTAGATTATAGTCTATATCCGGTCTGAAATAGCCTTCCTGAACACCTTTCTGAAAGAAACCATACGCACACGACTGACTCGTCTGATGCTTTTGTTTCAGAAAATTCAGGACCTTCTCATACTTATGAAGATCAGCATAGAAAACAGGATTAACATTCCCAGAATATTCTAAGAGACAACGAGCAAATTCAACAAGAGTATCTATTACGCTATGCCCCTCTGCCTCTGAGAAATGATCCATGTGATCAGAAAACTCTTCTTCTCTTCTTTTAACACCCGAATAGAGGAGAGTTTCCTTATCTGCATAAATCTCATAAAGGGTACGCTTGGATATCGACATCATTTTAGCAATGTCATCCATCTTCACCGCACGAATCCCTTTTGAGGAAAAGGCCTGCATGGCTACTTTCAGAATTTTATCCTTTAAATCAAGTCTATAAGAAGATGTAGCACTCATTTTAGAAGTAAGTTTAACTTTTCGCGACAAAGTTATAAAAAAAAATCAAAAACTTATATATATTAATTGGTTTTTTGCTATCTTTGCAATTAAGATTGATATAGAAATCAACTTGCTTTCATAGATAAATTAGATAATAAATTACTAATCAACCAACATTAATTATGGTAAAAATTTCTAAAGAGGCAGCCTTGAATTATCATGCAGAAGGCCGTCCTGGAAAAATAGAAGTAAAGCCAACCAAACCTTACCGCACACAAAACGACTTAAGCCTGGCTTACTCGCCAGGAGTAGCTTATCCTTGCCTTGAGATTCAAAAGAATCCGGAAGACGTATATAAATATACGGATAAGGGAAATCTTGTAGCTGTCATTTCCAATGGTACAGCAGTCTTAGGCCTCGGAGATATTGGAGCCATGAGTGGTAAACCTGTCATGGAAGGTAAAGGCCTGCTGTTTAAGATTTATGGTGGTATTGATGTCTTTGACATTGAGATCAATGAAAAGGATCCTGAAAAATTTTGTGAAGCCGTAGAGCGTATTGCTCCCACCTTTGGAGGAATCAACCTTGAAGATATTAAGGCACCCCAATGCTTTTACATTGAAGAACGTCTGAAGAAGACACTGGATATTCCTGTCATGCATGACGACCAGCACGGTACTGCTATCATTTCTGCAGCCGGACTGAAAAACGCACTTGAAGTAGCGGGAAAGAAGATAGACAAAGTCAAGATTGTCGTCAATGGTGCCGGTGCAGCAGCAATCAGTTGCACGAAACTATACGTTGCGCTAGGTGCAAAGAAAGAAAACATTGTCATGCTTGATTCGAAAGGTGTAATCACTTCCGACCGGAGCAACTTGACAGAACAGAAAAAACTTTTTGCTACTGACCGCCGGGATATTCACACATTGGCGGAGGCAATTAAAGGAGCCGATGTCTTTGTGGGATTAAGCAAGGGAAACATACTTACTCAGGACATGGTTCGTTCGATGGCAAAGGATCCGATCGTATTTGCACTTGCCAACCCTGTTCCCGAAATTTCCTACGAGGATGCCATAGCTTCCCGTCCAGATGTACTGATGTCTACAGGGCGCAGTGACTATCCCAATCAGATCAATAATGTCATAGGTTTCCCATACATCTTCCGCGGAGCCCTTGATGTACATGCCACAGCAATCAACGAGGAGATGAAACTGGCTGCAGTCAATGCTATTGCCAATCTGGCAAAGTTGCCTGTCCCTGACATTGTCAACGATGTTTATCATGTAGTCAATCTGACCTTCGGTCCGAAATATTTCATTCCGAAACCAATTGATCCCCGATTGATTACAGAAGTCAGCGCTGCTGTTGCCAAAGCAGCCATAGAAAGTGGTGTAGCACGAAAGACGATAACAGACTGGGAAGCTTATAAGGAAAAACTAAAGCAACTAGTGGGTCAGGAGACAAAACTCACACAAACCCTCCATGCCACAGCCCGCCTGCATCCACAACGCGTTGTATTCGCAGAAGGCGGACACCCAACGACAATGAAAGCAGCGGTACAAGCTAAGCAAGAAGGCTTTTGTCAACCGATTCTATTAGGCAATCCAGATCGTCTGAAACGTGTTGCCAGTCGCTTGAAATTGGACTTGACCGGAATTGAAATCGTAGACATGAGAGCTGACAAGGAACAGGGCAGACGCGCTACTTACGCTAAACACCTGGCCGAAAAACGAGCTCGCCAAGGATATACTTTTGAAGAAGCTTATGACAAGATGTATGAGCGCAACTACTTCGGTATGTCCATGGTAGAACAGGGCGATGCGGATGCCTTCATCACCGGTCTGTATACTAAATACAGCAATACCATTAAAGTTGCCAAGGAGGTGATTGGAGTAAGGAAACCTTACAAGACTTTTGGTACCATGCACATCCTTAGTACCAAAAAGGGCAAATACTATATTGCAGACACCCTGATCAACAGACACCCTGACGAAAACATCCTGGCTGATATTGCAAGATTAAGTGCTCATACTGTCCAATTTTTCAATGACCAACCAGTTATTGCAATGCTCAGCTATTCCAATTTTGGAACTGACAGTATCGGATCACCTGTTAAAGTCCATTCTGCAGTAAAGGAAATGCAGAATGAAAATCCAGATCTGCCCATTGATGGCGAAATGCAACTTAATTTTGCTCTTAATAATAAATTGAGAGACGAGAAGTTTCCTTTCTCTAGACTAAAAGGGAAAACCGTCAACACGCTCGTGTTCCCTAATTTGAGTAGTGCCAACTGCAGTTACAAACTGCTTCAAGGACTTGATCCGGATACAGAGATTATCGGTCCTATCCAGATGGGCTTGAATAAACCTATCCACTTCACAGACTTTGAGGCTTCAGTAAGCGATGTAGTAAATATAACTGCTTTAGCTGTCATTGATGCTTATGTCGAAAAAATCAAACAACAGCAATAATAAAAACAAATCTGAAAAATAAAGAATTATTCTATTTTAATAAAAAAGGTTTCCCGAATTTCAACAGGGAAACCTTTTTAGGTTTATTCACATATCACTGAAAGAAAAAATCTTATTATCTCAAGCTAACCATCAAGGAAATTTGACCATTATACTACGGAATTGATCTTATAAGTATCAACACAAGAACTTCTTAAAGACTTTTTCGAAGAAAATTAATGACTGATTCTTCTTAATAGTTAATGAATTGTTTTGTGTAGGCGCACATAAAATTTCTTTAAAAATAATCATTTAAAAATTTTGATAGAAATAAAAAATATCTTATCTTTGCTCACGTTATCCTGAAAACAATCTTTTTACCTTAAAAAAACTAATACCTATTGAAGATTTGGAGCGGTCACCTGTGAAGGTCATCGCTTTTTTTATGCTCTCTCCCTAAATCAACGAATCTAACATGCAGAAATACAACAGATTACTGTCTATTGGCACATCATAAATATGACACATAACATCCTTCTCTTACCCTATTATTATAAGACCTTAGTTATAATGATTGACTGCTTCAAATGACGATAGGTCTAATGCAATCAACCTGAATAATTAATCTTTAGAAAAATAATTTGATGTTTTTTTAAAATTATAGAGTAAAAATTTGGCAGTTATTAGAAAATACATTATCTTTGCTAATGTTATCCTGAAAACAATCTTTTTACCTTAAAAAAACTAATACCTATTGAAGATTTGGAGCGGTCACCTGTGAAGGTCATCGCTTTTTTTATGTATATACTTTTCGTTTAATTAACTTTGCCATCAAAGACAAAAACCATATCTTCATGTGATTTGCAAACAATCTCTATCAAACAAAATGATCTATCCAATGATTGTAGCCACAATATGCCTCCGGCCACCTTCATTGCGAAATTCACAAAGATAGATTCCCTGCCATGTACCAAGATTTAAACGGCAATGAGTAATCGGGACATTCAAGCTCACACCAGTCAATATTGACTTGGCATGAGCTGGCATATCATCATCCCCTTCCAGAGTATGCTGATAAAAAGGCTGCCGCTCTTTTACAAGATGATCATAAATCTCTTCCATATCTGCTCTCACGGCCGGATCCCAATTCTCACTAATTGACAACGCACAACTTGTATGTTTGACAAATAAATTCAAAAGTCCGGTTTCCGGCAACGCAGGAAGTTGGCTGAGAATCTCTTGGGTTACCAAATGGAACCCCCTGCTATATTCATTTAAGACAATCTCTTTCTGGGTAATCATTGTTTATAAAGTAATAAAATTTCCTTTCACAAATCTTCTGAATAGAATTCTTATCTATGTTTCTTTTCTGATATATAAAATCCATTACCTCGTGAAGACACCTCTATACCTAATAATTAAAAATCAATAGCCCAGAGGCTCCCCAACCAGCAATACGATATGTCGCCCAACAGGATGTGACTGACGCTGAATAGAAATATAATTGCAAATACTGTCTTTCGACAAACAGTCATGACAAACACCATCTTTCTGACAAGGAGCCTGAAGATCAAAACGAGCCATATTGATAGGTGCAGCTACACATCGAGCACGTTTGATAGCCGAATCCAAATCGCGACACACCTTATTCAGTCCTACTACAAAAATGACATGGGACGGCCCCCACGCCAAAGCAGCCACACGATTTCCATTTCTATCAATATTAACGATGACACCATCTTCCGTCATAGCATTGACACTAGATAAATAATAATCGCATTCGAAAGCCTTACGATATATTCTTATTTTATCTTTGGGACTCGTTGCTGTATCCCGGTCATAAACCTTATAATTACCATCCTTTAACATCTTCGTCATCCCTGTAGAACGAATACTCATAGATCCACCCCAGGTAATGCTGCTGCCTTCGGGGATCAACTCTTTGACTCGATCCAACAAAGAAGCCGTATCCTTACAAAAGCAAGCATCATAATGCCTTCTTTTAAGTGCTGAAATTAACTTTTCTGCTAATTTCTCATTCCTTATTTCCATCGCTTTGTCCATAATCACAAATATTTAATTTTATCTTAATTCTAAAAAGTCAATATAGCCTATTTTATCTTACAAAGGTAAAATATATTTCTGAACCAACCATGGTTTTCATCAAAAAGGCTTTTCTATATTCTATGGCAACTTGATTGGAAATCATTAAAAAAAACTTTTATTCATACCTAAACACTATATTTTTCGTTTTTTAATAAAATATTTTTCTCTTTCAATTGTCTACCTTAATAGAGAGCTCTTTAAAATATAACATGTAAAGTAAAATATAAATTTTTAAAATAATGAGAACAACAGATTTCGAAACAGGATTTTTCGGCAGAAAATTATTCAATATGAATGCAAGGAAACAGTTTCAGACTAAATGGTCTGAAATGACTGATGCAGAAAAATTAGAATTTGCAAATAAACAGGTAGAACGTATGTGCAAAGATCCGCTTTCTGTGGAAGCCATAGATGCCCGTTGTAAGAAATGGATGGAAATGACACCTGAAGAAAGGGAGTCATTTCTCAAAAGACGAAAGTATATGATAGGAAAAACGTTT
The DNA here is from genome assembly GCA_036768895.1 of Prevotella sp. Classification (GTDB taxonomy): domain Bacteria; phylum Bacteroidota; class Bacteroidia; order Bacteroidales; family Bacteroidaceae; genus Prevotella. The sequence goes on along the minus strand of DAIPMC010000053.1, from coordinate 1,222 downwards.
GGCATACATGCTTTTCATAGACATTTTGATTTTGAGGAACCAGGTGGCTGTACTACTGAAAATAAGGAAGAAGACGCAACCCAGGATAAAGACTAAGAACAGGAAAATCAATTGTTACGATATCGTAACAATTGATTTTCTAATAAAAAAATATTAAGTTGTCATAAAAATTATAGATCATATACAATGAAATATTGGAAATTTTTCATACCATTTAGCTTTCTTCTTATTGCAGCAGGTTTCAGTGCTGTCGTTATGGTATTATGGAACTGGCTTATGCCAGCGATATTCAAACTGGCAACTATTGATTTCTGGCAGGCTGCAGGGCTATTGGCACTTTCGCGCATTCTATTTGGAAGTTTTGGATTTGGCAGATCTGATATCATTCGCCGAAAAATGCACATAAGAAAGAAACAAGAAGTATTTAAGAAATGGATGGGAATGACAGAAGAACAACGCCTGGAGTTTATCAGAAAAAGGCATCAACATGGCTTTGGCCGACACTCCGATAGATTTTTCGGAAGAGATTTCTCAGACATGGAGAACCCTCAAAAACAATAAGATGAGTAAACAAGGCGATACGGAAAATGTTGGGAAACTTATTAAAGAAAATCAGCCTCGACTCAGGACCTTTATTGAACAAAGAGTTCCCAACAAAGAAGATGCTGAAGATATTTTACAAGATGTTTTTTATCAACTGGTAAAAACGCTTGAGAACACGACAAATCCTATAGGACAGGTAACTGCATGGCTCTATCATGTTGCAAGAAATATGATTATCAATAAAGGTAAGAAAAAACATGAAGAAGAATTGCCTGTAATTTATGAAGAAGACGAAGATGATGAAGAAGATTTCCTGGAAAATCTGTCAGAGACACTATTTAATTCTGACCATCAGACACCGGAAACAGAATATTTACGGTCTCTTTTCTAGCAGGAACTAGAAACAACTTTGACCGAATTACCAACAGAACAAAGAAAAGCTTTTGAACTGACAGAGATGGAGGGACTATCCGTAAAAGAAGCTGCCCAACAAGAAAAAGTGCCCGTAAATACACTTTTATCACGTAAACATTATGCGATTACTTTACTCAGAACCCGTCTGGAAAATCTTTACAACGATATCATCGATTTTTAATACTTTAAACCACAACTTAATAATGAAGAAAAATGAACATTTTATTAATTACTCAAGTTTCGGAAGTAAGAATTATCAACAACC
>DAIPMC010000052.1:0-18192 GCA_036768895.1 Prevotella sp. | reverse complement strand
TGTTCATATCATCGAAGATACGTTCCTTTCCTCCACGAAGGTTATAGAACTCGACTATTTTTCTTACGGAAGATTCATAGTCGTTGGTCAGGATACAACGGTATGTGTATTTTCCTTCCCAAAGATCCTGCATACCATCCATCCGTTTCTGTCTTTGAATCACAAGTCGGTATGCTTTACCCTTCCACTTCTCAACAAGGATAGAGTTCAATTCGAACTCAATGCCATTGATTTCCTCAGTCTTCCATCCTCTGAGAGCAAAGATGTCATTGTAGAGCGAACTGCAGCGGTTTGCGCGGATATAGAAGGACTTGCAGTGTTTCTCTATTTCCTCCACGATTTCCTCGGAACATGATCCGCAGTCAGCTCTGAAACGATTGATAGTAAGGCCGTTCTGCTCAAATCTCTCAAAGAATCTCTTCAGCGTTTCCTTCTGATGGAAACGAACATTTGTGTTACCATCGCTATTCTCTATGCCAACAATCAAGTCGCCAATAACCGCCACACCAGGGCGATAACCGGAGAACTTCTTGTATGTAGGCTTTGCATCATACTTTTCAGTCTCTATGAACTGATGGTCGAAATCAACATCATACATCTCACCATCTTTCAGTTGGCCAGATGCAAACATACAATTGAGCAGTAAAGTATTGAGGACGTCAGCCGTATTGAAATCGTAGTTCTTACCCGTATCTGATGTATATGAGATGTTTTCTTGCGTCAGTTCCTTTATCGCTCTGAGAATAGTATCAGAACTACAAGTGCGAAGTGTCGGATGAAGCGAGAGATGGTTCATTAAATGAGTAGTGACATCCTCAATACATGAGCCTCCACAGAAATAGATACTCATGAGAGAACGGATGATTTCGCTATACCGATAACCAAACGATTTACATCTTAAACCGAGGATTGAGTCGATTACTGATGACAATGTGGAGTCAAATTGCTCCATGATAGAAAATATTCCTCCAAAAGGAGTGAGTTTCTCAGATTTAATTTGTATCTTTGCCATGTCTATCGTCGGATTCTCTTGTTTATTTTTTGCAACACTAAGATAAGTGAATTCTTCGACATGGCAAAATCCTGAGCAACTTTTTGTTGCTCAGCTACTTAAAAAGTTTAATTTATAATAGTGTTGCGGAATTAAGGTATAACAAAAAAAATAATAATCATGAAACTAAAACTCTTCTTATTATGTTTGTCACTTATCGGACTATATTCTTGTAGTAGCAGTAGTGACAACAACTCCGAGAAAAGCAATGCGCAGGTTGGTTTTTATTTGACGGATGCTCCTTCTCTTGAAGGATATAAATCTGTAAAAATCGACATCCAGTCCGTTGAATGCTCTCTAGATGGGGAAAAGTGGACAAAATTGGACGTAAAACCTTGTACTGTTGACTTACTGCACTTTTCGAATGGGAAAGATTCGTTACTGTCAAACGTGGAATTCAATGCCGGAACAAAAGTACAACAAATCCGCTTGATCTTGGGAGACGACAATACTTTGGTTCTCAATGATGGCAAGGTCGTTTCATTGAAGACACCGAGCGCACAAACATCTGGACTGAAATTAAATGTCCAGTCAGTTGCTCAGTTGACTAGTGGCTACAAAGTAATGATAGATTTTGATGCTTCACGTTCCATTGTAAAGCAAGGCAATAGTGGTTCTTATTCATTGAAACCTGTTGTCCGTGCATATATAACAGCCAATTCATCTGCTATAGACGGCAATCTCTTACCATCAAATATTGCGATGAGAGTCTTTACCGTAACATCTGCCAATGACACAATTTCCACTTTATCAGATACCTTACAGAACAATTATTTCAATTTACATGGATTGTTCAGTGGTACTTATGATTTGAAAGTTGAAGATCTATCAACTAAGGATATTACGGTCATCAAGTCTGGTATTCAAATCGTTGGTGGAACAGATGTTCATTTAGGAAATCTCTCCTTGAAAAAATAGACAAGAAGAAAGTATTAATGAATATGATTCCTATCGCTTCTTATAAAGTTACGATAGTCAGATAAATTGTATCAAGGTCCTTTTGTCTTGATAACTTCATGCCAAAGACATCATTTCTAATCGTGTCTTTGGCATTTTGTTTATACCATATCGGGTGCAAAATACCAAATAGAACCCTTAAATATACCCTTTCGGTTCTTTTCTTTGTTTATTCCGACTATTTTACTTATATTTGTCCCGAAAAGGTATAATCGTATGGAATCAACAAGTCTATCCAAACAAATCAAGGCACTCCGCAAGGAGTATAACCTTACCCAGCAAGACCTCGCCTTCAAGTCTGGTGTCGGTCTCCGTTTCCTTCGGGAACTGGAGCAGGGCAAGCCTACTGTCCGTATGGACAAGGTAAACCAGGTGCTCGAAATGTTCAATTTACAATTAGGTGCTGTACCTTTGGAAAGGAGGCATGACAAATGAGACAGGGTAAAGTTTTAGTTAGTGGTGTTATGGCAGGAATCCTCACAGAGGATGAAACAGGATATATATTCGCTTATGATCCGGACTATTTGTCAAGGAAGGATGCTTTGCCGGTAAGTCTTACTTTGCCTTTGCGCGAAAAGCCGTACCATAATAATGTGTTGTTTTCTTTCTTTGATGGATTGATCCCCGAAGGTTGGATGCTTAATATCGCTGAGCGTAATTGGAAAATCAATCGTCGTGACCGTATGGCGCTGTTGCTTACATGCTGCCGTGATTGTATTGGAAATATTAGTGTGGAACCTGTCAAAGATATGGAATAATGGAAAGATGTTTATGCTGTTATCAGCCTTTGCGTGCTGGAGAAGTGGATTATCATCCACAATGTGCTAAGAAATTCTTTGGCACAACAGCTCCCGTGCTCCCTTATTCTCGGAAAGATATTAATAAATTGGCTCAGGTAGTGGTTGAGAATCGGACTGCAGTGACAGGTGTTCAGGCCAAATTGTCAATGGACTTGGAGCATGATGAAAATGGGAATGCTCAGCGACTGACTATCGTCGGAGTGATGGGCAGGTATATCTTGAAACCCCAGACCGAAAAGTTCGTTTGCCTCCCGGAGATAGAAGACCTTACCATGCATCTTGCTGATATTGCGAGGATTCCAACCGTACCTCATGCCCTTATCCGATTTCCAGATGGAGAGTTGAACTATATTACTCGCAGAATTGACCGTATTGGAGAGGGTAAGAAATTGCCAATGGAAGATATGTGCCAATTGTCTGGAAAACTGACTGAACAGAAATACCAGGGTAGTTATGAAATGATTACACGCTTGATAGAGCAGTATTCGAGCGCTGCCAAACTGGATATTATCAACTATTGGGAACAGGTCGTGTTTTCTTGGATTGTAGGCAATGCAGATATGCACTTGAAGAACTTTTCCTTATATAGTCCCAAGAATGGAAAGTATGTCCTGACACCCACTTATGATCAAGTGTCAACTGCTATAGTCATGCCTGAAGACACAGATGAACTGGCTCTTTCACTCAACGGCTTTCAAAAGAAATTGCTTGCAATGGACTTTATGGAGGCTATGGAGGTAACGGGAGTGTCAGAACAGGTAGCTAAGAGACTTTTGTATCGTTTCAGAACCCTTAAAGACAAATGGTTCACTTGTATTGATGCATCATTCATTACGGAGCAACAGAAAGAAAAATACAAGGAATTGATAAGTAGGCGTCTTGCCATATTAGAGAAGTTGTAAATGCCTTTTCTTTTTGTTCATTTCGTGAGATGGAACCAAACAAGAAAAGTGATTTCTGCTCAAGTTGATGTTTCATCTCATCAGCATGGTTTTTAATCAGCGATATGTATTCTTCCCTTGTCTTCATTTTACCAACTTATATTAGTCAGTAAAAGCATTTATTGCTTGTAACAAAGGATCCAAATTTGAAAATGAACTGATTTTTATAATTAAAGAAAAAACATGTTGAAAATGCAATAGATTTCATTTTTATTGAAAATTATACCTATATTTGCAATAGATTTCATTTTTCTTGATTATGATTATACGCAAAACCTATCTCTCACAACTTCTGAAATGGAAGAACCAACCTGTTGTCAAGGTTATAACAGGTATCCGACGTAGCGGTAAGTCTACCTTGTTGGAAATGTTCGGTCAGCAATTGCAAAGTGAGGACCATATATTGCCGGACCATATCATCTCTCTCAACTTTGAGGACCTGGATAACGAAGAACTCACCGACTATCATCGTCTATATACTTACCTCAAGAGTCGGATGAAGGATCGTTCTATGTATTATCTCTTTTTTGATGAAATACAGATGGTAAAAGATTTTCAGCGTGTCATTGATAGTCTGCTGCTCAGAAGCAATGTAGACATCTATGTCACAGGATCCAACGCCTATCTGCTGTCGGGAGAGATTGCAACCCTGCTTACCGGACGATATATAGAGATCAAAGTATATCCTCTTTCCTTTTCTGAATACCTGTCGACCCTTCCTGAAACCACATCGCCGGAGAGTGCTTACCGCCAGTATGTTGATATCGGGGGCTTTCCCTATACGCTTCGTATCAGTCATGACCGCCAGCAAATAAAAGATTATCTGGAGGGACTTTACAATACTATCGTGTTGAAGGATGTTGTGACTCGTTGGAAATTCAGTGATGTCTCCATGCTTCAGAGCGTGGTAAGGTTTCTGACTGATAACATTGGCAATGTAACGGCCGTTAAAAGAATCAGCGATACCATGACATCGGCCGGCAGGAAAATATCATCACATACGGTGGAGAATTTTATATCGGCGCTGACGCTGAGCTATATCTTCTATGATGTCACCCGCTATGATGTCAAGGGAATGGCTCATCTTAAGACCGGACATAAATATTATCTTGCTGATCCGGGACTGCGTAGTATTATCATCGGTACGAAGACTGGAGATCTGGGGCATATCCTGGAAAATGTAGTATATCTGGAACTTAGACGACGGTACAGAGAGGTCTATGTGGGCAAAGTTGGTGAGGCCGAAATAGACTTTATCTCTGTAGATGGAGCACAGAAGGCTTATTATCAGGTAGCCTTGAGCGTAAGAGACGAACACACCTTAAATCGGGAACTGGCACCCTTGAATGATATCAGTGACCACTATCCCAAGTATCTGCTCACGCTTGATAATGACCCTGTGGTATCACATAACGGCATCCAACAAATCTACGTCCTTGACTGGTTGTGTGAAGGATCAGTCCGTTAGTTTGTTTACCGTCCGTAAGGACAAGGTAATGATAAGCCTTGTGCCTTCATCGTTATAGTCTTGTTTTATAAGATAATATAGATAGCACAGAGAAAGAGGGCAATGGCACAAATGTGGTCTATGCGATGTTTGTAATTGATGAAGAATCTGCGGAGATAACTCCCGGCCAATAGCCAGGCGAGATTAGCTCCGGGACCGGCAATCAGCAGCCAGGCTGCAACTTCCAGCAAGTCGATCAGTCGGCTTGAATAGGGTAATACGAAAGTGCTGAATGCGGTCAGGTCAAACAGTAACATCTTGGCATTGGTCAGTTGTACGATCATTCCACTGATAAAGGTACAGTCTTGTCCGTTTTCCTGGGGATGATCGCTGTCTTTCCATATCTTATAGGTCAGGTATAAGATATAGGCTGCGCCGAAATACTTTAAGTAAGTTACATATTGACCGAAGGCAATACCTATCAGATGAGTCAATATCGCCATAATACATACGGCTATCGAGAATCCTGCCAGTAATCCAAGCCACATGATCAAAGTTTTCTTCTTACCATGGCGTAAGACCATGGCAAGAGTATAGATATTAGCCGGTCCGGGGGTATAGCTGATGACTAATATCTGCAAGAGTAGAGTGGGGATCAATGTGCTGGGCATAATCTTGATGTTGTTATTGCTTGGAGACTGCAAAGGTAGTAAAATTGTACCGTATTCTCAAAACTTACTTTTTTGAAGTTGATGAACTTGTGATATTATGTCAAAAGGTTTGGTCCTTTGATACGATCTGCTTATTTTTGCAACAATATTGAATGTTTAAGGTTGACTGACTGAGTTTGTCGGCCTTAATATAACAAAACTAAAATGACGGTAATGGAAAACAGGGTGATCCGTCCTGCTACTCATGATGATATACCGGTTATCATGCGGGTTATGGATTCTGCCAAGCTCATCATGAGACATAGCGGTAATATGCAACAGTGGGAGGGCGATTATCCTTCAGAGACGGTCATTGCTTCTGATATTCAGAGGAATGGAGCATATATCATTGAGGATAAGGGCGTTGTTGTTTCCTACTTCGCTTGTCTGCCATCACCGGAACCGACATATCATATCATTTATGATGGCCGGTGGCTTGATGACACCCGTCCGTATCATACGATTCACCGTATTGGCAGCCTTCCCAATGTCCATGGCATATTTGATTTTATCATGGATTCCTGTTTTGCTGAATATGACAATATCAGAATAGATACGCATCGTGACAATAAAATCATGCAGCATGTCATTCTGGAATATGGATTCAGTTACTGTGGTGTTATTTATCTTGCATCCGGTGATGAGCGCTTAGCCTATCAGCGAATGATATAGCCTACGGTTTTATATTTTTGATTCATAAGATTTACATTTACCTGAATGTACCGGTTTAGGGTTCTTTGTTTGTTAGTTCTATCTGATCTGCTACGATAAGGGGGAGTTTCTCGACTTTATATTTATTTCCGGATATGTCGAGACCGGAAATCATGATTCAGACTTTTTATAGTAATTATGAGAATTAGAATATATTCTCATAATGTGAAGACTATTTTCTAATAATGGCATTTACCTGTCTATAAAAATTCAACTATTTCTTATGTTCCAAACTTATTGGTTTGGTTAAGCACATACTGTTGTATTTTAGTTAAAAGGTATGTTTTTTCCTTTAATGAATTTTTTGACTGATTACAAATTTTGTTTAAAATCGTCTCATATATGCAAAAAAGAGTAAACGAAAGATAGAAGTCTTAATATTCTGTTCAAATCATAACTAAAAACTTATTAATAAATGGAAAATTACAAAAAGTTAGTGTTTTCTTTTCTGGCAATAACGTCATGCGGCATGCTACAGCCTGTGACAGTCCTTGCCGATAAAGTGACATCTAATCTGACTATGATGCAACAACATCAGGTAACGGGGAAGGTCGTCGATGAAAATGGGGAACCTCTTATTGGGGTTACCGTGAAAACACTTTCAGGTAAGGTTGGTGCCGTTACTGATCTTAATGGTAATTTCAGTATGGATATCCCGGCAGGCACAAAGATTCAGTTGTCTTATACGGGATACAAACCTATTACAGTGAACGCCGGCGCACCGGTATTCAAGATGAAACCTGATGTTCTCGGGTTAAACGAGGTCGTTGCTATAGGATATGGTACAGTGAAAAAGAAGGATCTGACAGGATCTGTGACTACCATTAAGAATAAAGATATTGTTGTCAATCCGACCAGCAATGTCATGGAATCCCTACAGGGTAAGAGATCGGCTCAGGGGTTACGGCTCTTCTACGTGGAAGCCGGTCTATCTATGGGGATAATACTCCTCTGTTTATTGTTGACGGACTTCCTGGAAGTTATGATGAGGTCAACCCTGGTGATATAGAAAGCGTAGACGTGATGAAAGATGCTTCGGCTACGGCTATTTATGGTTCTGCCGGTGCGAATGGTGTGATTATCATTACGACGAAACGTGGTAAGGCTGGTAAGGCAAGGGTTAACTTTGACGCTTATTATGGCTTTAGTGGTAAAGCCTCTTTCAAACACGGTATGACAGGTGATGAATGGACCGATTATTATCGTGAGGCTTATAAATATAAGAACGGATCTTATCCGGATAATATCACGGCACTTATGGGCGGAACACAGGAATATGTGGATGCTTATAATAGCGGAAAGTGGATAGACTGGGTGGACAAAGCATCCGGCAATACGGCTACAACACAGAAATATGCACTCTCTGTGACTAAAGGTACTGATAATACGAATATTTATACTTCTATTATTTATTCGAATGATGAAGGGTTGCTGGACAATGATAACATGAAGAAGTATGCCTTAAGGCTCAATCTGGATCAGCGTCTTTCTTCCTGGGCTAAGATGGGCGTGACCTCTAATCTGACTTACAGTATTAGAAACCGGGGCAATAATAATACTTTCTCAAGTGCTATCAATGCTTTTCCTTTAGGCGATGTCTATGATAAAGACGGAAATCTTAATTTTGAGTATATACTCAATCAATATACGCCGTTGGGAGACCTGATCAAAAACCAATATGCCAATAATACGCGTACTACGTATGTGAATGCTACTGGTTATATCGATCTTACTCCTATCAAGGGACTTACCATGAGAACCCAACTTAATGTTGCTCTCAATCATTATCGCCTGGGTGAATACTGGGGTGCAGAATGTACTGCAAAACGTCCGTCGTATGCAGGCTCTCCCAGTTCCGGAATTACGGAAGGGGATAATTACAACTATACCTGGGAGAATATCATCTCTTATAAGACCAGACTGTGGAATGATCATAATCTTTCTTTCACGGGAGTTACTTCATGGCAAAAGAATTCGGAAGAGAACTTACTCACCAATGGAAGTGGACAAGATCTGGATATATGGCAATACTGGCGTCTTATAGCTGCAACGAATGACAGGATCGAGTCTTCTTATACTCAGACTCAGAAGATGTCTTATGCCGTACGTTTCAACTATGACTATAAAGGGAAATATCTGTTTACTTTCTCCAATCGCTGGGATGGGGTTTCGTTCTTTACCGAAGGCAATAAGTGGGATTCTTTCCCCGCAGCAGCTGTAGCCTGGCGTGTGAGTGATGAGAATTTCATGAAGAAATGCCAGTCTTGGCTTGATAATCTGAAGTTGCGCATTGGATGGGGTGTCACCGGTAATTCGGGTGGCGTCGGAGCTTATTCAACTCAGACCAATGCTTACAAATACCCTCAATGGGGTGTGAGTGTTGGAGGCACATACGTTCCGTTTACTCAGTATTCAGGTACGTATGGCAGCCAGAGCCTTGGATGGGAAAAATCATACAATTGGAATCTTGGTATTGATTTTGGACTGTTTGACGGCTTTATTGATGGATCCGTAGATGCCTTTCATACCACTACGCGTGGTCTTCTGTATAAGAGAACAATGCCGGTTACCAGTGGCTCTACCGGTTGGGGCTCTCCTTTACCAAGTTGGCAGAACATAGCCAAGACCAGCAATCATGGTATCGAATTTACGATTAACAGTCATAATATTAATACAAAGGATTTCACATGGGGTACAACCCTTACCGGTACATGGGAAAAAGAGAAAATTGAAAGTTTGCCTGATGGCGACCTGATCAGTGAAAATCTTTTTGTCGGGAAGCCGATTCATTCTATTTATGATTATGGATATGCTGGCATCTGGGGTTCTTCAACTTCTGCAGCGGATCTGGCTGCTTATGGCGTGAAACCTGGATGGGTGAAGATCAATACTGTACCTGTAACGGATAGTGAAGGCAACAGTGATAATGGTGTTCATAAATATAGTATCAATGATAGGAAAGTACTCGGACATACTAATCCTGACTGGGTTATCGGATTGAACAACTCGCTCACATATAAAGGATTTGACTTTACTGTGTTTGCTATGTTGCGTTACGGACAGACTATCTATAGTTCTCTGTTAGGGTATTATACCGCCGATGCAAGTATCGGTACGAACCAGTTGTCCGGTGTCAATTACTGGACAGAAAATAATCAGGGTGGCTATTATCCTGTACCGGGCAGTGGCGACGAACAAACCGTTATGTCTGCTTTGCGTGTTCATGATGGATCATTCATCAAGATTAAGAACATTACTTTTGGGTATACTTTGCCGCAGGCTATCAGTAAACATGTTTTTATGGATAAATGCCGTTTCTATTTTACTTGCTATAATCCGTTTATCTTTGTCAAGGATAAACAGTTGAAAGGCACGGATCCTGAAATGGGAGGCTCTGACTCTTTCCCTACTTATAAACAATTTGTATTTGGTGTAAATATCACCCTTTAATAATATGATTATGAAAAAATATTTCAATAGATCCATGATGTCTTTGGCATTGATGATCTTAATCTTATCTTTACAATCTTGTTCCTTGGATGAGAATAATCCTGGTGGGTTCACCATGGATAATATGGCTGAAAATTCAGTCTCTTCTTATGAGACACTCGTTAATCAGTGCTATTTTGGCATGGAACGTTACCTGTATGGTACAGACGGATTTATGGAATTGACGGAGGGTGATACGGACCTGTGGACCTATCGGGCTAACCAGAACAGTTCTTCTACTCAATATTTCTGGTATTTTGCCGGTGCTTCACCCAATACTACTTATATCAATGGTATCTGGAACTCTATTTATGATGGTATAGGTAGTTGTAATCTGGCTATATCCATGGCTCCTAAAGCTCCTTATACAAGTGATTCCTTACGCAATGAGAAAGTAGCAGAGGCAAAGTTCCTGCGTGCGGTTTATTATTTCAATGCTGTCGAACAGTTCGGTGCAGTGACTAAGATTACAGAACCGGCATCAAGCATGGATTTTTCTCCTGCCAAGACGGATCCTCTGCCAATCTATAAGTGATCATCCCTGATCTGGAATATGCAGTGAAATGGTTGAATAAGGGCAATGATGCTACAACTACCACTCCTACCAAAAAGGCTGCTTTAGGAATGCTCGCTAAGGTTTGTCTCCAGACTTATGAATATGGAACTTCTGATTATCTTGACGAGGGCTATCAGGCTGCCAAGAAACTGATTGATGATTGTGAAGCGGGTGGTGGTACCTATGGTGCTTATATGTATTCCAGTTTGTCTGACGTCTTCAAAGAGTCCAATAATCATAATAACAAAGAGGCACTTTGGAAGCATCGGTGGTATGCCGGCGATGACGGACATGGATCAAGTAATGGAAATTATAAATTGAATCGAAATGATGAGAAATTTCTTTGCTGCTTGAGTAAGTTTGGTGCCCGTGAAGACAATGAGGATACTCGTCTCACATGGGGTGGATCCATTGAGGGTGACTTCATGCCGACACAACACCTGATTAATTTGTTCGTTCAGGCTGATGGCAAACTTGATCCTCGTTTTCATGAGTGGTTCTCGACAGAGTGGAATGCCAATAAGAACTTTACATGGGATAACAGTACATTGACCAACTATAAGAAATCAAATACCTTATCAGGTCAGGCTATCAAGAAGGGTGATCTGGCTATTAAGTTTGTTGTACCTCAGGATCCTGATTATAACAAGGATATTTCCGAAAAGTCAACATGCAATTATCTGTTGGTGAGTTATAATGATGTCTATAATGATGCAAACAAGAATGTCATTATGACAAATAATAGTGGGAATGAGAATCTGTTCCGCTATTTCTATCCATCATTGAATAAACATAACAGCAGCAATTATTATGTGGCTAATTATAGCAAGAAACGTAATGGAAACTTGGATGCTACTTTTATTATGCGTATGAGTGAGGTTTATCTTATTGCTGCGGAAATCGACCTCTATAAGAATAATGCACCGGAAGCTCTGACTTATATCAATAAGATCCGTAAACGTGCGGGAACTGAACTCCTTGCAGGTACTCCGACTGTTCGGGATGTTCTTGATGAGAGAGGCCGCGAACTTTGTGGGGAATATTGCCGGTTCTATGATCTGAAGAGAACAGGCATGCTGAAGAATTCGAATTATCTTCAGGAGACTCACCCTGATTTGGCACAGTATTTCAAACCTGAATTTGCGCTCCGCCCGATATCTACTACCTTTACATCGAATATCAAGAATGGTAGTGAATATCAGAATCCTGGGTATTAAATAAAAATAGGTAATAGTTGTTTTGAGATAACGTTTAGAATGGTTTCCTGTACTCAGGCCGGATTTCGGCTAAAGTAGCCTTTGACCTGACCGTACAAGATATGATCTTTAATTTCAGAAAAGTTCATGATTTATATCATGTGACTTTTCTGAAATTTTATATATGACTGCAATGAGTCAAGAATGGTCCTTCTTTTTTCCTTCTTCCTTGCTTTTGTAAGGAGTATTTGTCTTCGTTCAATCTCTCTTTTTCCTTAAAATATTTGGAGTATACTCCTTTTTTGCTTATATTTGTAATTGATAAAATATGAGCGGTTAATGGGATAAAATGGCAATAATTGATAAAATATTATCTGTTAATAATCGGACTCCTGCCGAAATAGCCAAGGCTTTGGCAAGTCGGGTCAAGGCAAGAAGGCTCGAAATGAACCTTACACAAGAGGGTATGTGCCGGCGTTCCGGAGTGAACTTGAGCAGTTACCGGAGATTTGAGAGAACAGGTCTTATCTCTTTGGAGAGTTTGATCACAATAGCTCTGGCTGTTGGCCAGGATTCAGGTTTTGACCAACTTTTCTCGCAAAGAAAATATACCAGTATAGATGATGTTATCCGGCAAAGTTCAAAACCTAAAAAGAGGGGAATGAGAAATGAATAAGATCGAGAGAGTTGATGTATGGATGCAGGGAAAACAAGTCGGTACTACGGCTTTGACTCCGGATGGTCTCCTCGCATTTGAATATGCCGGGTCCTGGTTAGCAAATGGTTTTTCCATATCTCCATTTGAATTGCCTTTGGAACCTGGAGTGAAGATAGCTCCAGCTATGCCTTTTGACGGAGATTTCGGAGTCTTTGATGATGCTTTGCCAGATGGTTGGGGATTACTTATTCTTGACAGATATTTGCAGACTAAAGGTATTTCACCTCGTTCTTTGTCTCTCCTTGATCGTCTTGCGTATGTAGGCTCTTCTGGGCGTGGAGCGTTGGAGTTCCGCCCTGACTTCAGTATGACGTCGACTGACATGAAAGCTGATTTCTTGAAAATGGCAAAGGAGGTGAAGCATATTCTGAAATCAGATGACTATACCGGAGATTCCATTGATGAGTTGTGGAAAAGGGGTGGATCACCTGGTGGTGCCCGTCCTAAAATATTTGTAAAAGTTGACGGTAAGGAATGGCTGGTCAAGTTTCCGGCCAGATATGATCCTGCAAATATCGGAAGGGAAGAATACCGGTATTCTCTCTTAGCTAAGGAATGTGGGGTAGAGATGCCTGAGACTCGCCTGTTTGAAAACCGGTATTTCGGGGTGGAGCGCTTTGATCGTTCTGGGGAAGGTGAACGGTATCATACTGTAACTGCTGCGGGACTTCTCCAAGTGGATTATCGTACTCCATGTATTGACTATGTTCATCTTTTAACTCTGTGCAATCAACTTACTCATAGTGAAATTGAAGTGTGGAAATTGTATCGGGTGATGGTTTTCAATTATCTTATTGGTAATAAAGATGACCATGCTAAGAATTTTACGTTTATTCATCGTGGAGGTGAATGGCACTTTGCACCTGCTTATGATCTTCTGCCAAGTGAGGGCATGAACGGTTATTGTTTATTCCCAGATTACTTATAAGCAATTCTGAAATAATCCATAATCTTCTTGTATTGGTCTTGGGCTGAGAGGCAGGTGTCGGTCAGATAGCCGTTGATATGTCCCCATTCCTTCAGACCGCGGTAATAGAACAGTTTGAATTCATCTGTGATGATGAACGGCACTATACCGTTTGCCAAACATTCCTTGAACATAATAAGCCGGCCTACACGTCCATTGCCATCTTGGAAAGGATGGATTCGCTCAAAGCGCACGTGAAAGTCGATGATGTCCTGCAGCGTCTTTTTTTTCTTGGCATTATATTCTTCCAGTAACTTCTTCATTTCCTCATGGACATTCTCTGGCCGGCAGGTATCCATACCACCTGCTTCATTCGGTATACGCTTGTATTCACCGACAGCAAACCAATCCTTACGACTATCAGAGGTTCCTGTTTTCAGAGTTTTATGAAGTTCCTTGATCATTTTTTCTGACAACTTGTCTTCTGCATCATCGATAATAGTGTCAATGCAATGGAAGTGATTGACCGTCTCCACAATGTCATCCACATTCACAGTCTCGTCCGTCATACCGATAGTATTGGTCTCAAAGATATATCTCGTTTGCTCGTGGCTCAAACAGCTACCCTCAATATGGTTGGAGTTATAGGTGAGGTCAATCTGCGTCTTGTGATAGATACCACCTTTCAGTTGCATCTTCTTCTGCTCACGGAGAATGGATAGTAATGCCGTCTTCTTTCTCTGCCTTGCATTTTTTCGTTTAGGCAAAACGGCTTCCGCAGGAATATTCCAGGTCTTTCCAACCAAATAAGCCCCTTGTATCTTTCCTTCTGCACAGTAGTTTCGTGCTGTACGCCCGGAAATACTGTATTTTTCGGCAAATTGTTTCGCAGATATATATTCCATATTGTTGGTAAATGAACATTTCTTATGTATGCAAATATAACGATTTGTACCGATAACGGCAAGAAAAACTTATGAATATTTTGATTTTCAGTTTGTCACTTGCTGGTTTCATGGATTTTAGCTATTTTTGTAGGATTATCCGTTGGTGGAATAATTTAGTGCATATTTAACTCTCCTAATTGGTCGTAATAACAGTTCTTTTCTAAAAAGCATTAAAGGTAGATTAGAATGAAAATGAATAAGAAAATGGCAGGAACAGATTGGAAAAGTACTTTGGTTGCTCTTGAGGCATCAAGCGATGCGGGCATGACAGAGAAGAAGGACGTTGACCGAAAGAAGCGTGTTGGCGTAGTTTATTCAACGAATCCTGATTTCGACTATTCTGAAGTTGTTCAGGAAGAATCGCATACCTTGCCGAGGAATCAGCAGAAATTACGACTGAATATGGAACGCGCAGGACGTGGCGGAAAGACTGTGACCCTCGTGAAAGGCTTCGTCGGTTCAGAAGAGGATATGAGTGCTCTCTGCAAACAATTGAAGCAAAAGTGTGGTGTGGGAGGTTCTGTCAAGGACGGGGAAATTATTATCCAGGGAGATTGCCGCCAGCGTCTGATAGGGATTCTGAGAAAAGAAGGTTTTTCGCAAACAAAATAATATGAGAGTAGAATCCTACCGTCATGTCTTGATCAGACTGTCGAAAAGGCTCAGGGAAAAGTATTACTAACAGATGATTTCTGAACAATAAAAAAAATACAGTCATGAAAGAAGTTAATTACAAGGACATAAAATTCAATCCGTTCAACCTACTGGGTAAAGAATGGATGTTAGTATCTGCCGGTAATGAGCAGGACGGTTGTAATACGATGACCATTAGTTGGGGACATCTGGGATGCCTTTGGGGGAATAATGATCCGACAGCCATTATTTATTTGCGTCCTTCGCGCTACACCAAGACTTTTGTAGATAAAGAGAAATATTTTACTCTTTGTGTGATGGATAAATCATTCAAAAAGCAGATGGCTTATCTGGGTAGTGTCTCAGGTCGGGATGAGGATAAGATCGCCAAGGCCGGGCTCACCAAAATTTTTGCTGATAATTCTATTTACTTTGCAGAAGCCAAAATGGTATTCATCTGCAAGAAAGTATATGCTTCACCGTTGCAGAAGAGCGGATTCATCAGTTATGAGACAATAGACAAGAACTATCCCAAAAGCGACTTCCATACGATGTATGTAGCAAGATCGAGAAAATTCTGGTAAAGGACGAAGAGTATCTGAATAAGTAATAATCAGATAATGGATCAAAGGAGAGATATGAATACGAAAGATATAAGAGACCAGTTTGACTCGATAGCCAAGCAATACGATGAGGACAGAAAGTGTTTTATTCCTTGCTTTGATGACTACTATGTCAGGTCAGTAAGTCTATTGAAGGACATCAAAAGAGATGCTGTGAATATCACAGACTTAGGTGCAGGAACAGGTTTACTTACCAAAGAACTGTATCTGCTTTATCCGGATGCTCATTTCACACTGGTGGATTTGTCAACAGACATGCTGGAGGTAGCCAAACAGAGATTCTCCGGGTTAGTCAATTTTGATTTCCGGGTTGAAGACTATTTTAACGGCATTAAGAAGGGGAGCGATATCATCTGTTCAGCTCTATCAATTCATCATTTGGAAGATGATGAGAAACAAAAGTTGTATCAATCTATATACGAATCGTTACCTCCTGGTGGTGTGTTTATTAACCTTGACCAGTTTTGTTCAGATTCCAGTATCATTGACAAGGCGTATAATGACTGGTGGATGAATTACATTGATCATAGTGGCATCATTCCGGAAGCGAAAGCAAAATGGCTGAAACGTAAGAAACTGGATCGTGAAAACAGTGTATCATCGACTTTGACGATGTTAAAAGCTGCTGGTTTCAAACATGTGGAATGCGTTTATGCGTTCATGAAGTTTGGGACAGTGATAGCAATAAAAGAATAGTGACAATAAGTTACTATGTTGCATGGTTCAATGGTTAAATCTGATAAGCGATGAATATTGAAGAAGCAAGAGAATATGTATTAAAATTGCCTTGGGTAACGGAAGACATGCCTTTCGGACCGGATGTGCTGACATTCCGGGTAGGAGGGAAGATATTTATGGCCATAGGGCTAAATGCCGAAGAGCCCAAAATTACGGTCAAGTTGGAGCCTGATTTTGCAGAAGTGCTACGCGAGCACTATGATGGTGTCCGGCCGGCCTTCCATTGGAATAAGAAGCACTGGAGTGACATCTGTCTTGAGCAGGTTGACGACAAGCAAGTTAAGGACTGGATTCAGAGGGCATATAATCTTGTGTTCTCCAAGTTGCCGAAGAAAGTCAGAGAGGAGTATGATAAGAAGAATAGTTCCATAGACACACATGGTTTATCTTGTTGAAGTTGAACTTTAAGATATAGATTTGGAACTTACAAGAAAAAAACTATATTTGCACGATAAGAATATTCGATATATGAACAACTCCGATTTTTGCTACTAAGCGACTAAAATCGACGATATGTACAACTTCTTAATTATAAATTGTTAAGCAATTTTGAGCAGATTTAATTCCGCTAACGGGTATACCATTTGATTATCCTTTTGAGGATAGTGCAAAGTTCGAAAATTAATCTTATATTTTTATATATCTAAATGGTTTATTTCTATATTTTGATTATCTTTGCATGAGTAAGATTCTCATTTATAATAGAAAAGCAAGTTCGTTATGGCAAACTCAAATCAGATACTTTCGCTTATTAAAAGCCATCTTGAAGGCAATGATAAACGTTTTCGTGAATTGGCTATGCAAATAGCTACTTCTGAAGCTAAGAGTGGTCATCTTGTACTTAGCCGTTCGATAACGGATCTTCTTAAGAAGTATGAAGATCATATAGTATCGCATTCTTTTATTCCATTAAATAATGATGTTACAGATCTTGTGACACAGTCAAGAGAGTCATGCAAAATGTGTGATCTTGTATGTTCTGAGGAAATAAAAAATAAAATTAATCGTGTACTGCGCGAGTATGTTAATCGTCAACTGCTCGCCGAGAATAATCTTTGTAATAGAAGCCGAATCTTATTATCCGGGCCATCGGGAACAGGTAAGACTATGACGGCTTCTGTAATTGCTAATGAGCTGAATTTGCCTCTGTTCATTGTGAGAATGGAAAAGATTATTACAAAGTATATGGGCGAGACAAGCTTAAAGTTGAGTAAAGTTTTTGATTTAATGTCCCGAGTGCGTGGTGTTTATCTTTTTGATGAATTTGATGCTTTGGGTATGCAGCGTGGTACAGAGAATGAAGTCGGAGAGATGAGACGGGTTCTTAATAGTTTCCTGCAGATGATGGAGCGTAAAGATAGTGAAAGTCTTGTTATTGCTGCAACTAATAATGCAAGTGTACTTGATCAGGCTTTGTTCCGTCGTTTTGATGATTTAATAGAATATAGTTTACCCTCAAAAAAAATGATAGTCGAGCTAATTCAAAACATATTTAGCCAACTAAAATATGATAATTTATCGTATGAACGCCTTGCAGACAAACTTTTCGGTCGCTCACAAGCCGAAATTACCATGATTTGTCGTGATGCTTTTAAGGAAAGTATTTTGGATGGAAAACAATTGACCGAGGATATGATTCTAAATGCAATAGAACAACGATCAGAAAATCTTAAGTATATCATTTAGTAATTAATGGCAAATCATAATCATATTAGCTGAATTCAAGCGGATAATGCAACCGCATTGTACTCTAAGTTTGTTAATTGTT
>DAIPMC010000051.1:7406-18587 GCA_036768895.1 Prevotella sp. | reverse complement strand
CTGGAATCTTATCCTTCTAATGGGCAACCGGCAATACATGCTAATTATTGTTGGGGATCCGATAGGAGATGGTCTGGTAATTGGCAGTCTGTAGTTAAAACATTATCCTATTTTACGGATAAAGATAAAGACTGGGTAAAGAAGTATCATGTTTGGACTCTTGACTGGAATAAAAATACGCTGAAGATTTCTGTTGATGGAGAGCTGATCAATGAGATTAGTACGTCGAAAACCTTTAATGGTAGTGGCGGTGGTGCGCCGAGTGGAGAGTATCAGAATCCATTCAGTAATGATGTTAGCAATTTTGGGGATCTGATTTGGCTTAATCTTGCTTTAGGAGGTGATAATGGTGGGAAAATTGATAATAGAGCGTTTCCGATGAAGTATTATATTGATTATGTTAGAGTATATCAATGATTTTAAAGGTGGTATTTGTTTTGTATTAGAATCAGCTCATTGATGAAGTGGAAAGAATTTGAGGACAATCTATTGTAACCTGTTCTTGATTCTTTCATAATAATTAGTAGAGGTGTATTTCTTATACAAAACTAGGGTTATAATAATTTACCATTGGGTTTAGATATAGTTTTTATTGGTTAGTAATTTGAATCAATTCTTAAGAAGGTTACTTCTGTTTTATGGTGGTATAATCAGAGATTCTGGTTATACCGCTGTTTTGTTCTTTCGAAGTAACTTCCTCTAAATGAGGTATATTCATGTTATTTAACGGATTCTTAGTATGTTATTTGTTTTTTATTTGTTAATTTAGTCACTTGAAAATTTTTATGAAGAAAATAATAGAATATTTAGTAGTAGTTCTGGCAATAATGTTATCTTCTCAATCTGTTTCTGCTAAAAGGAAGGTGCAACAGACGGATCGGGAATATTGGTGCTCTCAGGCATGGAAGATGGCAAAACCTGTGTTGGAAAATATGGCTCATGGTACTCTTCAGAAAAATATGGAGATGGAGTTCAGTCCAAGCTTTGATAACCGAAATAAGAAGGTAGCCTATATGGAATGCTTCGGACGGCTGATGGCTGGTATCGCTCCATGGCTTGCTCTCCCTGATGATCATACTGTAGAAGGGGGACAACGCAGGCAGTTAAGAGAGTGGGCTCTGCAGAGTTATAAGAATGCAGTAGACACGAAGAGCCCGGACTATCTCTGTTGGGGCATCGGAGGCCAGAACCTGGTAGATGCTGCTTATATTGCAGAAAGTTTTCTTCGTGCTTATCAGGCGTTGTGGGTGCCACTGGATTCTGCCACAAAGCAACGTTATTTTATAGAATTTCGTAGACTCCGGAGAATTGATCCACCTTATACCAACTGGCTTTTGTTCTCCTCTACTATTGAAAGTTTTATGGCTAAAGCCGGAGGGTCTTATGATCAGTTTCGTGTGAATATGACTTGCCGTAAAGTTGAAGAGTGGTATACCGGTGATGGGTGGTATTCTGATGGGCCAGACTTTACCTTTAATTATTACAGTAGTTATGTCTTTCATCCGATGTATCTGGAAACCTTGCAGGCGATGATTGATGCGAGAGCAAATACTCGTCTGGACTATCAGAAATATTATGATCGTGAATTGAAACGGGCCCAGAGATATGCGATTATCCTGGAGCGGTTTATCTCTCCTGAAGGAACTTTTCCTGTTTTTGGACGGAGTATCCCATATCGGGATGCGGCTATGCAGCCTTTGGCCCTTTTGGCTTGGTATAGAAAACTTCCGAAGGAACTGACGAATGGTCAGGTTCGTGCAGCACTTACGAAGGTCTTGCATCGGATGTGGGATCATTATAATAATTATAATGAGAAGGGATTTCTGAATATCGGTTTTTGTGGACATCAACCGGATGTGGCTGACTGGTATACTAATAATGGCAGTGAGTATATGGCTTCACTGATTTTTATGCCTTTAGGGCTTCCGGCTAATGATCCTTTCTGGACAGATGCTCCGCAGCCATGGACTCAGGTGAAAGCTTGGAGTGGTCATCCTTTCCCAAAGGACCATTTATGGAAAGATCAGATTCAGACTTCGGATAAATGGTAAGAATGCGATGAAAATAATGTACAAATTGAATAAAATATTTGATTTCAGCGTTGATTATTATCTAAGAATGAGTAACTTTGAGGATGATTATCAGAGCCTATACAGAATGAATAACAAATGATGAAGAAGATAAGGGATGCTTTGATCCTATTGCTACTCATGCCTTTGATTACTATCCAGGCGGAATCCGTGCAACGGGTAAAAAACATTATAGGGAATGTTAATAATTATTGGCAGGCTAATCATCAACCTCAGGACCGTGCCTTCTGGGATATAGCGGTCTATCATACCGGAAATATGGCAGCCTATCAATTGATGGGCAATCCTCAATGGCTACGGTATTCTGAAATCTGGTCTGAATATAATCACTGGCAGGGGGCTGATGAAAAGAATCCTTCCAAATGGCTTTATAAAAACTATGGTGAGGATCAACAGCATGTGCTCTTTGGGGACTGGCAGGTGTGTTTCCAGACTTATCTTGACTTGTATCAGGTTGCTCCAGATCCGATAAAGGTTGCAAGAGCCAGGGAGGTGATGAGCTTTGAGGCAGATTCTAAGGCTAATGATTATTGGTGGTGGGCGGATGCCTTATATATGGCAATGCCTGTGATGGCAAAGATGTACAAGTTGACCGGAGATGAGAAATATCTGGATAAACTCTATGAGAATGTAAGATATAGTGACAGTATCATGCTTGACGAAAAGACTGGACTTTATTACCGTGATGCTCGTTATGTCTATCCAGCGCATCGGACCATTTCCGGAAAGAAAGATTTCTGGTCTCGTGGTGACGGATGGGTATTAGCAGGACTTGCAAAAGTTCTTCAATGTATGCCGAAAACTTATCGGTATTATCCTTTCTTTTTAAAGAAATATGTTCGTATGGCATACGCTGTGGCCCGTTTGCAACAGGAAAAAGGTTACTGGACACGGTCCTTGATGGATCCGGAACAGGCTCCCGGGCCGGAGACCAGTGGTACTGCACTTTTTACATACGGGATCCTCTGGGGAGTCAACCATGGTATATTGGAAAAATCTGATTTTAAACCGGTGATCAAGCGGTCTTGGAAATATCTTTCGAAAAAAGCTTTGCAGAAGGATGGAAGTGTTGGTTATGTGCAGCCTATTGGTGACCGGGCTGTTCCCGGACAATCCATTGATCAGCACTCGCAGTCGGATTTTGGTGTGGGTGCATTTCTTCTTGCTTCTTGTGAATACGCACGATATATTGCTAATAATAAATACTATGACAAAAAGAAATCTATGTTTACTGGTGGCGGCGTCTTTGTTGGTGTCGGTGCCGGCTTTGGCCGTTAATGTAAAGAAGGGGCAGCCTAAAGTAAAGACTGATCCTGTGATCTTTCCGGAATGGCATGACCTTCAGGTAAATGAAATCAACCGCTATCCTATGCATACTGCATTTCGGATAGAAAACGGTGATACACTAAGCTTGAATGGAACGTGGAAATTCAATTGGGGGGCTAATTTGGACCAGCGCCCGGTGGATTTTTACAGGACAGGTTATGATGATTCTTCATGGAAGACCATGTCTGTTCCCGGTATATGGGAATTGAATGGTTATGGAGATCCGGAGTATGTGAATATCGGCTTTGCATGGCGGGGGCATTTTAAGAATGATCCGCCGGAGATTCCGATTAAGGATAATCATGTGGGGAGTTATCGGCGGATTATCCATATTCCGGATAGTTGGACTGGTAAACAGGTAATTGCTCATTTCGGATCGGTCACTTCGAATATGCATCTGTGGGTCAATGGACATTTTGTAGGGTATACTGAGGATTCTAAAGTTGAGGCCGAATTTGATGTTACACCCTATTTGAAGAAAGGTGATAACCTGTTTGCTTTTCAGGTATCTCGCTGGTGTGACGGAAGTTATGACGAGGATCAGGACTTCTGGCGTCTGTGTGGCGTGGCACGTGACAGTTATCTGTTTACCCGCAACAAAAATCATCAGATGACGGATATCCGGGTACTTCAGAATCTGACGAACCATTATACGGATGGGGTCTTGGATATCCAGGCTTTGTTAAAAGGGTGTAATACAGCTGATTTCAAGCTCTTGGATGCTAATGGACAACTGGTTGCTGATCAAGTTGTTACCGGTGTCAAAGATGGTCTGGCAAAGGCTGTCTTGAATCTCAGTCAACCTCATCTGTGGTCGGCAGAGACTCCTTATTTATATACGCTTGTAGCTAGTGCACTTCCTTCAACAAAGGCTGGGCGTTCTTACGAGACCCTTTCTCTGAAGGTTGGATTCCGCTCTGTTGAGATCCGGAACTGTCAACTATTGGTTAATGGGAAACCGATATTGATTAAAGGAACTGACCGGCATGAAATGGACCCTGATGGTGGCTATGTCGTGACTCATGCACGGATGCTTCAGGATATTAAAATCATGAAGCGCTTGAATATCAATGCGGTCCGTACAAGTCATTACCCGGATGATCCTTACTGGTATGATCTGTGTGACCAATATGGTATTTATCTGGTGGCTGAAGCTAATCAGGAAAGCCATGGCTTCGGATATGGTGATGACGCAATGTCTGGAAAACCGATGTTTGCCAAACAAATCATGCAGCGTAATCAGCATAATGTCTGTATGAACTTTAATCATCCGAGTGTGATCATCTGGAGTCTTGGAAATGAGACAAAGTATGGTCCCAATTTTGTTGCTGCTTATAAATGGATCCGTCAACAGGATCCGTACCGTCCTATTCAGTATGAGCAGGCTGGTTTAAAGGGTTCTACGGACCTCTTCTGCCCGATGTATTATCCGGTAGACCTTTGTGAAAAATATGCTTTAGATCCGAATTCCACAAAACCGCTTATTCAGTGTGAATACAATCATTCAATGGGTAATTCTGG
Source organism: Prevotella sp. (assembly GCA_036768895.1). Classification (GTDB taxonomy): domain Bacteria; phylum Bacteroidota; class Bacteroidia; order Bacteroidales; family Bacteroidaceae; genus Prevotella. Next base: position 13,650 of record DAIPMC010000051.1, on the reverse strand, counting down.
TGGAAACTTTGCTGAGTATTGGCAATTGATCCGCAAGTATCCGATTTACCAAGGTGGTTTTATCTGGGATTTTGTAGATCAGGGGCTACATCGTCATCCGCACTTTGATGCCAGTCGTACTTTGGCTGACTATGAGAATCTGACAAAGGATTTTTCTGTGAAGACAGAATATACGTATGGGGGTGACTTTAACAGCTATGATCCTTCTGATAATAATTTTAATTGTAATGGCTTTATCGGACCGGACCGTCAGTTGAATCCTGATGCATACGAAGTGGGTTACCAGTATCAGAATATCTGGGCTGCTCCGGTTGATCTCTTGCAGGGGAAGATTTCGGTCAGAAATGAAAATTTCTTCCGTGACTTGAGCAATGATAAATTGATCTGGAACTTGGTTGATGATGGAAAAACGATTAAGAGTGGCGAAATAGATAACCTTGATGTCGCTCCGGGACAGACGAAGGAATTTACATTGCCATACGGACCGGTGGAAGGCAACGAGGTATTTCTGAATATTGACTTCAAACTAAAATCTGCCGAACCACTGATGGCTGCCGGACAGACTATAGCGTATGCCCAACTTCCGGTGAAAAAGGCTTCGACTTTTCTTTCTGTTCTTCCTGACAAGAAAGACAAAATCAGTGTAGATAAGAAAGATAAGACGGATCTTACCTTATCTAATAAGGAAGTGGTAATCAGTTTTGATAAGACTACTGGTTTCTTAAACAGGTATACGGTTGATGGTGTCAGTTATTTGGGTGAAGGCGGAAGTCTCAAACCTAATTTCTGGCGTGCTGTGACTGATAATGATCTTGGGGCTGGTTTCCAGAGACTGTATGCTCCTTGGCATCATCCGGAGATGAAACTTTCTTCTCTGACTGCCGGTAAGATCAAAGATACGGATTTCGGAAAGGGTATGGAAGTTGTTGCCCAATATGAAATGCCTGCTGTAAAAGCTCATTTGGTTCTTTCTTATAAGGTTTCTCCTACCGGTACGATCCAGGTAGATGAGAGTATGAGTACGGATCCTTCTGCCAAGGAACCGGATATGTTCCGTTTCGGAATGGTAATGGATATGCCTTATAGTATGGATCAGTCTGAATATTATGGCCGTGGACCTGTTGAAAATTATAGTGACCGTAAGGATTGCATGAGAGTAGGAATTTATAGCCAGACTGCTGACGAACAGTTCTACCCTTATATCCGACCTCAGGAAACAGGGACAAAATCGGATATCCGTTATTGGAAACAGTTGGATGCATCTCAGAAGGGCCTGAAGATTTTCGGTGTTGATGGCAAGCTCTTTAGTGCCAGTGCCCTTCATTATAATATTGATGATTTGGACGAAGGAATGGAGAAGCACCAGAGACATTGTTATCAGGTTCCTCTATCGAAATTTACAGAACTTTCCATCGATGGTATACAGGAAGGTGTAGGAGGAACAAACAGTTGGGGAGCGTGGCCTCTGAAACCATATCTGGTACATTATCAGAATCGTGACTTTACTTTTGTATTATCACCGGAAAACTAATTATTCTGGCTTAATGGATATTTTATCCACCAGTTATCTTTTAAAATCCACCTGCAATCAGGTGGATTTTTTTATCTTTGTATTTGAATCGTGTCAGAAGGAAGAATTGAAAGTAAGTATTTCTTTTTTTTCTATAGAGTTGAATCATAAATTTAAAACAAAATACCAAATGAACAGTCATCATCTTTTACGAACTTTATTATTGTGTTTTGCTTGTTTGTCTGCTTCCGGACTTGCAGCTCAGCATGTCTTTACCATTCAGACTTCCAGATCTGTCGCCAAGATTCAACCTACGATGTATGGTGTCTTCTTTGAAGATATTAATTTCGGAGCTGATGGGGGATTATATGCTGATATGGTGGAAAATCGTTCCTTTGAATTTCCCCAGCATCTGATGGGATGGAATACTTTTGGAAAGGTAAGTGTTGATGATCAGAAACCTGCTTTTGATCGTAATCCGCATTATGTCACATTGCTTAATGCTGGCCATGACCAGAAATTTACAGGCATAGAGAATCATGGTTATTTCGGTATGGGACTGAAAAAAAACATGGGGTATGATTTCAGTGTATATGCTCGTCTCAATGATTTACAGGGGAAAGATGCAAAACTTCGTGTGGAACTCGTTGGTTCAGATGATGAGATCATCGCGAAGCAGGAACTTACAGTTAATGACAATCAATGGAAAAAATATACGGTTCAGTTGAAATCCAATAAAACGGATGCACATGCTTTCCTACGTATCTTCCTGGATAGTGACGAGGGGGTGAATCTTGATCAGGTGTCTCTGTTTCCGGCAGACAACTGGCATGGACTGCGAGCTGATCTTGTCCAGGATTTGAAGGATCTTCATCCGGGTGTGTTCCGTTTCCCTGGTGGCTGTATCGTGGAAGGGACGGATTTGGCCACACGCTATCAGTGGAAGAACAGTGTGGGACCTGTTGAGAATCGTCCGCTGAATGAGAATCGCTGGAATTATACTTTTCCTTACCGTCTGTATCCGAATTATTATCAGAGCTATGGGCTTGGCTTTTATGAATATTTCCTTTTAAGTGAATATATTGGTGCTTCTCCATTACCGGTCTTGAATTGTGGCATGGCTTGCCAGTTTCAGAATAAGGATGCCGATGAACATGCGCATGTCAGCCTACAGAACCTTCAGCCTTATATTGATGATGCACTTGACCTGATCGAATTTGCCAATGGTGACGTAAATACCAAGTGGGGGAGATTACGTGCTGATATGGGACATCCTCAGCCTTTCCATCTGAAGGAGATCGCGATCGGGAATGAGCAATGGGGACCTCTCTTCCCGGAGAGACTGGCAGCATTCGTGAAACAGATTCGTGCTAAGTATCCGTATATGAAGATTTGTGGTTCTGCAGGCCCGTCAGCTTCTGGAAAAATGTTTGACTATGGTTGGGATCAGATGCGTAAGTTAGGAGTAGACCTCGTGGATGAGCACTACTATATGAGTCCGAAATGGTTTCTGTCAAATGCCAACCGATATGATAAATATTCTCGTAAAGGTCCGAAGGTCTTTGCCGGCGAATATGCTGCACATGGCCAGGGTGAACATAACAACTGGGAGGCTGCTCTTTCTGAAGCTGCTTTCATGACTGGTCTGGAACGCAATGCGGATGTGGTCTATCAGAGTACGTATGCTCCTCTGTTTGCTCATATAAAGGGTTGGCAATGGAAGCCGGACCTGATCTGGTTTGACAATCTGAAGAGTCTGAGGACAGTCAACTGGTATGTGCAGATGATGTATGGAACGAATAAGGGGACGGATGTGCTGCGTCTTACGGAAAATGATCGTCCTATAGAAGGCGCTGATGGACTTTATGCTACTGCTTGCTATGACCGGCCGAGTAAAAACTATATTGTAAAAGTAGTTAATACAGGTAAGACGGAGCAATCAATTACTATTGTCTTTCAGGGTTTAAAACATTTGAATACTGGAAAGATGACTATTTTACATAGTGATAATCTACAGGCAGAGAATACGTTGGACCATCCGGATGTTGTTGTTCCGGTAACTTCTGAAATGGATTCTACTGGTGGCAATGTGCTGACTGTAAAAATACCGGCTGAATCATTTGTTGTCTATCGTTTTTGAATTTTCTGATGAGTATATCCGATTCGGATGATCTGATTTGATAAGAGGTGTCCTCCAAACCGGAGGACATTTTTTATCCTCCTCACTTTTTGTCTTTCAATCGTTTCAGAATGACCATAGCCAGTTCCAGTTGATTATAGGTGATGCTCGACTTGCAGTTTTCTCTGATAGCAGAGAGTCCTCCACCATTCGATTTCTCCTGGGCTTGCCTGACGTCCGTCAGTGTCTCGTCGCTGATCCAACCTTCGGCCTTTAACAGTTTTTTCTCAATCAGTGTTGCAATATGAGTCTGGATTGTTCCAAGGGTCAGATGCCGGACCACAGCAATCTCTTGTGGCGTTTTTCCTGCCTGGAGCATTTTGAGCGTTACGGTCCGCGTATCTTCTTTTGGAGACTTGCTTTTTGCTTCTTTCCGCTTTCTGGCCGTTTTCTGGCCTTCAAGTGTAGACAGAACACCTTCTTGCTTGAATCTTTGACAGTTGGCTGTCGAGAACCCTTGTGTCTTAATGTGTGCTAAAAGATAGGTCTCTATCTGGAAAGTTTGTGACAGAGCAGAAAGGTTATTGTCCATTCGCTTTTTGGCTATTTTGTTATCTGTCTTGATTTCCTTGGAGATCAAGAGTGTTGTGCCGAATGCTTTCCGCAGTTCTTCCAGAAAATATCCTGCGCTGTGTTTCACCCGTTCCTGAAATTTCTCATCGTGAAGGCCTGAAGGTGTTGTAGCCGCGATGATCGTTATCCATTTTCGTGCAGTGGGTACGATCTTCTGTGACAGTTGCATGTGGATATTCTGATAGGCATTAAGAATTCGCGAGTATCTTCTGAAGGATTCTGCCATCAGTCGCAACATACTGTTAGTTTCCTGAGTGAGTTCATTAAAGTTGAAGAGCTCCATGAGTTGGTCTCTGAAGTATTCTTCTTTTAGTGTCGGCAACTGTTGTATGCTTGTTGCAGCATCATCTGTCTGTTGCTGGATAAAGGATTCGACACGTTGGTCTCGTATCACGCTTGAGGTTGAAATGGAAGAAGCCAGTACCAATCCTTCCAGAGACTTGCAACGGCTGAGAGCGACGTACACCTGGCCGGAAGCGAAGGAGAACCGTGCATCAATGATAGCATGCTCAAAGGTGAGTCCCTGACTTTTGTGGATGGTGATGGCCCAGGCCAGACGGAGCGGGAATTGTTCAAAAGTGCCTTGTACTTCAGGTTCGATAACCTTCGTATCGGGATTGATGATATATTTATCGTTCTCCCAGGTTTCGGGTTTGACATCTATCGGCTCGTCATCTCCCTGGCATTGTACCTGGATCATGTCTTCTCCCAGACTGATGACCCTTCCGATGCGGCCGTTGTAGAAACGTTTCTCTTCAGATGGATCATTCTTTACGAACATTACCTGAGCACCAGTTTTCAGAGTTAGTTCTACTCCTGTAGGATAACTGTATTCCGGAAAGGTGCCCTTGATCTTGGCTTGATAAGTGTAAGGTTGGGAAGAGAGCCTTTTCAGTTCGCTTTCATTATAATTATCAGCAGACCGGTTATGGGTGGTCAGGCGGATATAACCTTCTTCAGTTTTCGGATGAAATGTTGAGTCATATCGGCTGTTCAGGAGTGCAAGGTCTTCTTTTGTAGGTTGCCCGTCACGGATATGGTTTAAGATATGGATGAACTTCTCGTCCTGCTGGCGATAGACATGATGAAGTTCAATGGTAATGAATCCGATACTTTGCAAGGCTTTTGATCCAAAGAAATAAGGGGTATTATAATAGGATTTTAAGATTTCCGTTTCTTCGGGGGTTATCACAGGTGTGAGTTGTTGCAGGTCACCGATCATCAACAGTTGAACGCCACCGAAAGGTTTATCGTGCTCCCGGAATCTCCTCATCACATAGTCGATAGCGTCCAGAAGATCACAGCGTACCATACTGATCTCATCGATGACCAGCAGATCCAAAGTCCGTATGATATTCCGTTTTTCCTTGCTGTATTCAAAGTGGCTTTTGAATGTAGCTTCGGGAATGAAAGGAGAAGGAGGTAGTTGGAAGAATGAATGAATCGTTACTCCTTCTGCATTGATGGCAGCTACACCTGTAGGTGCAACAACAATCATACGTTTCGTCGATTTCCGGCGTAAGGTTTTCAGAAAGGTTGTCTTTCCTGTCCCAGCCTTTCCAGTAAGAAAGACACTTTTTCCGGTATGCTCGATAAATTCCCATGCCGTTCTCAAGTCTTGGTTCTCTTCCATGATGACTTCTCTCGTTAGTTGTACAAAGGTACGGAAAATAATCGGAATACCTTCGTGAGAAATACTTCATTCAGAATAGAATCAATCAGAATACAAGGAGAAAAGGATATGTTTTTGAATGTAATCTCCTTGAAATTAACTATCTTTGCTCTATTGAAATTAAAATCATTCTGCTATGTCTGGAAAGAAATTTTTGCTGCTGTTTTTGTTGAATATCTTTGTTGTGACAATCAGTGCCCGGGAGGTCCGGATTGTATTTACAAATACCGGGAATATTCAGAGATGTGAGGTGGCTGAAATCAATTTAGACTCACTAAGGAAAATGATGCAATTGAGGCCTTCTGAATCT
>DAIPMC010000051.1:0-7363 GCA_036768895.1 Prevotella sp. | reverse complement strand
GTCAGTGTCAGGCCGCATACCACTGCATATTTTATAGCTCAACAGGGTATTCCTGCTCCTATGACTTATTCGGTTCATGGTAATTTGTATCCGATCCGCAAGGATGATATTGCATGGGAAAATGACAAGGGTGCTTACCGGGTGTATGGTCCGGCCCTGGCCCGGACGGGAGAGAAATCATACGGTATTGATATTTGGGTGAAGAATACTCCGTCCTTTATCTTGGATAGCAGATATCTAAAAGATGCAGCGGGAAATGTTCAGGAAGACTCTCTGAGAAAAAAAGGACTTGATCAGAAAGCTGATTCCGTAGATCTGGCTACTTCCTTTCATCTCGATCATGGCAATGGCATGGACGTTTATGCTGTTGGTCCGACATTAGGTTGCGGAACGCCTGCGTTGCTGTCGGAAGGTGGAAAGATCATTTATCCATATTGTTACCAGACTTACAGGATTCTTGATAATGGTCCATTACGTTTTACGGTATTGCTGAATTTCCCCCCGAATACAGATGGAGTTGTGGAGCATCGGATAATCAGTCTGGATAAAGGAACACATTTTAATCGCATTACGGTATGGTACGATCATCTGCAAAGACCGTTATCATTCGTTTCCGGAGTGGTCCTTCATACTCAGAAACGGCTTTTGCAGAAGAACGAGAATATTGTGATTGACAAGGAAGATGTATGTTACGCTGATCCGACACAGGATCCGGAGCAGTGTGGGTCTTCCATCTATGTGGCAGTTTTGTTCCCTCACGGTGTTGACCGTACATTCGTTTCAAATGACGGGAAGCATGCCCTGGGTATCATCAAAGATTATGCAGGTAAACGCTATTCCTATCTGTTTGGTTCGGCATGGAGTGATTATGACATCAAGACCTTTCCTGAATGGCAACTGGCTGTAAAGGAAAAGTTGCAGGACTTACGTAATCCTCTGAAAGCTATAACTACTCCTGTGTTGAAAAAGTATTAAGCATAATATCCTCTATGGTGCATAGCACTCTGCCGTATGCACCATATCGCTTAGTCGTATGCACCATATCGCAGAGCGCTATGCACCATACGCTGAAATATGATTCACTCTTCTTGACTTTACCTGAATCTGATAGACACTTTTATTCTTCATAAGCGAGATCAGTGGACGCTTTCTTTCTATCCATGCAGAATCGATAGACACAACAGAAGCAGCCATGTTGATTTCATGGATAAGCATGCGTCCTGATTTAGTCTGTCCGATTCAGTAATCGCTGGTTCCCACTTCTGCTTCTAAATGGTGATTTTATAGAATTAAAGGTATAGCGCAGGGTAAGGATGACGCCACGGGTATCATACTTGTTCCGTCGCCAACTGTATATATCTCCATAATAACTTTCTATGTAGGGGGTGACACTCCGTCTGAAGAAGTCGTTCCCCTGGATGGAAACATAGAGTTTCTTTTTGAAGAAATTACCGGATATACCAGCGTTGACAGCTAAAATATACCCCATCTTTTCAAAATTTATTGCTCGTGGACTACTGTAGAAAATACTGGAAAAGAAATTTAACGTCTTATAAAAACGATAGTTCAGTGTTTCTGACAGGTTTGCCCACGTTTTATTAAACGACTTTACCTTACCCAAATAGGGGTACTTAATAAACGAAGTTCTTATGGCTCCTGATGTATATAAACTTACTTTATTGGTGTTTAAAGCATAGTCAACAGAAAAAGACAGAAAACTTGAGTGGTTTATATTCTCAGGTTTCGTTACAATAATATTCGAATTGTTTTCGGGGTGTGCTAAGATATTTGCTTGGGTATCTTTTTCATATACATAAAGTGTGTTGATACTGAATGCCCCCAGATTAGCGGTTAAAGAGACTTGACGGTAAAAGGAAGGCTTCAGTAATGGGTTTCCTGTAAAATAATGTAAGGAGTCATCGTAGAAAACGATCGGACTCAAATCACTGAATGACGGACGGCTCATTCCTGTTTGAAAGCCGAGTGAATAGGACTGTTTTTGATTGGGATTATAGTATAAGGTAGCTGATGGGAAGAAATCGGAATAAATCTTTTTCAGACTGTTTTTTGTTCCGTTATCATTCAATTTCGTATCCGTATAATCGTATTCGTAACGTAATCCGGCATAGATTCCGTATTTCCCGATTTTTCTCCGATAACTTACGTATGAATTCAACCAGAAGTTCTTCCGGTTGATCAATTGTGGAATGGTGTTTGTCGTAACGTCTGATTTATTCTTGGTGTCTCCAAGTTCTATACCCATGCCTAATTTGTTTTTCTTCTTTACGGTAAAGGAGTAATCTCCGTTAAAAGTATAAATATCATAGTTGATGGGCGTGTATTTATAAGTAGAATCGATATATCCTGTCATCAGGTTCTTCTCAAAAATATTGTTGTCTGATTTATTTCTTCGCGTAGCATAATCAGCTACCAATGTCAGAGAGTTACCAGGATTCTTGGTCCAGGAATAAAAAGTAGATATGCTGTGAAGTTTGTTGTCCGTATGGGTCCAGTCGTTCATCATCTTATTCCATTGGTTTCCATTATCGTTGATCTGTTGGGTACGAAATTGATATCGATGTTCTTTTAAGAAGTTTCCACTATATTGGATGCCGTAATTGCTTTTTTTAGACAAAGCAAAATTCAAGCCTGCGAATAGATTATATCTGTTATATAACCAATTATAATATCCGTCAGAATTTTTCGTGAAAAGATCGTTGTCTCCATGGGTAATTACTGTTCCTGCCGGATCGTAAGCCAAACCTTTTCCGTGACCGTATGAAACAGATACGTTTCCGGATACAATCCCGGACTTGCCATTCAATTCCAGACTTGGATAATCACCTGTTTTTCTGAAAACCCTCAAGGAGTTTGTTAGCGATCCTCCCAGATGATCCTTCAGTGACGGTTTCAAGTAAATCCGTATAGCGGAAGTTGTGCCGATCTTATAACTGGCATCAGGGTCTCGGATAATTTCTATACGACTGACATCTTCAGAACGCAAACCTCTCAATTCGGAATAATCTTTGATTTTCCGATTGTTGATGTAAATCTCTGGTGAACCTTTTCCAATGACAGAGACATGGTCTTCGTCACCGATATGCGTTACTAATACACCAGGTGTCCATTCGAGCATATCTATGAGTGTACCGGCCTCCCCCAGATGAGTACCCTGAATATTACGTATCGTGAAATCAGCTCCATTCCGTTCAATATTGATCTTTTTGGCCCTTACCTTTACTTCATTGAGCTGAATCGCATCCTTGGCAAGTACGATGTTCTTCATTCTGTTATCTCCTTGTTGTAGATGAAGCTCAAATCGTACGGGATCATAACTAAGCGAAGAAACCGTTATGGTGACCAGGCCTATAGAATCTACAGGAATCTGAAATTGAGAAGTACAGAACGTACCGTTGGTTTGTCTTCCGGAACGAGGATATTTTACATTGACATTGTAAACGATCGAATCTTTATCGGAAGCAGTTACCTTTCCTGTAATTCGGTTCTGGGCTGCTATGGGCAGACAGACGGTTGGTAGGATTAAAGATAAGCACAATTTCTTGAGTCTACCTTTAATAGAATCTATGCTTGAACTTTGTAAATGATAAATCATATCTGTAATATAGTTTAGAATAGAAAATCTTACTTGAAATCATCAGATTTTGTAAATGGTAATTATATCCTCGTCCCTAGTCGTCGTTTATTCTTCTATGATTTGTCCATCGAAGAGATGAATGATGCGGTGAGCAATGGCAGCATCATGGTCGTTATGGGTGACCATGACGATAGTGGTACCGCCCTGGTTCAGTTCCGTGAGCATTCGCATCACCTCGGCTCCGTTTTTGGAGTCCAGGTTACCTGTCGGTTCGTCGGCCAGTATCATCTTGGGATGGAAAACGACGGCGCGGGCTATGGCGACACGCTGTTGCTGACCGCCACTCAACTGATGGGGAAAATGCTTGGCCCGGTGACTGATATTCATCCGTTTCATAATCTCTCTTACACGTTCCTTGCGCTCCGAAGCCTTCACGTTTAGATAAGTCAGGGGGAGTCCGATATTTTCTTCCACATTCAACTCGTCAATCAGGTTAAAACTTTGGAAGACGAATCCCAACTGCCCCTTTCGTACATTGGTACGGTCTTTCTCTTTTAATTCCTGTACTTCTTTACCATTCAACCAGTATTTGCCGCTGGTGGGATTGTCTAGCAGACCCAGAATATTCAACAGGGTTGATTTCCCGCATCCGGACGGGCCCATGATGGCAACGAACTCGCCGTCTTTCACTTCAAAAGAAACCTTGTTCAATGCGATGGTTTCCACATCTTCCGTGCGGAATGTTTTGCAGAGATTTTCTACTTTTATCATAATTGTGAGTTTTATTTATTCTTGTTTAAGATATTTTTCAGGATTTTCCCTGGCTACCCGATAACAGTTGGCTATGACCACTGCTGCGATGATAGCCGCCAGTAGTATGATACATCCGACAAACAAAATCGGATTCAGAGATATACGCTGACTGAATGATTCCAGCCAATTGCGGGAGATAAAGTACGAGACAGTTCCTCCTATAATCAGAGACGGCAGGGCAATCCAGAAGGTGTCCTTAATGAAGATTCTTAGAATGTCCTTGACTTGAGCACCATTAACCTTACGTATGGCAATTTCCTTGTGCCTTTGGTTTACTTCGTCATTGACGTAGCCCACCAGACCGAATAAAGCGATAAGAAAAGCAATGGCACCGGCTGCCATTACTCCTGAACGGAAATGATTCTGAGAGATATAGAGGTTCGCAATCATTGTGGAATAACTCTGAAGGGTGATGTTACGGTCTGGAAACAGTTCCTTTACCTGGTCGTGTACACTCTTCATGGCATCGGCGGTGAGTTGATGGAAACGGATCATGATATATTTGGACGGATGTTTGGAATAGAACATGATGCTCGGCCGGGTATCTGGCTGGGAAATGGAGCCGATACGGAAATCTCCGTAGATACCACAGATCGTAAATGCATCGTGATCTGAGTCACTATGTTCAGAGATCATAATCTTCTTTCCTACAACGTTATCTGTCCAATGAGCTGCCTTTTTCATCCGGTTTACGAAACTATGGCTTACCATCACTTCTCTCAGACTGTCGGTATGCTCCGTGAAATTACGGCCTTGTACGATAGGGATATCCATTAATTTCAGATACCCGTCAGATACACTGTACAAATCGGCCACATTCAGATATTCCTTGTCATCTCCCGGTAACTTGATATCGTTGCCGCTCTGCCATTCGGTGAGCAGGCGGGAAGCGGTGGATATCTGGTCTACTTGTGGAATCCTCTTTAACTCGGTAATACATTTATCGTACTGTTCTGGAGTTGCACCATCGATGTTCAGTACAGCCAGTTGGCTATAGTCATATCCAGGGCTATCGTTGACCATGTAGTTGTATTGCAAGTGGATAATAAGTAATAGACTGAGTAGTAGGGCTGCGGCTGTAAACTGGATAGCCAGCAGGACTTGTTTCCATCTGCTGTTGTGTCCTCGGTAACCCCGGAAAGCTGTAGTCACGGGTATTGAGGAATAGATCAGTCCGGGTACCAGTCCCCCGATAGCCAGTATGATCAGAACGATTGCTCCTAATATCCAACTGCCTCGGTTGAACAGTAAGATACGAAGTGGCGCAGAAATCAACTGTTCGATACTGCCTTTACAGGCTATCAGAATCAGAGCTGCCAGAATCAAGGCTAAGATGACATGTACTGTGGCTTCGCTGAAGATGATTCCGATAATCCTCCCTTTACTGGCGCCGTAACACTTGCGAATGGCCATTTCACGAGAACGGCTGATCATGTTGCCTATAATAATGAGCAGGTAGTTCATGACTGATGACATCAGGAGGACGAAGGCCATGATAGACATAATCCATCCCATTTTTTTGATGTAGGGATCGGAGGTATAAGCTTTTGAGATCTGTGTAAAGGAATAGTTCAGGCTGACACCTGCCTTTTTCAGCTCTTTCAAAGGCAGTTTTTCCTGGCGCATCTTTTCCACTTCGCCTTTGATTTCTTCAGGTGTATGTCCTTTGGCCAGTCGGATATAGGAATGGTAACGGTCATTTCCCACCCAGTTCCGGGAGCCGTCATAGGTGATATATCTCATGGTGGGCATTGACAAGATGACTGCCATGTTATGTAAGGAGGAATTATAGGGAAATTCCTTATAGACACCACCGATGACAAATTCGATTCCAGGGCATTCCTTGAGTGTAAATCGCTTGCCAACGACATTTCCGCCAATCTTCTTCGCTATGCGACTGCTGACCATACAGTAGAAAGGCCGTGAGAGAACGTCTTTGGCGTTCCCCTGTAAGATCTGGCGGGGGAATACGTCAAAGAAGCAACTGTCTGCAATCTGAATGTCAGCCGTAAACTGTCGTTGGCTCTGAAGGTCACACTGCACATCTGAGAATAAATCCGTATATCGGGTAGCGGCTTCTACTTGGGGTACATATTGCTTGATGCCGGGAGCTATTGCTCCACTGGTCTGCGGATATTCTTCATAGTCTCCATTCTGGATGGCATCTTCGTTTACGATGTAGGTACGCTGATATCCAGGGAAGAAGGTGTCAAAACTTTGCTCGAAGTATATCTCAGCAATGATGACTGAACTGATTGCCAGTCCAATCCCGAGGCAGAGAATTTTGGCTGCGTTGTGCTGTCCGCGCCGTGTAAGGTTTCGGATAGCATTTTTAAAATTTCTACAGATTTCCATTCGTTTAATTTTCTTTGATATGTAGGATAGGATTCTCATGTGAAGCCCTGTAACTTTGTATAAATACTGCGCCTGTTGAAATGATCATGCAGAATAGGCCGGAGACGAGGAATATCCATGGACTGAGGGTTATCCGGTAACTAAAACCGGACAACCAGTTGCTCATGAAATACCAGATTACCGGGATAGCCAGGACAAAAGCAATCAGTACGTAGGAGAGGAATGTGCGAACCAGTCGGGTTAACATCTGCCGGCTGTTGCTTCCGAACACTTTGCGTACGGCAATTTCCTTATTGCGCTGCTGGATGAAGTAGGTGCTCATGGCGACCAGTCCCAGCAGAGAAATCAGGATGGCAATTCCTGCAAAGAGTGAAACAATCTTTGACATCCGTGTCTGTTGATCAAAGGCTTGCTGGATTTGCTGGTCAATAAAGGGATGGTCTGAATCCAGGTCGATATGGAATACGTCCTTATATATCTTCTGAATTTGTCGGTAGGCTTCCTCCTGATTTCCTGTGATCTGGATAACAAAGTTCCAGGGATAGGCAATTGTTTTTCTGACGTAGATAAGTACAGGATGTTGCTCTTTCGTAATATCTC